>PBYF01000123.1 GCA_002729515.1 Deltaproteobacteria bacterium
GCCGGCCCGGGGGGTGAGCGACGCGCCGGCCCGGGGGGTGAGCGACGCGCCGGCCCGGGGGGTGAGCGACGCGCCGGCCCGGGGGCCCCACCTGGGATCGTTGGGATAGGCTTTAGGAGGGGGCGTTAGCTCAGCTGGCTAGAGCGCCGTGCTCACACCGCGGAGGTCACTGGTTCGAGTCCAGTACGCCCCACCATTCCAGCGATCGCGTTCCGGGAGGCGTGGTGGAGGCGCCAGCCGCATCCGGCCTGCCGGAGCAGTTCGCTACAGTCCGCCCTG
The DNA here is from genome assembly GCA_002729515.1 of Deltaproteobacteria bacterium. GTDB lineage: Bacteria > Myxococcota_A > UBA9160 > UBA9160 > SMWR01. The sequence continues at coordinate 280 of PBYF01000123.1, forward strand.
CCGACGGCAGTGGCCCGGTAGCTCAGCTGGATAGAGCACGTGCCTCCGGAGCACGGGGTCGCAGGTTCGAATCCTGCCCGGGTCGCCACTTCGTTCCCGCTGCCGCTGATGAACTCGGGGCCTTGGCGTGTGCGGGCGCCCAGACCGCGTTGGGTTGCCAATGCGAGGCCCTGGCAAGGGATCTGGTCCCGATGGGGGCGGCGCAGCAGGTCAACGCACTTCGACCGCGATACCGACGCTTGCACCCCGACCTGCCCCAGTTTGTCGTACCAGTCCCCAAGTCAGTGCATCCACAGTTCTTCGGTTCTCGGCCGAGGTGGCCATTGCACTGTCTCGGGTTCCGCCGGCCCTCCAGCGACAAAGCTGCGGTGTGGAATGGCAGCAGGCGCTTCCACCGAGTCGAAGGCTCCGCGGATCGGCGCATCCGGGCGAAACTCCAGGCCCCCTGCGGATGCCGTGCCGCTGGCCTCGATCCCCCGCCTGTGACAGGCTTACGAGTGCGCAGCCAAACGAGAGCAACCCCATGGACGAGTTCGGCGCCTTCGTCGACGACTACTATTGCCGCTTTGTCGAAGTCCTGCAGAGCTTCGACCGTGAGCCGCTCCAGGGCATCCTTGAAACCCTGGAGCGCGTGCAGGCGGGCGGCGGCACCGTCTGGGTGGCCGGAAACGGCGGCAGCGCGGCGATCTCGGACCACACTGTCTGCGACGCGACCAAGGGCACTTACGTCGACGGCAGACAGCCGCTGCGCACCGTGTCTCTGGCTTCGAATGTCGCCATGTTGACGGCGCTTTCCAACGACATCTCGTACGAGGCCTGTTTCCGGCAGCAGCTCGAGTACTACCTGGAGCCGGGAGACGCGGTCCTGCTCGTCAGCTCCAGTGGGAATTCCCCCAACGTAGTGGAAGCCTGTCGATATGCGCGCAAGCGGGGCGTCACGACGATCGCCTTCGTGGGCTTTCAGGGCGGCACCCTGCGCGAACTGGCCGACCATGTCGTCTGGGTACCCGTGGACAACTACGGGATCGCCGAAGACACGCACCAGAGTCTGATGCACGTCATCACGCAATATCTTCGGATGCGCGCCGAGCGCTCTCAGAAGGCCTAGCCGCTTCCAACGTTGTGATTGGCTGCGCCCTGCGTCGGCTCGACGGACTCTATGCGTCGGGCTCGTCGCCGTAGCCTTTCGGGTGGTTCAGGTGCCACTCCCAGGCCGTTCTCACCACCGAGTCGATTCCCGCGAAGCGGGGCTGCCAGCCCAGGGCACGCGCGCGGTCGTTGCCGGCCACCAGGCGGGCTGGGTCGCCCGGCCGCCGGCTCGTGACCCGGTAGGGCACCTTGCGGTCCGTCACGCGCTCTACGGCGCTCACCACTTCCATCACCGTATTGCCGCTCCCGGTCCCGATGTTCATGACGATTCCGCCGCCTTCCGGCTCGGGGCACGCCTTGACCGCCAGTTCGTGGGCCTGGGCGAGGTCCTCTACGTGGACGTAGTCGCGCAGGCAGGTGCCGTCCGGTGTGTCGTAGTCATCGCCGTAGAGGTCGACCTGGTCGCGCTTGCCGAGGGCCGCTTCGATTACGAGTGGGATCAGGTGCGTCTCCGGGTGGTGGTCCTCGCCGTGGCCACCGTCTGCGCTCGCACCCGATGCGTTGAAGTAGCGCAAGATCGCGTAGGTCAGGCCGTAGGCGCGTGCGAAGTCCTGGATCATCCACTCGATGGCGAGCTTCGAATAGCCGTAGGGACAGACGGGCTCCTTGGGCGCGTCCTCCTGCAGAGGCATGGGGATGCCAGCACTCGAGCCGTAGGTGGCGGCGGTGCTCGAGAACACCAGCTTGCGCACGCCGCGGTCGAGCATGGTCTCGAGCAGTCCCAAGGTATTTGCCGTGTTGTTGCGGTAGTGGTAGCGGGGATTGGCGACGGACTCGGCCACGTTGGTGGCCGCTGCGAAGTGCATGACAGCCTCGGTGCGCTGGTCGTCCATCAGACGCCCCACGAGGGCGGTGTCGGCGACGTCGCCCTCTACCAGCGGACAGGCGTCCACGGCCCGACGGTGGCCCTGGCAGAGGTTGTCGAGCACCACGACCTCATGCCCGGTCGCCACCAGGTGGCGCGCCGCAAAGCTTCCCACGTAGCCCGCACCGCCCGTGACCAGAATCTTCACGTCGCGTCCTCCGTCGGGTGCGGGGCCAGGCCCGCGGCGAGGTCTGCCTCGATCATGGCAAGCGACGCGGGGCTTTCCGCATCGTGGTGACAACCCCAAAACCGCCAGCGGTGCATGCGGCAGACAAGCCTGGGTAGCACGTCGTGGGCAATGTCAAAATCCCCGGATCGCAAGACTACTCGACAGGGTTCCGATGGCGGGCCCGGTACGCCAGCAGGAGGTCATCGTACGCACCCGTCTGCAGGCCCAGGATGGCTTGCAGGCGGGTGGCCGAGAAGAGCGGTCCGGCGATCACGAGACGCAGCTTCTCGTAGTAGGCGGCGAGGGCAGGGTCCATTCCGCGGGTGTCCCCAGTGTCGCGGGCCTCGAGGTATCCCGCTGGAATCTCGTGCTCGAGGTAGAGCGTGCGGGGCACGCCGGTCGCCAGCTTCGCCAGGGCGACGTGTCATCCCGACCCCGGGGCACGCGGACCGGCTGCATTCATGTGTGAGTCAGTCTACGGGACGTGACGGAATCGGGAACCTTCGGGCTTGTGCGATCATCCGAGCGGCAGCGGCGCCCCTCATTCCGGAGCCGAGCGCAGATAGACATCCAGGTCCTCGATGCGTACTGCGTGCCGGTAGTGCGTCCGGAGCAGGTCGTGAAGGCCGGAGAAACGTGCGAGTTCTTCTGCGCTGTCAGCGCGGTTTCCGGTCACGTGGGGTAGGACGTCCCGGTGTTCGACCACGAATGCCGCCGGCGGCGCCGCGCGTAGGTCGTGGACCAGTTCGCTGCGGGCCGCGTCGCGTCCCGTCCACGCGAGACGTTGGGGCACATCGTAGATGTAGCGGCTGGCTGGTCGGCGATCCGCGAGGATGTAGATTTGGGGCTCAAAGCCCCAGACGAAGATCCGGTCGTGCGGGGAGGTTTGCTTGCGGATCCAAGCGGCGACGCGTCGATTGGATCCCGCGTTCACGTCCCAGGCGGAGTCGAGCCGATCGCGCAGCGTTTCCGGGACCCTGCGGGCGAGGATCTCGGTGCGCAGGCGGCTGCGGGCTGCGAAGTCGCCGGCGGGTAGCCCAAGCAAGAGCACCACGAGCGCCAATCCAGCGGCCAGAGCGAGCGGGCGTCCGCGCACGAACCGCCATCCCTTCCACAGACCCCAGCCCGAAAGCAGCGCCAGCAGCGTGAGGCCGGGAACGAAGTGGTAGGGGAAGTGCTTGCCCTGAAGCGCGACGCCGGCGACCTGGAACGCCAGCACGCCCAGCACGTGTAGAGTTCCGTTGCGCTCGTTTGCGCCCCTGGCGGGCAGGGCGACGAGTAGCGCTACGCCTGCCGGAACCAGAAGCGAGTGCTGGTAGAGGCTCCCCCGCACGGCGCTCCAGAGGCTCGCGGCGGCGGACTGCTGTGTGAAGGAGAGCGTCGTGTAATGCGGCGCGAAACCGACGAGTGCACCGAATAGGTCGTCCGTTGCGCCGTGCGCCAGGAAGAAGAGGGCGCAGGCCGCGAGCAGCGCGGCGCCGCCCGCGGCGAAAGCCGCCACGACCCCCGGTGCGGACCGGTCGGGCGAGCGGTGCGCCTCCCGTGCGGCCAGGGCGGCGCTCACCAGCAGGCCGCCGCCGAGCGGCGGCTTGCAGAGTGCCGCGAAGGTGTAGAGCGCGCCGGCGGCTGCGTAGGCTGCTGTCCGTGGGCGTGCCGGTGTGGCGCAGACGAGCGCCCAGGCGGTTGCGACCGCTCCGAAACTTTCGGGCTGTCCGGTCTGCCAGAAGCCGAGCGGCACGACGGTCGCGAGCGCGATCAGGCCCCCGACCGCACCGGGCCGCGCGTCGCCCATGTGCCGCACAGAGAAACGCGCGAAGGCGAGCACGAGGGATGCGAACGCCAGTGCCTCGAGGATGCGCGGCGCCCAGGCCCGGGCGCCGAAGACGCCCCGGGCAAGCGCGTAGACGAAGTGGATGGCAGGGGGCTTGAAATCCCAGACGTCGCGGTACGGTGTGCCGCCCGCGAGGATGGCGTCGCCGGCGAGTGAGTAGATCGCCTGGTCGCGGCCCATGCCGAATAGGCTCAGTTGGAGCAGCAGCCAGGCAGCCGCGGCACACCCGATGCCGAGCGCGGCGCGATCGGCGCCACGTGCCAGGCGATCGTTCCAGGCGAAGGGATGCAAGGGATTCTCGGAGAACGATCATCGGCGCTTCCGGTCGGCTCGGCAAGCGCCCGCGTTCTGAATCCAGTCGGTGTCATGCAGCGGGGGTGCTAGCGGGCCGGTCGCAGCATGAGCCAGATGGGCGGCGAGCCCTCGAAACTGACCCTCTGCAGCACTTCGAATCCGTGGCGTTGGTAGAGCGGAAGGTTCGCCGCGTTCGAGGACTCGAGGTAGGCCGGCAGCCCCTGTGCGTCGCACTCGCCGAGCTGCTTGGCGAGCAGCGCCGAGGCCGCTCCTCGTCGCCGTGCTTCGGGGCGCGTTCCGAGTGCGGCCAGGTACCAGTGGGGCACTCCGGGTCGGCCACGCAACATCTCCTGGTAGAAGCGGCCCGCCTGGGCCAAGCCTCCGCGCAGGGCTCGCCACGACGACCAAAGGCCGAGTGTTTCGTCCAGGATTCCCCGCACCCCCTCGGTCTTCACGAAGCCGGGCGGCGCCCACATCGCGGCAGCCTCGCCTCCGCCGGTCATTTCGGCCACTCCGTGGCGCGCCGTGGTGCGCACGCCCCTTTCGAACAGCAGCCGGCGCGCCGCGAGGCTGTTCTTCGCCTTTGCGAGGAGCCAGAGCATGATGGGATCCTCGGCAAAGGCCGCTGCGAGGATGTCCCGGATCTCCGTGCGATGGCTGGCATTCCCGCGGACCGCGGCGTGGAACTCCGCCGAATACGCGGGCGAATCCATCGCCGCATACTACCGCGCTGCTGCGCGGGCGTCGGGCTGCGCAGCAGCCGGGCAGGATCCGGCCGGACCCTTCGGGTCTGCGGTATGGTCGAGGCCCTGTGAAGCACAGCCGAGCCCTTGCGAGCACCTGTACGTGTCTGTTGCTGCTGGCAGCGTGCGGCCGAGCGCCCGAAGAAGCCGGCTTCCGGCACATCGTGCTGCTCGGAATCGATGGTCTGCGTGGGGATCATCTCGGTTCCCGGGGTTATCCCCGAGCCGTGAGCCCTTTTCTCGACGAACTGGCCGGCCGCTCAGTGGATTTTGAAAGGGCCTATGCCGGGTCTCCCCGCCTGCTGACTTCCTACGCGTCGATGTTCACCTCCCTTCACGCGAGCGAGCACGGCCTCGTCGGATTCGAAGGCCGACCGCTCGACGAAGCGGCGACGACCCTGGCGGAAGTCCTCGGTCGCCGGGGCTTTCAGACTGCCGCCTTCCTGGCCACGCGCGGTGATTGGGCGCGTACCGGCTTTGCCCGGGGATTCGCGCATGTGGATGTGCCGTCCGAGGTCTATGCCGAGCCCTGCCGCCCGGCCGCCGAACTGGTGGACCGGGCGCTCGAATGGCTCGCCCAGCTCGATCCGGACGTCCGGGTTTTCGTCTTCATCCAGTTTGCGGACGTCGAGGGGCAGCGCCAGGCCCCCCCGGAGCATTTTGCCGGGCTCGGTCGCGAGAAGCCGGATGAGATGGTCGAATTCGCACTGGAGCAGCACCACGTGCCCTTCGGCTTCTTTCACTACGAAAACAAATTGCTGCTGCGGGCGTTCAACAGCTACGACGTCGAAATTCGCTATGTCGACGCGGAAATAGCACGCATGTACCGGGACCTCGGCGCCATGGGCTGGGGCGACGGAACGCTCTGGGTGGTGACGAGCCCCTACGGTTGGGGCCTTGGCAACCACCTGCTTCACCGCGCCGCCCGACACGTCTACGAGGCCCAGGTCCGGGTGCCTCTGTGGATCCACGCGCCGGGGGGCGAGTTCGACGCGCTGGGGGTGCAAGAGGTGGTGGGTCAGATCGATCTTGCACCCACGCTGCTCGAGTTGGCCGGCGGCGAGGCGCCGGAGCCCAGCTGGCGCGGTCGATCCCTTGTGCCCCTGCTCGCGGGCGATGCGCTGGCACCCCGCGCCGTTCTGGTACAGCGCGGACCCGCGGGCGTGTCGAAGACCGAAGTGGGGGAACCCTGGCGGAGCGACGCCGACCTCGCCGCGATCGTGGAGCAGCGTTGGAAACTCATTCGCGACTCCTCGGGTGCCGAGGAGCTCTACGATGTGACCGAAGACCCCTTCGAATTGGACGAGCGTTCGGGCTCCGCCGCCCAGCCTGAAATCGAGCGACTGCGCCGGCTGCTCGCCGACCGACTTGCCGAGATCAACCAGGGCCCGGGGGGTTGAGCTGGAGGAGATCATCCTCGTCGACGAGCAGGATCGCGAGGTCGGCTTCGCGGAGAAGCTCGCCGCACACCGCGATGGAGGTCTCCTGCACCGGGCCTTCTCGATCGTGCTCTTCGATCCCGGCGGCGATGTCCTGCTCCAGAAGCGCGCCGCGGCGAAGTACCACTTCGGCGGATTGTGGACCAACGCGTGTTGTGGACACCCGCGGCGGGGCGAAGCGCTCGAGGATGCCGCTCACCGGAGGTTGCGGGAAGAACTCGGGGTGGCGAGTGCACTGCGGAGGGTATTCGCGTTGATTTACACGGCCGAAGATCCGGGCTCCGGACTCACCGAGCGCGAGTTCGACCACGTCTTCGTGGGCGTGCTTACCGAGGTGCCGCAACCCGATCCCGCCGAGATCGATGGGCTGCGTTGGATCCGCGGCGATGAGCTGGTGCGCGACGTCGCTCGCCATCCAGAGCACTACACGCCCTGGTTCGCAGAACTCCTGGAGCGGCTCCCGGAGCTCGAGGCGGCGCTGCGGGCAGAGCCCGCGTGATAGAATGCGCGGCGGATCCAAACGCAAGCAGGAGACGGCATGGGCAGGTGGACGCGACAGGAGATCGAAGAGGCGCTTGATTGCTACCAGAAGACTGCACTCGAGGCCGGAACTTCCGGCGACTGGAATGCTTGGGCGGATCTCTTTACCGAAGACGCGACCTATATCGAACACCTCTACGGAACCTTCGGAGGCCGTGAGGCGATCCGGAAATGGATCTCTTCGACGATGGCCGAGTGGCCCAACCACCAGATGCAGTATTTCCCGCACGAGTGGGTCATGATCGACGAGGAGCGGGGCTGGGTCGTGGCGCAGATCTGGAATCGCATGGTCGACCCGGGAGATGGGAGCCTGCACCAGGCCTACAACTACACCCTTCTCAAGTACGCGGGGAACATGAAGTGGTCCTTCGAGGAGGACATCTACAACCCCGACCACTTCCGCTCGATGATCCGGGGCTGGTTCGATGCCCGGAAGCGCTGCCACGAAAAGCCGGAAGCATAGCCATCCGGACAGGCGTGCGGCGCCGGGGAGCCCACGCCGGGTCAGGCGTGGGCCGGCGCGTTCCCCTGCTCAAAGCGGCGAGAGCGCCTCGTCGGAAATCGCGCGCTGCAGGAGGCGGCCGTCTTCGTAGGTCGAGACGATATCGACGTTGCCGTCGCCGTCCAGATCCTCTTCCTTGCGAGCCAGCCGCGTCGAGTCACCCTGGGTTTCGTAGATCTCCACGATGTTCGGCGTGCCGCGGTCGCGGCTGTCGCGCTCGATCTGGGTGATGACCTCCCGGCCGTCGATGACGCGGTAGGTGGTCCAGGTATCCATCTGGCCGCTCATGGAGCGGTCCTCTTCGATGCTCTTGCGGTGGCGCCCGGCGAAGGTCTCGATGCGGTCGATCGCCGCGTCGTTGTTCTGGTCGCTCAGTTTTTGGACGAGTTCTGTGCCGTCGTAGCGGTAGAAGACATCCTTCACGCCGTCCGCGTCCGAGTCGGTCGTCTTCGCCAGAAGGCTCCCGTCGCGGTAGCGTTCCCAGGTGTCCCGGGTCCCGTCTCCGTTCTCGTCGAGCACCTGTATCGCGGGCGTTCCGTTCTCGTAGGTGATCCACGCATCGAGGGTACCGTCGAAGTCCCGATCGAGTTCGGAACGCAGGATCAGCCCGGAGTCCGCGTCGATGTAGCGCACTTCTTCGGGCTTGCCGTCCCGGTCGACGTCGAGGCTGCGGCGCATCACGCGAAGCTCGTGCGCGTTCTGCCACTGGCCCGGTGGAATCGTGACCTCGCGGCTCTCGAATAGCTTGGTCGGAAGCTTTCGCAGTGTCGGTGCGGGCGGTGCGGCGAGCGGCTCGGCGACGGGATCGAAGCTCGGCGCGAGAATGGGAGTGTCCGGTGGGGTGCTCGCGCTCTCGGTGCCGGTGATCGACTCCTGCTTGGCAAGCTCCTCCTGGATTTCCAGTTCGATCTGGCGCGAACGGGCCGCCTCGCGTTCGGTGGGGCTCATGCTGCGCGGGTCGGGGTCGTTGATGTTGCGCTCTTCGAGGGGAACATGCCCCGTGATCGCACTGTAGATGAGCAGGCGTCCGGGCCGGGTTTCGCCGTCGGTCGGCGGCAGGTTCCCCGAGGCGGGATCTCCGCCCGGGGGGGGGGCAGCCGCTGCCGCTGCGTTGGGCGTGGTTTTGGCGAGCAGCGTACGTTGGCCCTCGCGGCCCCCCGCCTGGGAGTCGGGGTCGCTCGCTCCGGTCGCACACCCCAGGAGCGTGGAGGCGATGAGCGCTCGAAGTGTGCGCCCGAGGATCGCTGCCGACCGGTGCGCGGTCACCTCAAATGCCGCCATTTGCAGCGACTTTACAAAGAGATTCGAGCAGTTACAAATCCGTTCTCGTGTTGCGTCGGATCCTCGCACCTTTGCTGGCATGCGTCGTGGTTGTGTCGCTTACGGGCTGCTACGCCAAGAGTGCGGCGCGTCGGTCGGACCGCATCGTGCGCGATGGCTTCGATTTCGACATGCACGGCCCGTGGGTGATGGTGACGGCACCCGGATCCCTGCTGCTCGCCGGCGGGAATCTGGCCGTCGGATCGTTCGTTCCCCTGGGAGGTGGCGTCGACCCCCGCGAGCCGGAGGGCAAGTGGTTTGCGGCCTATGAGGGGGGCATGCGGCCGGCCGAAGAGGTGGGGATTCTCTGCCACCGCGAGCGCGCCACATGGATCACCGGGATCCGACCGGCCGGCGGCGGTGAATGGCTCAAGGCCCGCCACGAGAAGTGGCATTTCCCGGTGTGCATCGAGGCGTTGCCCGGCCGATACGAACTCGAAGTGCAATACTTTTCGAGGCAACACGACGACGACCGCGACAAGAGCGTGAGCCTCCAGGCGGAATCGACGGAACCGAGTCTCGTGGTGTGGCGCGCGCGCGCCGGGGCCGTCGATCTACTCGGCGTGCGAGTGGGCGCACGCCAGCCGGCCCGGGACCGTGCGCCGCAGCGCCATATTCCGCGCTCGCGTTCGCTCGGTACCACGTGGTGGGAGCTCGAGGAGAGCGATTGGGTCGCACAGATTGAGCCGGTCTCCGACTGGGCCAGCCTCGACGGTCCCCTCCGCGAGCAACGCGCCGCCTGGGTCCGCTGGCACGGGAATCGCTAGCGCGAACGGCAGAGGTGATCTGCATCGAGTTCGTCCGGGCGAACCCCAGCACGCCGCCGAAGATCCGCTGTGGTCAGGGCGTTCCATTCTGCTTGCGATCGACGTCGTCCTGACTCGGCTGCCTGCGGTCTCGTGTTCTTGCGCGGTGGGCTAGGTGACCGCGACGCTCCGCGCCATGAGGAGCTTGCCGGAACGGACGAGCTCGGTGAGGTGGAAGGGACGGAGCAGCTCGATGAAGGCGTCGAGCTTCTCACTCGAGCCGAAGGCCTGGAGGATCAGCGAGTCGGGTCCGTAGTCCACGACGCGCGCCTTGTAGTGCTCGGCAATTTGAAGGATCTCGGTGCGCCGGTCGAGAGCGGTCTCGAGCTTGACCAGCGCGATCTCTACCTCGTAGGACTCGTCGCCCGTGTGGTCGATGGCATGGACCACGTCGACCAGCTTTGCGAGCTGTTTTACCACCTGCTCCAGCACTTCGGGTGCGCCCGAGCACGCAATCGTCATGCGGGAAAAGCGACCCTCGGCCGCCGGGCTCACGACCAGGCTCTCGATGTTGAAACCTCGGCGGGAAAAGACGAGTGCCACGCGCACCAAGACGCCCGGCTGGTTGGTCACGAACAGCGAGATCGTGTGCAGGTTCTTCGGCGGGGCCTCCTGGCCCCGGATCGGCTCAGCGGCGCTCATCAGGTGCTCCCCTCGGGTTTCGCAAGCTTGTGGCGGGGGGGTTCCGTCAACATCTCGCTCACGGCAGCTCCTGCCGGGATCATCGGGAAGACGTTGTCTTCCTTGACGACCTCGGCCACCACGACGCACGGACCCTCATCGTACTCGTGCGCTTCGCGCAGGATGCGGTCGGCGTCGGCCGGTCTGCGGATTCGCAGGCCCTTTACTCCGAAGGCCTGGGCCAGCTTCACGAAGTCCGGGTTGCCCTCCAACTCGACGCCGGAGAGGCGATTGTCGAAGAACATCTCCTGCCATTGGCGGACCATGCCCAGGAAGTTGTTGTTGATGATGAGGCACTTCACCGGGAGCTTGTGGATCTGTGCCGTCGCCAGCTCTGCCTGAGTCATCTGGAAGCCGCCGTCGCCGACAATGGCCCAGACCTTGGAGTCCGGATTCGCGAACTGAGCGCCGATGGCGGCGGGGAAGCCGAAGCCCATCGTTCCGGCGCCCCCGCTCGAGATCCAGTGCCGAGCCGAACGAGTCCGGCAGAACTGGGCCGCCCACATCTGGTGCTGGCCGACGTCGGTGGTGAGGATCGCCTCGCCCTGGGTGAGGGCATCGAGGCGGTGGAGAACGTGCTGTGGGCGAAGACCGCCCTGTTTCGGGTACCGGAGCGGATACTGGCGCCGCCAGCGCTCGCATTGGGCGAGCCACGGGGCGGTATCGGCCATCTCGATCTGGGAAGTCAGGTCCTCCACCACGAGGCGCGCGTCGCCCAGGATCGCCACGTCCGGCTGGATCACCTTGTTGAACTCGGCCGCGTCGATGTCGATGTGGATCTTCACCGCATCGGTACAGAACTCCGAGACACGGCCGGTGATCCGGTCGTCCCAGCGGCCGCCGATCGACAGGATGAGGTCGCAGTCGACGACCGCCTTGTTCGCGTAGGCGGTGCCGTGCATTCCCATCATCCCGAGATGCAGCGGGTGGGTCTCGTCCATGGCCCCCTTGCCGAGCAGCGTCGTGACCACCGGCGCGCGGAGCTTCTCGGCGAGCGTCGTGACGGCCTTGCTCGCTCCGGACAGGATGGCACCGTGGCCGACGTAGAGGAGCGGCCGCTCTGCCGCCGAGAGCAGGCGGGCAGTCTCTTGCAGACTTTCCGCGCTGCCGCGCGCCGGCACCGTGTAGCCGGGAAGGTCGAGTTCGTCGCTGAAAGAAGCCGTGCAAGGCCCCTGGCTCACATCCTTCGGCACGTCGATGAGCACCGGCCCGGGCCGGCCAGTGGTGGCCAGGTGGAAGGCCTCCTGCATTACCCGCGGGATGTCGTCCGCGTCCTTTACCAGGTACGAGTGCTTCACCACGGAGTAGGTGATGCCGGTGACGTCGGCCTCCTGGAAGGAGTCCTTTCCGAGTTGGGGCAGGGTCTGCTGGCCGCAGATCACCACGATCGGCGAGGAGTCCATGTGCGCGGTCAGCAGGCCGGTCACCGTGTTGGTGGCTCCGGGACCCGAGGTGACGAGCGCCACGCCAGCCTTTCCGGTCGACCGCGCATAGCCGTCGGCCATGTGGGTCGCGCCCTGTTCGTGGCGGGTCAGCACGAGTTTGACCTTCGAATCAACTAGGGCATCGAAGATCGGTATGGCCGCGCCACCCGAGAGACCAAAGACGTATTCTACGCCCTCTCGCTCCAGGCATTGGACCAGCTTCTCGCCTCCAGTCACAGGTTTCGGATCCATGGATTCTCCAGAACGGCGTTTTTCTACAAAATATTATCAGTTATTGGATTTATTCTACCGGATAAACTCATTAGATCCACAGAAAAGGACATATTTAAGGGTAAAATTCCATATCCAAAAATTTTATTGGATCAAGTTGACTTTTAGATAGCCAAAAAAGAGAATATCGGAGAGAGTTCTGAAAAAATTAGTGATTTTTATGGATTTCTGAATTAGATCGGCTGGAGATTCCACTAGAACGTAGCCATTTTTAATCGATATTGTGGCTGGAGCAGCCGGCTACTCCCCAGCTTTCATCCCCCCAGGGGGGCGAAAGCTGGGTCAGCGGGGACTGAGACCCGGAGCAGCGTCGCTGTCCAGTGGCAGGGCGGGCAGGCTTACCTGCCGGAAGAGAGCGGCGCGCTGGTTCCAGAGCGAGCGGTTGCCCGGCTCGGCGTCGATGCCGCGAGAAAGGGCATCGATTGCGTCGTACCAGATACCTGCCTCCGCGAGCACGTGAGGCAGTGAGGCGCCGGGGGTGGCGAGTTTGCCCTCGAGTTCCGGACTCGCCGTCACCCGCTCGATGCCCCCGCCCACCACCTGGTCGTACGAGTGGTCTTCGGGGTTCGGCACGAGCTTCAGGAGCCACTGGTAGGCAACACCGGGCTCGAGTTTTGGACCGTGCTCGGCTAGATCGAGGCGCTGCACGCCGTCCCGCACGGGGCGTTCGAGCGTGACCTGGGCCAGCGTCTCCATGGGATCGAGCCGCAAGAGCACGAAGTCGAGCTGCGTATCCGTGGTTTCGGCCAAATACCAGTAGAGGACCGGCTGCGCCCGCAGCGTCCATCCGGGTTCCTCGGGCACCAGGGCCTCGATTCGCGGCAGGCTCCCCGCACCCGTCGAGCGGGTCGCACCGCCCAGACGCGTCTTGGGTGCGCCCCGGTTCGGAGGCTCGAATCGGATCGGGCTCGCTGCGACAGGCGATCGCCGGCCGGCTTCGGCCACCTCGGGCGCAGACGCTTTGCCGGCTTCGGCCACCTCGGGCGCAGACGCTTTGCCGGCTTCGGCCACCTCGGGCGCAGACGCTTTGCCGGCTTCGGCGCCAGTCTGGCCAGCTGCGCTCCCCCCATCACCGCACGCCGAACTCGCCAGGGTGAGGCCGAGGCTCACTGCCAGTCCAGTCCGCCAGGTTTGCCTTCGCATGTCGTCCCTCCATCGTGGACCATCCGGAATCATCGGAGCCTGCGGCACCGGAGCCCGACGCGCTGTGAAGTGCCCCACAGGAGCTTTCGGGTCCAACGACTCGCAAATTTCAGGATAGCGTTGCGATGGGTCCAGTGCGGCAGTTGCCGGAGCGCGGGTGGCCCTGCGGGGGTCGGAAGTCGGGTGGCCAGGGGCCTCTTCCCTCAGTTGGCAGCGCGAGGGGAGTCGGAGCCCACTGAATCGGCCAGGGACGAAGTCGAAAGCTCTTTGCGCTTCCAAGCGGGGTACACTCCCCGGGCCGCGAGTTCTCAGCGGCCATTTCTCCGACTTTCGGGAGTTCTCATGACCATCGAATCGATTCTCCCCCTGCTGGTGGCGGTGGGCGTCGGCCTCGTCGTCGGCGTACTGCTGGCGAACCTTTCGCGTCGGCGCGCCGCCCGATCGGATCGGGAGCGGGCGGATCAACTCGAGACGGAACTCGAACAAACGCGTGAGGAACTCGACGGTCACCGCGAGGACGTGGCGCGTCACTTCCAGCAGACGTCGGACCTCTTCCGCGAGATGACGGAGCAGTACACGCTCCTCTACGCGCATCTCGCGACGGGTGCGCGGGCGTTCAGCACCGAGGATGCGCCGGCACTCGGGCAGTTCGACCAGACGCTGATCGGTGGCGACTCCCCCGATGCTGCGACCGGAACCGAGGCCCTTCCGGAGTCGCGATCAGCAGCCCCGCCGGCCAGCGGCAACGGTACGGGACCGGGAGCTTCCGACGCCTCCTGAGGCGTCACCACATCCCGACGTTGGGCATCGATGCCCAGGGCTCTTTCGGTGGCAGTGCATCGCCGACTTGGAGGAGTTCTACGGAGATCTCGTCGGGCGAGCGCACGAAGGCCATACGTCCGTCGCGGGGTGGGCGATGGATCGTGACGCCTCCGTCGATAAGGCGCTGACAGGCGGCATAGATATCGTCCACCTGATAGGCCAGATGTCCGAAGTTGCGACCGCCTTCGTAGGTCTTGGGATCCCAGTTGTGCGTGAGTTCGATCTGAGCATGCGGGTCTCCCGGGGCGGACAGGAAGACCAGCGTGAAGCGCCCGGTCTCCGCGTCGATGCGGTGCACCTCCTCGAGTCCGAGCTTGTTGCAGTAGAAGTCGAGCGAGGCGTCGATGTCCGTCACACGGACCATGGTGTGCAGGTACTTGAGGCTCACAGTCGATCTTCGATGAGTTCTGCGACTTTCTCCGAAGGGCGAGCGATGATGGCGCGGTCGCCCCGGATCACGATGGGACGCTGCATGAGTTCCGGGTGTTCGATCAGCAGGTCGATGACCGAGTCGGCGCTGACGTAGTCGTTTGCGTCGAGTCCGAGTTCCTTGAAGCGCTTGTCTTTGCGGACGAGTTCGGCGGGAGTGTCCGGTAGCCGCGCGAGGGCATATTCGAGGTCTGCGCGCTTCGGTGGACGCTCCAGGTATTCGTGCACCTCCACTTCGACGCCGCGCTCGCACAGGATTTCGAGTGCGCCCCGCGACTTCGAGCAGCTCGGATTGTGGTAGATCGTGATGACCGCCATATTCGCCCTCCGCAGGCATTCTACAGGAGCCCAAATGCCAGCAGGGCTCCCGCGAGCAGTGAGCCGTCGAGAAGGAATAGTCGGTAGCGTTCTTCGGCCCGGAAGGGAATCAACGCGACGAAGGCTGTCGCGGGAAGCACCGCCAGGGCTGGCTCGGGGCCTGCGAGCGCGGCGAGAGTCGCCGCCACCGCGGCGGCGCGCGCGAGTGCCAGGGTGCGGGTGGAACTGAGGCGGGCGGCTATCGCCTCGCGGTCTCGCACGCCAGACGCGATGGCGTTGGAGAGGATCGTTCCGAACAGGACTGCCGCGACCCAGATCACGTGTTTGGGCCGTTCTGCCAGGAGTGCGGGGAGTCCCACCGCGACGGCGCTCCAGGCGGCGGCGACGTAGGGTGCCTTGGCGTAGGGAATCGCCTTGAGCCGCCGGTGCAAGAGTCCGAGACCCGCCACCGCTGTCAGCAGACCCGCCACCGCCGGACCCACATTCCATGCGATGGCGGTAGCGGCGAGAGCCGACGCGCCGGTGAGCGCAATGAGTGCGGTCCGGTGATGCTCTATGAAGAGCGTGCGTGCGGGAGCGGTCTGCCGATCCCGGGCCACATCGCGCAAGCGGTCCACGTTGTAGACGATGAGGGCGCCCGAAGCTGCGAGGCCCAGGGCGCGGGGATCCACCGGGCAGTCCATCGCGCGTGCGGCAGCGGCGGTGAGGGCGGCGGCGGCTGCGGCGAGCCACATGCTCGAGAAGACCGCGATCTCGATCCAGGCGATCATGTCAAGGAAGGGCGGAGTGGACCCGCAGCACCCAGATCGGGCTGCCGGCGAAGCGGGGCAGCGGCTCGCCGATGACGGCGATCTGCTCGCAGCGCAGCGGACCGGGGGCTCCACAGCCGGCCATCGGCAGCGTGCCGCTCCAGTCGACGACGTAGTCGAGTTGCGACGCGACCACGTAGTCGGCCAGCCGGTTCTCGCTTCGCGCCTCATAGGCACGGGCGTTTACCGCACCGTCGAGGTTCACCACAGTACGCCCCGAAAAATAGCTGAGGATCCCGGCGTTGAAGGCGCCGACGCGGGCCTGCGGCCGCGTGTGCTCCTTCAGCCAGAGCGCGGCCTCGAGTTGTTGCACCCGGTGTTCGGAGGGGACCCGCCAATACGGCCCCGAGAGCGCGAGTCCTGCCAGTGCCAGCGCGGCCGCTGCAAATCCGGCCGTGCTTTGCTTCCCGGACACTCGGGAACCCAGGCGTTGGTGCAGGAATCCCAGCGCCGCACCGGCGAAGACCGCAAGCAGCCAGCCAGCGGGTGCGAAATACCATTCGCGGGTCCACCAGCGAACGCCCGCGTGCCACAAGAGCCCGAGCGCGATGCCCGCGGCGGGAGGCAGCAGCAGGGCGAGAGATCGGCGGGTGCGCGCGTCGCCGAAACGCAGCATCGATACCAGGAGCAGCGCGCCCGCGGCAAGGGCTGGCCAGGCCGGAAGCCCGCGCGGTACGAGATAAAGATGCGGCAGGTTCGAGAGGAAGGCTTGGCGGACGAGGTAGGCGCTGCGGCCGAGCGCTGCAGTCAGCGAGTCGCCGTGAGTCGCGAGAAAGTCGGCTCGCAGCGGTTCCGGCAGCGCCACGCCGCTGATCTGGACGATCGTCCCGAAGCGCAGCAGGTTCCAGAGCAGCCAGGGGGCGACGCAGGCGGCCGAGACCGCACCGGCCACGACGGGCAGTGTGCGCGCGGAGGGTGTCTGCGCGCGCACGAGCAGGGCCAGCAGCAGGCAGCCCCAGAGGAAGAAGGCGTCGGTGCGTGCCAGCAGTAGGGCGCCGCCGACGAGGCCGAAGAGAAGGCCCTGGCGGACGCTCACTCGCTCGGCGTCGGCCAGGGCGAAGAAGCCGAGGGTCGCCAGCGCCGTGGTGAAGACGGCGGCCGAGGTCTCGAGCCCGTTGACGCTCTCGGTCACGAATGCGGGGTGGACGGCGACGATGCTCGCAGCGAACAGGGCGGCGGGTGCGCTCTGGGTCAGGCGGCGCACGGCGACGAAGGCGAGGCCGGTACTCGCCGTGCCGAGCAGGGCCGAGAGCGTCAGAGCGGCGCGCAGCGCGGCCTGCGGGTCCGGGGCGACGCGCTGCGCCAGAGTCGCCAGCAGTAGCCACAGCGGGTGGAAGCCGTTGGTCGGGGTCTCGCCGTCCAGGCTGGGCGCTGCACCCGCAGCGAGGTTGTGGGCGATCTGGAAGTAGTAGAAGGCGTCGTCTGAGGTCGCGAAGCGCAGCAGTGCCTCGAGATCGCCCCAGGCCCAAGTCAGGCGGAGCGCCAGCGCACAGGCCAGCACCACCGCGAGCACCGGGACGGTCATGGCCAGGGTGTGCCACACGCGGTGGCCTCCGGCTACCTTCGCGTGATGACACTGCTTACCGATGAGAAGATCCTGGTGACGGGCCCGGCGAGCCAGGTGGGCTTTCCGGTGCTCGAGGCTCTCGCGCCACGCAACGAGGTGGTGGGACTCGCGCGCTTTTCGCGTCCCGAGGACCGCGAGCGAGTGGAGGCGGCGGGTGCCCGCTGCGTGGCCGTCGATCTGGCCGACGGCGATCTTTCGGTGGTTCCGGACGACTTCACGGTGGTGCTCCACTTCGCGGTCGTGAAAAGCGGTGACTTTGCCTACGACCTGGCTGCGAACGGCGAGGGTGCGGGCCGGCTGATGGCACACTGCCGGCGCGCACGGGCCTTTTTCCACTGCTCCACGGGGGGCGTCTACGCCCACCGCGGCCCGGAGGCCCCGGCGCGGGAGGGGGATCCCCTGGGCGACAACCATCGCGCAATGCTGCCCACCTACAGCATCTCCAAGATTGCCGCCGAGACGCTGGCGCGCTTCAGCGCCAGGCAGTGGGATCTGCCGACGACGATCGCGCGCCTCTCCGTGCCGTACGGGTCGAACGGCGGCTGGCCGTGGATCCATCTACAGATGATGCGGGCCGGCCAGCCCATTCCTCTGCACCCGGAGCGCCCCAACATTTTCAACCCGATCCACGAAGACGACATCGTGGATCAGATCCCGCGGCTGCTCGAGATCGCGTCGGTTCCGGCTACCGTCGTCAACTGGGGGGGGGAGCCCGCGAGCATCGAGGAGTGGTGCGCTTACATGGGCGAGCTGACGGGACTCGAGCCGAAGTTCAGCGAGACCGAGCAGACTGTCGGTCCGCTGCCGTTGAGTCTCGCATTCCTGAATGAGCGCGTGGGCCGAGCCCAGGTTTCCTGGCGTGACGGGATCCGCCGATTGGTCGAGGCTACGGCACCGGAACTCCTGGGGAGCTGATTCGCTTTCCCGAGGCAGCGGTTTCGCGTCGAGCACCAGGGGCTGCAGAACGGGTATGCTCTTCGGCCGAATTCTACTTCGCAGGTGTAGTGCCTCTTCCGAGTGAAAGGAGTTCCATGGCCCTCCGGGTTGGCGACAGGATTCCCGATGTCACACTGAAGTTCATGACGCCGAAAGGCATCGAAGACGTCGCGATGAGCGATCTCTTCCGCGGGCGCAAGGCGGTGCTCTTCGCGCTGCCCGGGGCATTCACACCGACGTGCTCGGCGAAGCACCTTCCCGGCTTCATCGGAAAAGCTGCCGAGATCAGGGCGAAGGGCGTAGACGAGATCATCTGCCTCGCCGTCAACGACGCCTTCGTCATGGACGCGTGGGGCAAGGCCCATGGAGCCGGCAACGATGTCAAGCTCGTGGCCGATGGCAACGGGGAATTCACGCGCGCCGTTGGCCTCGATTTCGACGGCTCCAATTTTGGGATGGGTGTGCGCTCCCAGCGCTACGCCGCGATCGTCGACGACGGCGTGGTCAGCCATTTGGCCGTTGAAGAACCCATGAAGTTCGAGGTCAGCAGCGCTGAGGCGGTTCTCGCCGCGCTCTGAGTGTTGGGGAGGGCGCCCCGTGGTGGCCTTCCCTTGGGCCGGAGTTACGGCTTGCGTCGCACCGGGGGGGGGCGCAGGGCGGTGACCAGGACATGCCAGGCGGCGCGGTACATCTCGGAAGAGTCGATCTTCGATTTTCCGCCGCGGCGCTCCTCGAAGACGATCGGGACTTCGGTGACGCTGAAACCGGCGCGGTGCACGCGCCAGACCATCTCCTCGAGGAAGGAGTAGCCCGAGGAGCGGACGCCGAAGGGGTCAACCGTCTCGAGTACCTCTCTTCGGTAACAGCGGTAGCCAGCCGTGTTGTCGTGAGTGGGGACCCGGAGAAGCAGCCGGGTGTAGAAATTTGCGAACCACGAGAGAGCGCGCCGGTACCATGGCCAGTTTACGACACCGCCGCCGGGCACGTAGCGAGATCCGATGACCATGTCGAATTCCCGGGCGGCGTCCAGGATCGCGGGCAGGTGTCGGGGGTGATGACTTCCGTCGCAATCCATGGTCAAGATTGCGTCGTAGCCCCCGTCGAGACCGTGTCGGAAGCCCGCGAGATAGGCCGATCCGAGGCCCAGCTTCCCGCTCCGGCGCAGCAGGTGCAGGCGAGCTTCGGAGCGGCCGGCTTCCTCGACCAGATCGCCGGTCCCGTCCGGGCTCCCGTCGTCTACGACGAGGATCTCGGTCGCTGGAGCCACGGTGAAGATTTCTCGCGACAGCGGGAGTACGTTCGCGGCTTCGTTATAGGTCGGAAGGATCACGAGCGCGCGCACGGCACGCGCAGCATAGACCAGCGGGAAAGAGGGCAGGGGGATGCTCCGGTTCTGCGCCAACCTGATTTCGGGCAATGGCCACAAGGTGCGGCTGCTGCTGACGAAGCCCGGCGTGGAATTCGAGTGCGCCCGGGTGCTTTAGCGGATGTTCTTCGAGCAGTGCGGCCACGAGCCCGCCGCCGCGGCAAGGACCGGCTTCGACAGCAGCATGTGGCTCGGCCCCATGGGACTGCCTCCCGGGATCAGAAGGTGGGGATTTTCCCCGAGTCCACTTGCCCGAGGATCCGGTCGATGCGCCGACGTATGGCCTCGATTTCATCCTTCTCCAGACCGAACTGGATCGAGCCGGGTTGGACCCGAGCCCCCTTTTTCGGATCCGTGTTCTTGCCGGGCGCGACGGGCTTGAGCACTCCGGTGTGGTCGGCCTGCATCTCGACGAGGACTCCGAGGGCTTCGTAATGCTCGTCAGTGACCTCGCGCAGGCGTTCGATCGACTGCTTGCGCAGCGCCGGAACCCGGATCCTGTCCCAGTTCGGAACCAGAAAGTTCTTCAGCCGCGTGCCGAAGGTCACACCGTTGTCGACGCTGAAGATGCGGCGTTGTTGCTCATGCTCGGAGACGAGGAAGTTTCCCTTCCGCCCGTCATCGTGGTCGATCAGGTACGTGAGCAGATTGAAGTCGGCGAGATGGCGGGCGTAGAGCGGCTCGTTTCGAAACCGACCCGAATCGTAGAGATCGTCGGGCACGCTGACGGCGTCGATCCAGATCACCAGGGCGCCCAGTACGCACTGGGTGTCCTCGATCGTGGGTGCCCGCGCCGTTTCGATCGGGTCGTGGTGGTCCGTGTGGAGGCAGCGGGCGACGATCGTGGGCACCACGTAGTCCCCGGGCTCCAGGAACCATTTCTGGATCTCGTAGGCCGCAATTTCTTTGCGGGGCGCGTTGTTCCAGCCGTCGGCATCCCCCGGTGGGGCGGGCTTCCATTTCACCGCGATCTCGTGGTTGTCTTCCGCCATGCGGATGCGCAGTTTTTTTGCGCCCGTCACCCCGCCGACTCCACCGGTGACCTCGAGCACCTCGAAGTCCTCGGTGGAGAGCCGCTCTTCCAGCACGGCGGGGGGCAGAGGCCAGTGGTGGGCCGGATCGACGGGTTCCGCCCCAGCGGTCGCCGCCAGCAGGAGTGCTGAAGCTTGACCCCAGTAGCCGGGCTTGTGCTTTCGCAAAGACCTCGCCTCTTCCTCCGCGCGATATACCATCTGAGCCGGCTGGAATCGACCCCAAAGGAGACCTATGGCAGACCGCGGCGAACTGACCCCGCTGGAGCGCTTCCTGCGCCTTTTCACGGATGTGCGTGCCGGGGAAGCCGGGATCGCTCTGCTGATGTTCGCAAACGTCTTCCTGGTGCTCTGCGCCTACTACTTCGTGAAACCGCTTCGCGAGGGCTGGATCTCGGTCTCGGACATTGCGGGCTTTTCGAAGATCGAAGTGAGGGCCTACTCGAGCTTCCTGCAGGCGTTGTTTCTGGTTCCCGTGGTGATGGTCTTCGGCCGTCTGTCCGAGCGCTGGACTCGAAGTGCCCTCATCACCCGGGCCACCCTCTTTTGCATGTCGAATATCGTGGTCTTCTGGTTCCTGCAGCCCGGATTCTTCGTTGAGAACCTGCCCTACACCGGAATCGTCTTCTATCTCTGGGTGGGGATGTTCGGGGTCTTCGTGGTGGCGCAGTTCTGGGCCTTTGCCGCGGACGTCTACAGCGACGGCGTGGGCCGACGCATCCTCCCACTCATCGCCATCGGTGCCACCGCGGGGGGCGCCTTCGGTTCCACGATTGCGGGCTGGCTCGTGGATTCCGGCCTGGTCGATACCAATATGCTGCTCGTGGCATCACTTTTCCCCCTGGGTCTCTCGATTGTCTTGACGCGCGTGGTCGATGCGACCCTCGGCAGAGCCATGCCCGAGGAACCTTCGGCCGAGGTCGAAACCGCCGAGGAGGCAGCCGAGCCGGAGCCGGCGGAGAGGGGCAAGAGCGGATTTTCGCTGATCTTCTCCAGCGGCTTTCTCATTGCGGTGGCCGTTATCACGCTCCTGATCAATTGGGTGAACACAAACGGCGAAAACATCCTCTATTGGGTGTTGCAGGACGTTTTGGCGCACGATGCCGTTTCCCGCGGGGTGACCGAGGCCGCGGCTTTGATTGACTACACGCGCCGGGAGACCACCGCCTTCTATGCCGGTTTCTACGGAATGGTGAACTGGGTAGCGCTCGTGCTGCAGGCCTTCGTGGCCTCTCGCCTGCTGAAGTACGGTGGGTTCGGGGTCCTGCTGTTGATCATGCCGGTGGTGGCGCTCATTTCCTACACGACCATGGCTCTCGTGAGCACGCTCTTCGTAGTTCGGATGATGAAGGCTGCCGAGAACGCCACCGACTACTCGATCAACAACACGGCGCGCAATGTGCTCTGGCTGCCCGTCGAATCTTCGGTCGTCTACAAAGCCAAGCCCAGCATCGACACGGTCTGCGCGCGGGTGGGTGATGGGCTCGCGGCGTTCACCGTGCTCGTGCTCGTCAACCTGCTCGACCTTCCGGTGACGACCTTCTTTGTGCTCAACATCGGCCTGGTGGTGATCTGGCTGGGTCTGTCCTTCGTCGTGATCAGTGGGCACCGGGCGCTAACGCGCGAAAGCGAAAGCCGTGTTCCCGCGTAGCCGGCACCGCGAGCTGTATTGGGTGGTGGTCCTTGGGGGTCTCCTGCTCACGGCGACGGCCACCGCCGACGACGTGGGCGGGCAGGGGGCGGTCAAGTTGCCTCAGGCCGGTCCCTGGGACCTGGTGGACGACCCGGTGATTCGCGAGATGATGCGCCTCGACGCGATCGCGCCCTTCGAAGACCTGGCGCCGGTCTGGGACTGGCGCGACGAGAAGCTCCAGGCCGAGCTCGACGCCGGCCTGGCCCGGCTCGGACTGGACGACGATGCCCGGCGTCGCAAGCTCGCCGTCGCCTTCGTGGACGTGACCGATCCCGAGCGGCCCCGGATGGCCGCCGTCAACGGCGACCGGATGATGTACGCCGCCAGCCTGCCCAAGATCGCCGTGCTTCTCGGGGCGTTCGAAAAGATCGCCCAGGGAAAGATGGAATACGACGACGAGACCCGCGAGCTGATGGAGCGCATGATCCAGGTCTCGGACAACGCAGCCACCACCAAGCTGATGCACCGGGTTGGAAAGAAGTACATCGCCCGGGTGCTGCTCTCGCCGCGCTACCGCCTCTACGACCCCGAGCACAACGGCGGGCTCTGGGTCGGCAAGGACTACGCCAAGGCGGGCGTGTGGAAGCGCGACCCCATGAACAACCTCGCGCACGCCGCGACGGCGCTCCAGGTCGCGCGCTTCTACTACCTGCTCTACACGGAGCAGCTCGTTACCCCCAAGTATTCGAAGGAGATGCAGGAGGTGATGTCGGGCCGCCACCTCGACCACAAGTTCGTGCGGGCCCTGCGGCGGCTGGCGCCCCGGATGTTGCTGATGCGAAAGTCCGGCTCGTGGCGGACCTTCCACTCCGACAGCGCCCTGGTCGAGCGCGGCGGGCGCGCCTACATCGCCGTGGCACTCGCGAACCACGACGAAGGCGGCGACTGGATGGGGCAGCTCATCGTCGAGCTCGATGGGATCATGAACCCGGAGAAGTCGTGAGTTCCCCGATTCCCTTTGGGTGCATCGACCCGATGATCTTGTGGATGTCGAAGCCGAGCTGCTGGTGGAGCTCCGAGGAGTTCTTGCGCAGCACGTTCGAGAGCACCACGACCGCGTAGCGCAGCGCGGGTTCCCGGTCGACGGTCTCGACCACCACCATCGAGTTCATGAAGTTCATCCGATTTCCACGGAACTTCCCGCAGTCGAAGCCTTTTTCTGCCTTGCACCCATACAGCGAACCGGACTTGAAGTAGACCGCAGAAGAGTCGAGCGCCGGAGTGGCGGCGTAGCGGATGCGCTTGTCCGTGAGGTAGAGGAGCTTCTTGATCTTGAGGCTCGACCACTCGTCGACCAGCTTCCCGCGTTCCATCTGGACGATGTATTTCATCAACTCGCCCGCGGTCGAGGTGCTGTTGGTGCCCGGGATGCGGCGCTTGCCCTCCTTGGAGAAGAAGGCGCCCTGGCGCAGCTTGGAGACGTCGAGGCCGTTGCGCCCGAGCGGCGATCGGATGGCATCGAGCCACACCTTCGAGAGTTCTCTTTTCGAGGTCGAGTCGAGCCACTCGTTCGCCCGTGCCTCGGATACCGGGTACTCCTTGCCGAAGTGCTTGATCAGCACCAGGTGCTTCATCAACATCGATGCCGCCGCATTCGAACTCGCGGATGCCATCCAGTCGAGGAAGGTCCACAGGCTTGCCTTGTCCCCCTCTTCGATGGGGCGCCATTCGACCGTTGTCATGCCCCAATGCCAGATCGGAACCTTGTGGGAGTCCGTGCGGATGAAGGAGTCGGCGACGATCTCGGCTTCGAAGAGCAGGCGCTCGCGTGCGGCCACATCGTCCGGGTGCAGGTCGGCGAGTGCCTGAAACCAGGCCAGCAGCACCATGATCTTGCCGACGCTGCCCGGGTTCTGGGGCCGGCCGGTATTCACGGCCGCGTAGCGCGGGTTCTCCGGGTCGCTCCAGTCGAGCACGGCGACGCCGTAGTGGCGGGCGTCTTTACCGATGAGTTCCTCGATGTGGTGCGAGAGCTGCGGGTCGGCCGGTGGGATGGAAAAGCCCGACTGATCGGCCAGGCCGAGCCGGATCCAGTCGCGGGGCTGCATTTCGCCTTCGGTCAGGAACGAGGGCCGGCCCGAGCCGGTCGACGCCAGGCGGTAGGCTTCGAGTCGCACGATGCCGGTCCAGGGATACCCGTCGAGCGGGTAGCTGTGGGCGAGGCTCGTCGCGAATCCGAAGACCAACGTGAGCGCAAGTCCGGTTCTGATCTTGCGATTCATTGGTTCTCCTCCTTGGGCACTCCGCTCAGGTCGACGGGCTTCGATCCGCGTTCGCGAAAGCGCTCATCGAGCTTGGCGAGGTAGCTGTTGCGCTGGGCGGTCTTGCTCTCCACGAGTGGGCGGATCTGCAGCAGGGTGAGGTTCCCGTTGCGGAAGCCAAACTCTACGTCCGCGGGGAGGGACTTGCCCTGTTCGTCCTGAAGCGCGGGAAACCGTTCGCCCACCGTATTCGCGAAAGCCACGAGCTTTGCGATCTCTGCCTTCGTGAGCACTCGATCCGTGCCGCTCGCCGGAACCTTGGTCATGCCGCCGGTCGGCACGAGAGCGCTGCGCACCGGGTCGGTCGCCTGGGCCAGATAGCGCACCTCTCCGGTCTTCCGGTTGATCTTGAGCGATTCGGCTGCCTGTCCCTCCACGGCGCCACCCACTCCCTCGCTCACCGCTACCGTGAGCCAGTCCCTGTTGCCCGTGTCCACGTCGGTGGTAACGAGCACGCCGGACTTCTCGGATGGGAAGCTCTTCTGCACCACCACGGCGGGGAAGACGTAGCGGGGCTTTTCCATGTTCCCCTGCCGCCAGCCGTAGGCGCGGTCGGTGAAGGGTGAGGCCCAGACCTCCTTGACCGCCTTGAGCACGTTGTCGTAGCCCACGACGTTGGGCAGCGTGAGGTTCAGGCCCGCACCGGTGAAACCGGCCAGATCCTCCACGTTGGTGTCGCTGCGCACGAAGACGCCGAACGTGCCGTTCTTTCCGAGCCGATCGAGCCCTATCTTGAGTCCCTGCCGGAAGCCCTTGCCCGGGTCCGTCTTCAGGATCCACTCGCGGAGGGTGCTCAAGAACTCTGCCACCGCCCGCTGCTTCTCCACGCCGGAGAGCGTGGCGATGTGTTTGTACTGCTGGTCCATCCAGTCCCAGGTCGAGGGACCGCCAGGGCGGATGGGCTGGTTGAGGAGCTGGCGAAAGACACCGAAGCTGATCACGAAGCCGTCGGGGACCTGGTCACCGAAGTGATGCTTGAGTTCTCCCAGGTTTGCGCCCTTGGGACCCGAGCGGCGCCCGGAGTCTCGGGACCGCAACTTGCCGAGCGGGATCATTGCCGGTGTGAGGTCGAGCTTCTCGAGGTCCGGTCGGATCACCGCATGGGTTTCTTTGGCCTCCTCGCCGAAAATCTTGTCCCAGCGCTCAGAGTATTGGACCAGCTGGACCACGCCCAACGGGCTCACGGCTTGAACCGCCTCATCGCCGCTTCTCTTCTGTACGGCGGGGACGTGCTCTTCTCCGACCACCACGTTGGGAATGCCGAGATTTCGGGCGAGCAGCTGCACGTGGGACAGCGAGCTGCCCTCGCCCCGGGTCAGGATGCCGGAAACACGCGGCAAATCGGAGGTGGACTCGGGCAGCAGGTAGATACCGCTGCGGCTGAACCCCCCCTCCGGCGTCACGTCGCTTGCGACCAGCGTGCCGCGGGCGAGTCCCGGGTTGAGTGCCCGCAGTCCGGCACCGACCGGTTTGCCGAACAGATCGTGCTGGATGCCGGCCAGCTGGTTGGCGTCGAGGTTCAGGCCATCGATCACGGCGCTGTAGAAGAGCAGGGGACTTCCCCGCAGCCGGTCCTGGGTCAAGAGGTGGGCCTTCGGGTCGAGGGCTGCCCACTGGCGGACCACCTGGCTCCAGTTGAACTCGAGCCAGCGCCCGGACCACTCGGGTCCCCGCGCCAGATAGCGGAGCTCTTTTCTGTACTCATTCACCGTGGGTGTGCCGGCTTCGAGACGCGCCAGGCTCGCGTTGACGCCGCCGAGGTGCCGCTGCGTGATGAAGCCGATCCCGTAGAGCGCCTGGGCGGCATCCGCTAGCCAGCTGAGGCGCGTGTGCCGGGTGGCCCCTTTCATGGTCTCGAGCAGCGAGCTTCCCAGTGTGAAGGCGTCGTCTTCCAGGGCCAGGCTCGTTTCGAGCAGGACCAGGCGCTGCTCGGGCGTCAGGGAAGCGTTGGGTACGGTGTTGCGGATCTCGGCCAGTGTCTTGCCCAGCTCGCCGTAGCGTGCGCCGTCGTCTTTCGCGTTGGCGACGCGGTCAGCGGCCTGCGTCAGTTTCGCCGCAATGGCAGAGCCCTTCAGGCCTTTCGCCGCGGTGCGCAGGCTCTTCGCCGGCGCCCCGGAGGCATAGAGCGAGTCGATGTTCTTTGCGAGCTGCTCGTATTGCTTGCGCATGGCCGCCGGCGCCTTGGAGCGCGCGTAGGCCCGGACCTTCCCCGCGTCGCCTGCGTCGGGCGCGTTGTGGATCTTTGCGCGCAGTGGCGTGAACGTCTTGTCCTTCTCCGCGAGTTCGAGGGCGGCGTGGCGCACCTTGCCGGCGGTTGCCTCGTCTCGGCGCGGCAGCGGAAACAGCCGGACGCTCTCGCGCAGGAGGAAGAAGTGCGCGGGCGTGAGCCAGGCCGGATCGGCCAGCATGGCGAGCACGAGTCCCTTGGCACCGGCCTCCTCATCTTCCGCCTGCAGCGCGCCGCGATAGCTGCGGGCGCCGCGGAAGATCCAACCGTCATCCACCTGGAAGAGGAATCGCTCCATCAGCAGCTGGTTCAGGAGCTCGACGTCGGGATTGTTGCCCACGAACGGGGCCGGGTCGATTCCGGCATAGACGTTGGCCACGGAGTAGCCCTTGGCGCGCAGGGCGTTTGCTTCTGTGTTCAGCTCGCCGTGCTGAAAGCCCCCTCCGTGGTCGCGGCAGGCGTAGGCCTTGGGCGGAAGCACGGTTCCGTCCTTGCAGAACCACCGGATCCGCTCGAACGGGCCGCGGGGGGACGCTTTCATGGCGTCGATCGAGGTCCGGAGCTCGGGTGAGGGGCTCCCGTTTGTTTCGGGTGCCGAGCCGATCGAGGGCGAGGCGCAGAGGAGCAGGAACAAGAACACGGGAGAAAGGGTGCCACGGGTCGGGTTGTGCATGGGCGCAGGTTAACCCGCTCCGGCCGGGCTTGCGCAGTTTTCTATCGGACGGCACCCGCGATATGGTGCTCCCATCGCCATGCTTCGAAAGCTCGGGATCGAGCCCGGTGAGGGCAGGATCTTCTTCTGGAGTGCAGCGGCTCTCTTCCTGCTGGGCTGGACCGATGTGTCGTTCAAGAACGTATCGGAGACGTTCTTCAGCAAGCGCGTCGGTGTCGACTACTATCCGTGGGCTTTTCTCGCGAGTTCGGTGCTGCTCGTCGCCACGACCTCGGCGTTCGGGCGCATGGCCTCGCGTGCCGACCGTTTGAGGCTGTTGCCCCGGACGTTTTTTGTCCTGGGGTTGCTGTTGATTCCGCTGTGGCTGTTGGTCCAGATCGAGGCGACCGGCATCTACGCGGCGTTGTTGATCGTGCAGAAGCAGCTCAGCTCGATCGCGTTGATCATGTTCTGGGTTGCGATGGGAGATTTGTTGCACGGCCGCCAGGCCAAGCGGCTCTTCGCCCCGATGATGGCCGGTCTCACCGTGGGCACGATCCTGGGCAGCCTCGCCTCCGGTCCGCTCGGAGCGTGGCTGGGCATCGATGTGTTGCTGCCGCTGTCGACCCTGACGATGGTGTCGGCGGGGTTGGTGACGCTGCCGCTGCGAAACCTTCGACCGCGCTTCGGCCATCGTCTCGAGACTCCGGCGGAGGCACGGCGTGCCGCAGCCGAGGCAGAGGCGACCGTTTCGCTGCGGGGGGTCTGGCAGCGGAGCCGCCTCTTCCGACTGCTCGCGATTTCGAGTCTGGCGGGTGGACTGCTCGGCCCGATGCTCTACTTCCAGTTCCAGTTCGTCGCCGATCTGGCAACGCGGGGAGAGGGAGGGGAGCAGAGGCTCCTGCAGTTCTACTCCGTGTTTCGCACCTGGGTGGGAAGCGGTGTCCTGGTGGCCCAGATCTTTCTGGTGGGATTCATCTACCGGCGCTTCGGTGTGCCGCTCTCGGCGGGGCTGTTGCCGCTCATCTACCTGTTCGGTTTTTTCGGTCTCTCGGTCCAGCCCGGGGTGACGGCGGGGGTCTTGGCGAAGGCGGGCACGGAAGTCGAGGACAAGGCGGTCTACGACCCGGGTCTGCGGGTGCTCTACAACCTCTTTCCGCAAAATCTCCGCACCCGGGCTACCGCATTGCTCGAGGGACCGGTGAAGCGTGCGGGTGGCGCCATCGGGAATACGCTCACGATCATCGCGACCCAGGCCGGATCGGCTCTCTGGGTCGGGTATACGGCACTGCCGATCGCCGCGCTCTGGCTCGTCGCATCCTTTTCACTGTGGCGTCGCTACCCGAAGCTCCTGCTCGAGGCGTCCGCGGAGAGTGGCATCGAGGATCGGGAACTCCTCGATGCCGCCACCGTCCGCGCGCTCGTTCCCGAGATGTGTCAGGAGGATCCGGCCCGCGCGCGCGTCGCCGTCGAGATCGTTTCGGAGGCCGATCCGCCCGTGGCGGTGGGCGCCCTCGCGGAGGCGGCGGAGGCGGCCACGCCCGGAGTGCGGTCTCTCGTGATCTCCGCGCTCGACGGCATTCTTGAGACCCGCGTGAGCGATCCGTTCGAGAGTTCGGGAGCGGCCCAGCGGATCGAAGGGCTGCTCCGCGATGCTGCCGATCTAGCCGACGCCGATCGAGCGGATCTGGTCCAGGCCTACGGGCGGCTGCTCGGAGGAGAGAAAGCCGTTCCGCTGCTCGAGCGAATGCGGGCCGATGGCAGCGCGGCGGTTCAGCTCGCGGCGCAGGCAGCGTTGGCGCAGAGAGGCGGAGACCCAGATGATCTCGACCGCACTCTGTCCCGCGCCATCAGGGGCGACGATGCGTTGGCCCGGCACACAGCGCACGAGGAGATGCGCGTGCTCCTGCTCCGCGACCGCGAGGACCCGCGCTGGCCAGCGCGCCTGGCGCTTCTGTCCGAGGTGTTCCGCACGGGGTCCGAACGGACGGTGGTGGCCGAAACCCTGGCGGAGGTGGCCGCCCAGCACCGCGAGGCTACCGCTGCGGTCAGCGAGGTGCTGCTCGCCGAACGGGAGGACCCGGACCCGCGCGTGCGCACCGCCCTGCTTCGCTTCAGTGGCCATGCCGGTCTCGATGAGCAAGCCGGCTGGCTCGTGGATCATCTGGGTGCAGAGGATCCCGAGTGGGTGGCCGCTGCACGCGAGGGGCTGCTGGCCCTCGGGCCGGTGACGTCGAACGTGCTGCTCCGTGAACTCGCGTATGGGAAGCGGAGCAAGCGTGAGGCAATTCTAGAGGTGATCCGTGAGCTCGAACTCGACCCGGCGGCCCTGTGTCCCCTCTACGAGGCGGAGATCGCAGCCGTAGACCGCGATCTGCAGCGGCTCGTGGCCTTCGGAGAGCGCCCGGCGTTCGCACTGCTTCGCCGCCGACTCGGCGAACGTGTCCGGGAGGAGCTGCGGACGGCGATCCTCTTCCTGGCCGCGATACGCCAGAAGGATCGCATTGCCGAACTCGGTGATCGAATCGACCGATTGGCCGGTCAGTGGCACGAGCGAGCGATTGCACTCGAGGCATTGGAGTCTCTGCTCCCGATCGAGGATCGCCAGAGACTGGTTCCGTACCTCGAGGATCCCGATGTCGAGAGCGCTGCGATCCGGCTGACCCGCGCGGGTCCATCGATGAGTCTCGATCGGGCCATGGAGGAGCTGATCGAGGATCCCGAGGAGCTGACTCGCACCATCGCCCGTGGCACGGTGCTGGCCACGGGCTACGAGCTGGAGGATGATGGCAGCATGGACTCCGTCGAGAAGATCCAGCACCTGGCGACGGTTCCCATCTTCAAGGGACTTACCGTACGCCAGCTCATGGACCTAGCGTCCGTGGTCAAGGAACACGACCTGCCCTCGGAAACGGTCGTCGTTCGGCAGGGCGAGGTCGATGACTGTCTCTATCTGCTGATTCAGGGGGGTGTCCGCGTCACGCGGGGCGAGACCCCGCTCGACGAGTTGGGCCCTGGGAGTTTCTTTGGCGAGATCGCATTGTTCGAGGGAGTGCCCCGGACGGCGACGGTCTCCACGATTACGAAGTCACGCCTGCTCGGCCTCGAGCGCGTCGATTTGATCCGGCTGATCGAGGACATGCCGGGGATCTCGATCAGTCTGCTGGAGAAGCTTGCACGGCGTGTCCGCGAGCTCACAGACCAGTTGACCAACTAGGTCTCGAGTACCTGTTCTAGAAGCGTTTTCCGGTTTTCTGGGCGCAGGGGATCGGAGCGCCGCAGGCGCTCTCCGAGATTGGCAGCGCTCTCGGCGACCGTGTCGTTGTCGAGCGTCGCCGAGATCGCCTCGGCGAGACGCACCGCATCGAGCCCGCGCCGGCACACCGGAGGCGGTCCGAGCCCGAGGACGCGCACGCGCTCGGCCCAGTAGAACTGGTCCATCAGGTGCGGGACGACGATCTGTGGTGCACCGGCGCGCGCGGCCCGGGTGGTGGTGCCGGCGCCGCCGTGGTGGACGACCGCAGCGACCCGGCGGAAGAGCTTCGTATGTGAGATTGCGTCGGCGGCGATCACGTGCTCGGGAAGCCCACCATCACCGAGTCCGGCCCAGCCGCGCGAGAGCACGGCACGGCATCCGCTGCGCTCGATTGCGTCGAGCAGGATCCGTGTGGTCTCCACCGGAGCCGGATCCGTCATGCTCCCGAAGCCGATGTAGAGGGGCGGCGGCCCGGCATCGAGGAAGGCCTCGAGCTTCTCGGGAAGCGCTCCCTCGTCGTCGGCCTGGAGGGCCCCGATCGGTTCGACGGCGAATCGTGTGTGCGCGGGGCCGGCGGCCAGAGCTGCGTCCGAAGCCATGAGCACGGGCTGTCGGCCGAACATGTGCGCGATGGGGTTGCGCGCCGGGGCGAGGCCCAGTTCGCGGCGCCTTGCGTTGATGCCATTGAGCACGGGGCGCAAGAGCACCGGGATGCAGCCCCACGCGAGCCGGATCGCCCAGTCCGGGAGTCGCGCGGCCGGCAGTACGGCCGGCGGGTGCTCGCGCGAGGGAATCAGCGACGGACAGTACGCGACGTAACGATGTGGGATGGCGTGTAACTCGGCGGCAGTGGGTGCAGCCAGGGATACGCCGCTGGCGACGATCAGGTCTGCGCCGGCCGCCGCGGCGGCGACGCGGCCGAAACACTGTCCGAGAAATTCACGCATCAAGGCGCGCTGCCCACGCGCGAGCGCCAGGCCGCCACCCACGACACCGCCGGCGTGGTCCGCGAGTGCCGCTTCCACGTCGAGCCCGCTGGAATGGAAGCCGAAGCCGCGCGTGCGTGCGGCGACTTCGAAGTTCGGCGGTGCGCACATCAGGACCTGGTGTCCGGCATTGCGACACGCCTCACCCAGCGCCAGGAGGGGGTAGACATCGCCGCGGGTGCCTTCGGGATTCAAGAGAATACGCACTGGTGTCGCCCATCGATCGCTCGGGCGTCGGGCTTGAGCCGCTGCGTCTCCGTCGGCAATGCGCGTGCACCGCAGAGGCAGAAGGCGCACAGGGCAGTGCGCGTGCACCGCAGAGGCAGAAGGCGCACAGGGCAGTGCGCGTGCACCGCAGAGGCAGA
>PBYF01000124.1 GCA_002729515.1 Deltaproteobacteria bacterium
GGACCTGCCGGCTGCCCGCGGAGAGGAAGAGTCATGATGAGCATCGATGCCGTTCACGGTGACACCCTGCGCCGGGACCTGCCGGCCTTCCGCGCTGGCGACACCGTGCGCGTACACGTGAAGATCAAAGAAGGGGACAAGGAGCGTATCCAGATCTTCGAAGGTGTGGTGATTCAGCGCCGCGGCGGCGGCCACAACGCGAGCTTCACCGTGCGCAAGATCTCCTCGGGTGTCGGCGTGGAGCGCATCTTTCCCATTCAGTCACCCAACGTGGCCAAGGTCGAGATCAAGAGCCGCGGTCACGTGCGCCGCGCGAAGCTCTTCTACCTGCGCGAGCTTTCTGGAAAGAAGGCGCGGCTGCGCGCCAAGGTCCGCGACGTTGCGGCGCTGAACGTACTCGAGGGAGCGGAGAACGAGGCGGGCACCGCAGCCGAAGCGCTGCCCGATCCCGAGCCGGCCCCCGATGTCGAAGCCGAAGAGGCTCCGGCGACCGGGGCGGAGGACGCATCCGAAGAGGCTCCGGCGACCGGGGCGGAGGACGCATCCGAAGAGGCTCCGGCGACCGGGGCGGAGGACGCGGTGGCCGAAGCCGGAGCAGCCGAGAAGGACTGATGTCAGTCTCCGGCGTCGAAGGCGCCGGGGAGGTGGCGGCACAGCCAGCCTTCCGCACCGGGTTCGACGACCAGGACATCGAAGCGCACAACCCGGGCTCGCGTACGGTGATCTCGCAGCCACGCCGCAGCACCGCGCACGAGCCGTGCTCGCTTGCGGGCGTCGATGGCCTCTTCGGGCATCCCGGCCGAGCGCGTGCGCCGCGTCTTGACCTCGACGAATGCGAGGACGCCCGCACGGCTCGCGATCAGATCGATCTCTACGCCGTCGCAGCGGGCGTTGCGTGCGAGAATCCGCCAACCGCGCGCGGTGAGATGACGCGCTGCACGCGCCTCTCCTTCGGCCCCGAGGGCCAGGTGTGAACTCTGCATGAGATCCCCGGGACCGGGGTCGGTGCTAGGGTAGCGCCGAATGGCGACCGAGACGCAACCGGTTATCGGGGTCGTTGGTGGCACTGGCATCTACGAACTCGACGGACTCGAGGGCGCGCGCTGGGAGAAGGTGGAGTCGCCCTTCGGCACGCCGTCCGATCACCTGCTCTTCGGCACGCTTTCCGGCGTGGAACTCGTGTTCTTGCCCCGCCACGGCCGCGGTCACGCCATACCGCCAGCGGAGATCGACTACCGTGCCAACGTCGACGCGCTCAAGCGCGCCGGGGTCACCGATCTCGTCTCCATATCGGCCTGCGGGTCGCTGCGCGAGGATCTGTCGCCGGGGACCTTCGTACTCGTCGACCAGTTCATCGATCGCACTCTGGCCCGCGCGCAGTCCTTCTTCACCTCGGGCTGTGTGGCCCACGTTTCGATGGCTCGCCCGGTGTGCGCGCGGCTCGGCGACGCCGTGGAAGCTGCCGCTCGGGCCGCGAACGCGCGGGTGGTGCGGGGTGGCACTTACGTGGCGGTGGAGGGCCCTCAATTTTCGAGCCGGGCCGAGTCCGAGCTCTATCGCAGCTGGGGCTGCGACGTGATCGGCATGACCAACATGCCCGAGGCCAAGCTCGCTCGGGAGGCGGAGCTCTGCTACGCGAGCGTCTCCCTGGTGACCGATTATGACTGCTGGTACCCGGAGCAGGAGCAGGTCGAGGTGGCGGACATCCTGGCTGTGCTCACCAGCAATGCCGATCGGGGCAGGGCGCTCGTCTCCGACCTGCCGCGGCGTCTCGCCGGCCGCTCTCTGCCGTGTCCCGAGGGCTGCAATACCGTGCTCGACACCGCCATCATCACTGCGCCCGAGTCTCGCGATCCCGATGTGCTCGCAAAGCTCGACGCCGTGGCCGGGCGTGTGTTCGAGGGGGCCTGAGAGCGTGCCGATCAAGTCGCGCATCCGCACGATTCCGGATTACCCGAAGGCGGGCATCCAGTTTCGCGACATCACGACACTGCTCCAGGACCCGGTGGGCTTTCGCATCGCCGTCGATGGGCTGGTCGAACCGTTCCGGGATATCGCGATCGACAAGGTGGTGGGTATCGAGGCGCGGGGCTTCATCCTCGGTGGTGCAGTGGCCAGGGAACTCGGTGCCGGTTTCGTGCCGGTGCGAAAGCCCGGCAAACTGCCCCACGACAAGATCGGTCACGACTACGACCTCGAATACGGCCAGGACCGGATCGAGGTTCACGTAGATGCAGTAAAAACCGGCGAGCGGGTGCTTCTCGTCGACGATCTGATCGCCACGGGCGGAACTGCCCAGGCGGCGATCCGGGTGCTCGAGCAACTCGGCGGCGAGATCGTGGGCGTGGCCGTGGTGATCGACCTGCCGGACGTGGGCGGGCGGGCGCGCATCGAAACGATGGGCCACGACGTGGTGGCGCTCTGCACCTTCGAGGGCGATTGACCCGTGCGGGTCGATGGTGAATCTCACCGGGCGATCCGCCCCATGGCGGACGCTGCGGGCATCGAGATCGTCGATCAGGTTCTTTTGCCCTTTGAGTTCGCGTTGCGCCGGCTCGAGACCCTCGACGATGTGGTCGAAGCGATCTGTACGATGCGCGTGCGAGGTGCACCGCTGATCGGGGTGACGGCGGCCTATGGGCTGGCGCTTGCGCTGCGACGGGACCCGGGCGATGCGGCGATCGATGCGGCCTGTGCGAGCC
The DNA here is from genome assembly GCA_002729515.1 of Deltaproteobacteria bacterium. Taxonomy (GTDB): domain Bacteria; phylum Myxococcota_A; class UBA9160; order UBA9160; family SMWR01. The sequence goes on from PBYF01000124.1 coordinate 2,703, forward strand.
TGCTCGAAACCCGGCCGACGGCCGTGAACCTGCGCTGGGCCGTGGACCAGGTGTGCGCCGCCGTGCGGGGCCGACCGCCCGAGGAGCGCGCCGAGCGCGCTTGGCAATGCGCCGGCGACATGGCGGATGCCGATGTCGAATGCTGTCGCGCCATTGGTGAGCAGGGGCTCGCGCTGCTCGAGAAACTGCGTACCGAGCGGAGCGGGGAGGCCCCGCTCCGAGTGCTGACCCACTGCAACGCGGGCTGGCTCGCCTGCGTCGATTGGGGGACAGCGCTCGCTCCAATCTACCGGGCCCATGACTCGGGTCTCTCCGTGCACGTATGGGTCGACGAGACCCGGCCGCGCAACCAAGGTGCGGCGCTCACGGCCTGGGAGCTGGGCCAGCACGGTGTGCCGCATGCGGTGGTGACGGACAACGCCGGTGGACACCTGATGCAGCGGGGTGAAGTCGATTGCTGTCTCGTCGGCACCGACCGCACCACGGCGACGGGTGATGTCTGCAACAAGATCGGGACGTACCTCAAGGCTCTGGCAGCGCGTGACAATGGAGTTCCCTTCTACGTGGCGGCTCCCTCGTCGTCGATCGACTGGAGGCTTCACGACGGTGACGAGATTCCCATCGAGGAGCGTGACGGAAGCGAGGTGCGGAGCGTGACTGGGCGCGCTCCGGGCGGTGAGTGCGTCGAGGTGGCGCTAATGCCCGAGGACAGCCCGGTGAGAAACTTCGCCTTTGACGTCACTCCGGGGCGTCTCGTCAGTGCGATCGTCACCGAACGCGGCGTGTGTGACGCGAGCCGTGAGGGTCTGGTGCGCCTCTTTCCGGAGCGGCGCAGTCACGACTGACCGTGGCGACGCTCAACCTCGTTGCAACGCCGATCGGAAACCTCGAGGATGTGACGCTGCGCGCATTGCGCGTGCTGCGCGAGGCCGCATTGATACTGGCCGAGGATACGCGGCATGCGCGCACGCTTCTCACGCGTCACGGGATTGCGCAGAAGCCCGTGTCGCTCCACGCTCACAACGAGGCGAGTCGTGTCGAGCGGGCACTGGGGGTCCTGGAAGCGGGCGGCGATGTGGCGCTTGTCTCGGACGCGGGCACACCCCTCGTTTCGGATCCGGGTGAGCGGCTCGTGAGGGAGGCGATCCGCGCGGGTCACGCCGTGACCGCAGTACCCGGGCCGTCGGCGGTGCTGGCGGCGCTCACGGTCGCGGGCCTCGGTGCCGAGCGATTCACCTTCGTGGGCTTCCTGCCGCGCAAAGCGGGGGAGCGGGATGCGCTGATCGAGCGGCTCACCGATGCCGACGAAACGCTCGTCTTCTTCGAATCGCCCCGGCGACTCGCAGAGACCCTCGAGCGGCTCACCGAGCGCCTGGGGCCGCGGCGCGCTTGTGTGGCGCGCGAACTCACCAAGCTCCACGAAGAGGTGGCACGTGGCACACTTGCGGAACTGGCGGAGCGTTTTGCCGCGGGCGTTCGCGGGGAGGTGACCTTGGTCGTCGAGGGCGCGCCGCCGGCCGAACCGCCGCGCCTCGAAGATCTCGATGGGACGATCTGCGCCGCGCTGGCGGCGGGCGAGTCGGCCCGGGACCTCGCTGATCGCCTGAGTGTTCCAGGACTCTCTCGCCGCCGCGTCTACGCCCGAATCAATGCTCTGCGGGGCTCTCGAGCAGCTCGATCAGGCGGGCCTCGTCGATGACTTCGAGCTTGAACTCTCGGGCCTTTGCGAGCTTGCTGCCGGGGTCGGTGCCGGCGACGACGTAGTCTGTCTTCTTGGAGACCGAAGCCGTCACTTTGCCGCCGGAATCCTGGATCCGGGCTTTGGCTTCGGCGCGGGTCAGGTCCGCCAGGCTTCCGGTGAGCACGAAGGTCTTGCCGGCGAGCGGGCCTTCACTTGCAACCCGCGGCGTCTGAATTTCCCACCCCCCCCCCAGCTCGCGAAGACGCGTTACTTCGGCCGCATTGCGTTCGTCGGCGAAGAAGGTCACCACGGCCTCGGCGATCGTCGGACCTACGCCCTCGATCGCCTCGAGCAGCTCGCGGTCCGCCGCGAGAAGCGGATCGAGATCGCCGAAACGCTCGGATAGGAGATCGGCCACGGTTCCGCCCACGTGTTGGATGCCGAGGGCCACCAAAAAACGCGACAACGTGGTGTGCTTTGCCCTTTCGATGCTCGCCAGCAGGTTCTCGACCGACTTCGCGCCCATGCGCTCGAGTTCGAGCAGAAGCTTCTCGCTGAGAGCGAAGACGTCCGAGAGCCGTACCACGAGCCGCTGTTCAACCAGCTGGTCGATGAGCTTTTCGCCCAGGCCCTCGACGTCGAGCGCTGCCCGCGACCCGAGGTGGCGCAGGTTGTTCTTGAGCTGGGCGGGGCAGTCGAGGTTCGGGCAGCGGGTGACGGCCTCGCCCTCGAGGCGAACCGTCTCGGACTGGCAGACCGGACAGCGCTTCGGAAGGCGAAACCGCCGCGTCCGTTTCGGGCGCTTCTTCGTGACCACGTTGACGACCTGGGGGATCACGTCCCCGGCGCGCTGTATCACGACGGTGTCGCCGACGCGCACGTCCTTGCGATCGACTTCGTCCTGGTTGTGGAGTGATGCGTTTGAGACCGTGACGCCGCCGACGCGAATTGGTTGCAGCTTTGCCACCGGGGTGAGTGCTCCGGTGCGCCCCACGCTGGCAAAGATGTCCTCGACGATCGTGTGTTCCCGCTGGGCTGGAAACTTGAACGCGATGGCCCAACGCGGCGAGCGCGAGAGGCTTCCGAGTTCCGCCTGCTGGTCGAGACGGTCGACCTTGATCACGGTGCCGTCGGTTTCGATTGCCCGATCGTTGCGGCCCGCCAGGGTCTTCTCGTGAAAGGCGATCACAGCGTCGGCGTCGGCGCAAATCTCCCAGTCGTCACCCACGTGGAAGCCCCAGGCGGCGAGCTGTTCGAGGATTTCCGACTGGGTGGTCACGCCGGTGGGCACGCCCTCGCCGAGGGCGTAGGCACGGAATTCCAGCGCCCGAAGCCGATGGACGTCATGGTCGTGGAGCTGTCGCAGCGCGCCGGCGGCTGCGTTGCGGGGATTGGCGAAGGGCTCCTGCCCCCGTGCGAGACGGGCCCGGTTCAGGCGTACGAAGCGCGCGATGGGCAGTGTCACCTCGCCGCGCACCGATACTCGCGCCGGCGAGTCCGTTTTGAGTGAGAGAGGGATGCTCGCGCTCTTGCGTAGGTTTGCCGTCACGTCCTCACCGACACGGCCGTCGCCTCGTGTCGCACCCACTCTGAGAACGCCCCGCTCGTAGATGAGCTCCACGCCCGCGCCGTCGAGTTTGGGTTCACCGACGTAGGTCACCGCGACTTCTTCGTCGCCGAGCTCGCGCCGGATGCGTTCATCGAAGGCACGCATGTCTTCGTTGTTCATTGCATTGTCGAGCGACAGCATGGGGACCTGATGGTGTACTTCGGCGAAACCGTCGTCCGGCGGCGCGCCCACGCGCAGCGCCGGCGAATCCGGACGGCGCAGCTCCGGGTGGGTCGCCTCGAGTTCGTGCAGCTCGCGAAAGAGCCGGTCGTAGTCGGCGTCCGAGAGCTCGGGGGCGTCTTCGAGGTAGTAGAGCCGGTTGTGACGTTCGAGTTCCCGGCAGAGCACGTCGATTCGTCGGCGAATCCGATCACTCATATCGCCAACCGCCGCAGTGCGCGCACGTATCAGCCCCGAATGGAACGGTTGCCTTTACTCCGCGCTCGAGGAGAAGATGCCGGGCATCTCCGACGGCCGGTAGATCCAGGTCGCGAAGCTTCATCGCTCGCGGATCATAAGGGCCCCGCGCGACGTCATCCACGGCCTGGAAACACGCGCGTGGAGTCATTCTGGAAGCGCGGCTCCCGCCCGCTCACGCGCCGGTCCCGAGCTCGCGCACCCCGTGCTCGGCCGCGCGCAGGGCGTTGGCCATGATCGTGAATGTGAGCCCTTTCTCCGGGAGGAACTGGAAGCCGGCGCTGTCGCCCACGTGGAAGCGCTCCGCTCGGAGCCGAGCCGACGATCGCGACGTCTGCGATCTCCGCCACTAGCCTTCCTCGTGCCGCCGGTGCGGCAGGCGCCTGAAACAGGACGGGAGCACCGCGAGCCCCACGCGGGTCTGGGCTACCAGCGCGAAGACAGGTCTGCGCGTGATCGGTGCGAAATGGGACGCTTGCGCGGGATCAGTTTCTCGGAGGGCCAGCCCGCGGATCTCGCGGTCCGTCGGCTTTAGGCGGTTGAGCAACGACACCTCGGTCTCCGCCTTGCCCCGATCTCCAACTTCGCGGATCTGTGCGTTAAAGCTGCGTCTTCGATGGGGCGATGAGTCTCCAGGGTCCGGGACCCAGTTTGCAGCGTGGGCAGAAACGTACACCAGAGCCTCGACGCACGCAGAGAGAAATGATGCCGTACGTGCCCGAAATTGAGGAGGAAGACGGATCTTTCGGGGAGACCGCGACGCGCCACTCTTTGACCGAGGATGAGCTGAGCCAGGCAGCCCGCGAAGTGGGCCGACTGTCCCGCGACCTTGAGCGCCTTCGCGAACAGATCCGGACCGAGCGTGCGGACCACGAGCATCTGCTCGCCGTCGTGAGCCACGAGCTGCGGACGCCGATCACGGTGGTGGGCGGCTTCCTCCGCCTGCTCTTGGCGGAGGGTGCGGGTCCACTCGGAGAAGAGCAGCGCTGTTTCCTGATGCGGGCACAGCGCGCCTGCGAGAAGCTCGGTGCCTTCACCAAGCGTTTGCTCGAGGGGGCCCGTGTACCCCTCTGTGCGGGCGCCCTCGACCTCCGTCCGGCAACTCTCGGGCCAGTGTTCACGGAAGTTGCGGCTGCGTATCGAGAGGCACTGACGGCACGCGAGCTTTCCCTCGTAGACGATATCGACCCGTCCCACGTGGCTCGCTTCGATAGCGACACGATCGAGCGCGTGCTGTCGAATCTCATCGACAACGCGATCCGCTTCGCGGACCAGCGCATCGTAGTGACTACGCGCCGGCTGTGCGACAACGGACGCGCGTTCGTCGAGGTCTCGGTTGTCGATGACGGCCCGGGCGTTCGCGAGGCTGACTGCAGACACATCTTCGCCCCCTATGTGAGGGGTGAAGATGCCGGTTCCGAGGGTCTGGGCCTGGGGCTCGCGCTGTGTCAGAGGCTCGTAGAGGCTCACGAGGGGCAGATCGGGTTGGCTGCCAGCCCAGGCGGCGGAAGCCGATTCTCTTTTACGTTGCCGAGCGAGGGGTAGGCGGTGAGTAACAAAGGGAGTGACGAGCGGATTGCCCCGAAGCGCCCGCGCGCACTCGTGGTGGACGACGCCGTGGGGATCCGGAGCTACGTGGCGGGGTTGCTCGAACTTCACGGATGGGAGGTCGATACGGCGGAGGACGGCCGCAACGCATTGGCGCTCATCGAGGGTGGCGCTGCGCCGGACGTGGTGCTGCTCGACGTGATGATGCCGGGCCTCGATGGGCCTACCACGTTGGAACGCATCCGAAGCTCGCATCTCGATTTGCCGGTCGTCATGCTCTCAGTGGACGGGAAGGCTTCAACCATCGTCGAGTGCATGCGTCTGGGCGCCGCGGACTACCTGAACAAGCCGTTCGATGAGGAGGAGCTCGAGGCCGTCCTGACCGCCGCTGTCGAGAGCAGCGCCGATCGGCGGAAGCGTGAGGGCCTGGCTGCCGACAGCGGCGACCTGGTTTCCACTGCGGTCTGGGCCAGTCCAGCCATGGGCCGAGTGCGCGATATCGTCGAACACGTCGCCAACACCGACGTAACGGTGCTGATCCAGGGCGAGAGCGGTTCGGGCAAGGAAGTGGTGGCGCGCACGCTGCACGCGGTTTCCGAGCGATCCCATGCGCCTTTCATCAAGGTGAATTGTGCGGCCCTACCAGCGGACCTGCTCGAGAGCGAGCTTTTCGGCTATGAGAAGGGTGCTTTCACCGGTGCAGTCCACAGAAAACTGGGAAAGTTCGAATTCGCCGATCGGGGCACGATCTTTCTGGATGAGATCGGTGAGATGAGCTTCGCACTCCAGGCGAAACTCCTCCAGGTTCTGCAGGAAGCGACCTTCTTCCGTCTCGGCGGAAACGATGAGGTTCGTGTCCGAATACGAGTCGTCTGCGCCACGAATCGGAACCTCGAGGAGATGGTGCGAGGCGGCCGCTTCCGCGAAGATCTCTTCTTCCGCCTGAACGTGGTGAATCTGGTGCTTCCACCACTGCGGGAGCGCCGCGAGGAGATCCCGGAGCTCGCGGCGGCCTTCGCCAGGCGCTTTGCGGTTCATTACTCCCGTCCGATTTCTCTGCCCAGCGAGTCGCTGCTGCGCAGTTTCGAGCGCTACGCTTTCCCCGGCAACGTCCGCGAACTCGAGAATATGATGAAGCGGATCGTGGTGTTGGAGACCGAGGAGCCAATTCTCCGAGAGATCGCTCGCTACGACGGCGGTGTGCACGGCTCCAGTCGTTTGCGGCAGCTGATCGAGGCGATCGAAGCCACTGCGGGTGAGATGCCACTGCGGGAGGTGGGTCGCGTCGTTGCCCTGGAGGCCGAGCGCGCGACGATCGGTCGGGTGCTGAACCAGACCAACTGGAATCGCAAGCAGGCCGCACTCCTGCTCGGCGTCAGCTACAAGACGCTCCTCCAGAAGATCAAGAACTGCGCATTGTCTCAGGGCTAGCTGAACCTCTATGCTGGGAGGCTCATGCCTGCCCAGTGCGGTGTTCGCGCAGTGCTGCGCAACGTCCTCGGATCGGTGGCGGTCTTCGTCCTCTTCCTGGGCGCCCTCGAACTGGGTCTGCGGCTCGTGGACGTTGCGAAGGGACACGGCTTCGACTGGGAAGGGCGCAATCTGCTGCTCAACCAGCGCCCACTCGTTCCCTTCCGCGGCTTCGGTTTCGATCCCTACGCCGAGACTGATGCCGGCCGCGTCATCTCGTCGCGCTGGCAGGAGCATTATCCTCTGGCAAAGCCAGACGGAACCTTCCGTATCGTCGCCTTTGGCGGCTCGACGACCGAGAACCGCATCGAAGGGATGCACTATCCGCTCCGCCTCCAACAGATGCTGCGCGAGCGGCTGGGCCGTGACGATATCGAAGTGATCAATGTGGGAAACCAGGCGTATGCGACGCCACACACACTGAACCTTCTGCTGCTCCACGTCGTCCACTGGGATCCGGATCTGGTCATCCTGAGCCACAACGTCAACGACCTCACCGCGGCCTATTTCCCGGGCTTCCGGTCCGATTACTCGAATAAATACTCAAACGATTTTTTCCTTCCGGATCACGAGAATCGCTACACGACAGCCCACGTGCTCTTCCAGAACAGCCAGCTCTACTGGTTCCTGGTTGGACGCCTGGCCAACTTCGAGACGCGCATGCGGCCGAACAAGCGCTATCTTCGGCAGAGTTACGGCAGAGTTACGGCAGGGAGCCACCCGAAGAGGCGCGTGCGGTCTTCGAGCACAACGTGCGAAGCTTCGTGCACTATGTCCAGTCGCATGACATCCCGGTCGTGATCGGCTCCCAGCCCTTCACGCCGGGAGTCGAGTTCTTCGACATCCACTGGGGTTTCAAGCCCGACAGCTACAAGGACGCCCTGCGCCTTCCGGCACACGAAGAGTTCGTCGCCCACCACGCCGCCTACAACCGCAGCCTGGAGCGGCTGGCCAAGGAATTCGACGTTCTCTTCGTCGATAATGCTGCGGCGCTCGACGGGCGGGAGGAGTATTTCACGGACTCGGTTCACTACACGCGGGTGGGGATCGAGCGTCTGGCAAAGAGCTATGCCGATGCGCTTCTTCGGGCGGGGCTCCTCCCGCCGCGATGACACCGCCCGAGCCCGACGATCGCAGAGTCCTGGATGGCGGTGCTTCGGATCTGCGGCGCCGCGCCGCACGCGGTGGCAGCATCGTATTCGCGGTGCAGTTGGTGCAGCAGGGGCTGCGCCTTGTTCTGCTCGCGGTGATGGCGCGGCTCTTGACTCCGAACGACTACGGCCTGCTCGGCATGGTATTGGCCTTCACCGCGTTGCTGGCGACTTTCCAGGACCTGGGACTTTCGGCGGCGACCGTGCAGCGAAAGGATCTGACTGAGGCTCAGCTCTCGGCAGTCTTCTGGCTGAACGTGGCACTCGGTACTGCGATGGCGCTGCTATTCGCCGCGTCCGCGCCCGCAGTGGCATGGTTCTACGACGAGCCGACTCTCGTTCCGGTGACCGTGGCCGTGGCGTGCGGCCTTCTCCTCGCGTCGCTCGGAACGCAGAGTGCCGCGCTCCTCGACCGTCGGATGGACTTTGCCTCGGTAGCGCTGGCGGAAGTCTTCGGCCTCGTAGCGGGGGGTGCGGCGGGCATCGTCGGCGCGTTGAACGGCTACGGGGTATTCGCGCTCGTTGGTCAGAGGCTCGTGCAGACGGCCGTCACGATGAGCGTGTACGTGTTGCGCGCTCGTTGGCGGCCTGGACGCCCGCGCTGGGCTGCGGGCGTGCGCGAAATGGTCGGTTTCGGGGGCTATCTCACCGGGTTCAACATCCTGAACTACTTCACGCGCAACTTCGACAAGGTGCTGCTCGGAAAGTTCTGGGGAACGATCGAACTGGGTCTCTACACGCGCTCTTATATGTTGATGACGCTGCCGATCCAACTCGCCTCCTGGCCCTTGGCACGGGTGCTGCGACCGGCACTCTCCAGGCTGCAGGATGACGAGGTGCGCTTCGCAGAGGCGTCGGTATCGGCCCTGCACGTATTGACTTGGGTATCGTTTCCAATGGCGGGGGGTCTTGCGGTGCTCGCTGAGGAGACAATCCGACTCGTGTACGGGGAACAGTGGCTCGCCGCCGTTCCCGTCTACAGGGGGCTCTGTATCGCCGGGCTGCTGCAGACGCTACTGAATGTCAGCGGGACCTTCTTCGTTGCTCGCGGCAAGGCCCGCGAGTTCTTCCGCTGGGGTATCTTTGCCAGCACGGTGACGGTGGTGGGCTTCCTGCCCTGCATCTGGTACGGGGGCATAGGTGCAGCAATTGGTTATTCGGTCGTTGTCTACACGACGGCGCCGTTGCTCTATGCATTCATCGATCGCGTCATCGGAATTCCAATCGCAGCGGTCTGGCGCACCGTGGTGGGGCCGGCGGTGGCTACCGGGCTCATGAGTGCTCTCGTGTGGCAGTTGAAGGCGCAGTTGCCGCTCGACTGGAACCTGGTGACTCGCGTCGGCGTGCTCGTGCTGGCCGGGGTCGTGGCGTATCTTCTGCTCACCCCGGTACTGGCCCCGGCAGCGCTCCGCGAGGCAGTGCGCACTTACCGCCGGGCCACCGCCTAGCGCGCTGAACGACATGACCGACGCACCGCTCGTGTCTGTCATAACCCCCTGCTACAACGCCTCGCGGTTCCTCGCAGAGTCGATCGAGAGCGTGTTGGCCCAGACCCACGAGAACCTGGAGCTGATCGTGGTCGACGACGGCTCGACGGATGGCAGTCTCGAGATCGTGCGCGGGTTCGGAGAGCGCGTGCGCAGCGAGCCGCTGCCGTACAACCAGGGCGTGAACTTTGCGCGCAACCGCGGTGTCGAGGTCGCACGGGGTGATTTCCTCCAGTTCCTCGATTCGGACGATCTGCTGGAACCCGAGAAGATCGCCCGCAGTCTCGAGGTGTTCGATGCCGATGTCGACGTCGTCTTCACCGGCGTGGAGCCCTTCGGAGATGCGGGGGAGTCGCGCGATTTGCCCGCCCCCCCGCGCTGGTACGGCATCCTGCGGAGCTGGCTGGGGCGTGCTCACGGAGCGGAGGATGTAGGCTTTGCCCCGGATTACCCGGCCGACTTCTTCGTGCGTCAGGGTGCGCAGACCGCGCAGCTCCTGCACCGCAAGGCCAACTACCTGCGCTTCGGCGGCTTCGACCGCCAGCTCTTCGAGCAGGACGACTACGAGTTCCACTTCCGCCTGGCGCTGAGCGGGTCGCGCTTCCGGCGCATCGCAGATCCCCTCGTTCTGTATCGCCAGCACGAGGGACCCGACCGGCTTCGGCAGTCGCCGCGCCGAGCCGAGACGGCGCTCCGGATCTTTCAGATGATGGTCGCCCAGGCGCGGGCCGCCGATGCGCTCGATGCCCGGCTGCGTCGGGCGCTCGCCGCACGGATGGCACTCTGGTCGCGGGCGATGCTGCGCGAGGACTGGCCCGAGCAGGCGGGTGCGATCTACGCGTTGGCCTGTGAGCTCGAGTCCCTGCCTCGTGGCTCGGGCAGCGTGCTCTACGATGTTCTCGCACGCGTCGCGGGTATCGAGCGGGCCGAGGCGCTCTACCTGCGTCTGCGCGGTGTCTGAGCCACGCTGTCGAGGGTGGAGGCGAGCCTCGCTGCCTCGGCCTTTCGCTCGTAACGAGCGACAACGGCGTCGCCGGGTATGCAGAGGGTCGGGCGCCGCGCGCCGAAGTATTCGAATACCTTGCCTGGGTAATTTCCGCTGAGGTCGGGTTGCACCGGATCGGCCTTGGCCGCGGAGAAGAGCGGAAGCAGATGGGACTGCTGCACGAGACGCAGATTTTCGTCGCGTTCGGTAGGCCCGACGATGTCGATCGTCGTCTCTGAGCCCGCGTTTGCTGCGGCGCGCACTCGTATGCCAAGAAGAGCGCCGTCCCGAGCCCCACCGGTCCCCCTCGTGCAGTCGGTGTTCGGGGCTAGTTCAGGTAGTGGGCGAGGACGTGGAGAATCCACACGCGGGAGAAGTGCACACGTCCCGCGCGGAAGCCGGAGACGAGGTTGTCCATGGCGTCGGCTCGGAGCCACGGGTGTTCGGGGAGTTGCAACTCGATGCCGCCGGTCTTCAGCCAGTGGTCGAAGGGCAGGGTGAAGCCCTGCTTGCGGCGGTTCCAGAGCGCCTCGGGTACAGGCGGGTCTGGCGCTTCGCGCAGGCGTCGCTTGGCCGGACCCGCGTGACGCAGCGGGGCCGGGATGAGGCAGGCGCGTTCGAGGAGTTCGCGGTCGACGAGCGGCGTCCGGACCTCGAGTGAGTGACGCATGCTGACGGCGTCGGTGTCGCGGAGTAGCTGTGCGAGCATGTACTGGCGAAGCTCGAGCGCGGAGATGTGCTCGTCCTTCGGCAGCGCGTCCACGCCGACCCGGTCGCGCAGTTCGGCCGCCGGATCGACGACGGCGTCGGCGAGTTCCGGCGCGAGCAGGCGTCGGGCCTCGGCTGGGGTGAAGAGGCACCGCTCCGCAAAGTAGGCGCCAGGTAGGTCCGTTCCGAAACGTAACCCGTTCGATGCCCGCGACGTGAAGCGACCCCCTGGCAGCCGGTCCACCGCCGCCGCTGCGAGCGATGCACCGATCGGAATCATCCGGCGAAGACGTTGAATGCGGGGCACCCGCTCGAACGTCCCGTAGCCCCCGAAGACCTCGTCGCCACCCACTCCGGAGACGGCGACCTTGAGGCCGGCGCGGACCGCCGCCTCGGAGACGAAGTAGGTGTTGATGCCATCGACCGACGGCTGGTCGAGCGCCCGGACGGCGTCGGGCATGCGCTCCCGGATCTCATCGACGCGGATTGGGATCTCGCGGTGGCCCAGCCCGACCGTGGAGTCTTCGGAGAGCCAGAGACCGGCGTCGTCCGGGCCGCGATGGGTCTGGGCGTCGCGCAGCGCAGTGAGCTCGGCCTCGTTCGTGCGGCCGCCTCCCCGAACCCCTATGACTCCCGCGATTCCACACATCGACCGAAGCGGTGAATCTAGCAAAGACCCGCAGCTGCGAGGGATCTGGGAAGGATTGCCGCTGTGTCCTCTGCTGCTCTGCTCCGGCCTCTCAGCGGTGGGGGACGCTTCACGGACCGGAGTCGTCGCCGCACCCTACTGGCGCGTTCCGAAGGAACCGCGAAGCTGTGGGCGGAGTCGATGGCAGCGGGAAAGGGGGCCCTCGGCATTGCTCGTCTCACGGCTTTGGCACACCGTGCGCTGGCTGCGCGCGGGACAACTCGCTGCGCAGGTGCGTCACCGGGTGGGCGCGAGGCTGGAGCGCCTGGAGACCCGGGCACAGCGCCCGGTGCCGTCGTTCCCCGGCCTGCGTTGGACGACGCAGGGAGCGTGGTTGGCGCCCGGCGCCCAGCGCAACACGGGCGTGGCGCTGGCCGCGGGCGATTTCGTGTTCCTGAATCGCAAGGAGGCGCTCGGGATGCCGCCACGCACGTGGGAGCCCCACGAGCTTCCGCGGCTCTGGGTGTACAACCTGCACTACTTCGAGTGGCTCTGGGCGCTGCCCTTCGACACGGGAGCGGGAGCTGTCCGTGACTGGATCGAGCGCCATGGCCTCGCGCGCGGGGCCACGGGCTGGGAGCCGTACCCGATCTCGCTGCGTCTCGAGAACTGGTGCGCGTATTTTTTCGGGCGACACCGGGAAGAGACGCTGGCCGACGCCGGCCTGCGCGACGTGCTGTGGGGATCGATCCACCGCCAGGCCGAACGGCTGGTGGCGCGGCCCGAGCACCACCTGCTCGGCAACCACCTCTTGGAGAACGCGGGCGCGCTCGCCTTTGCCGGGGCCTGTTTTGAAGGCGAGTCGGCGGAGCGTTGGCGCCTCGGGGGGCTCGCATTGCTCGAGCGGGAGCTGCCGGAGCAGGTGCTGCCCGACGGCGGTCACTTCGAGCGTTCGCCGCTCTACCAGGCCCGGGTGGCGTGGGTCTTGCGCGCGCTGCGTTGGACCGGTGACGCAGCGGTCGGCGAGGCCGTCGAAGCGCCGCTCGAGCGGATGCTCGCGGCGCTCGCTCACCTGACGCATCCGGATGGCGAGATCGCCTTGCTAAACGACGCCGCTTTCGGCGTTGTGACCCTGCCGGGGGCGCTCGGCGCGCCCGAGCCACCGCCGGGACCCTTTGCCCTCCACGACACCGGCTACTTCGGCGCCCGCGGCGTTGCCGGCCACTACGTGGTGTGCGATGCGGCGCCCATAGGGCCGGATTACGTCCCGGGTCACGCTCACGGCGATCTGCTCTCCTTCGAGCTCTCCTTCGCTGGTCAGCGTGTCTTCGTCGATGCCGGAGTCCACGATTATGAGGTCGGTGAGGCGCGGCGTACCTGTCGCTCGACAGCGGCGCACAATACGGTCGAGTTGGAGGGCAAGGACCAGTGCGAGTTCTGGGGCGCGTTCCGGGTGGCGCGGCGCGGTCGGCCTCGGGACGTGCACTTCGCCCAGGAGGGGGAGGGGTTCCGCCTCGAGGCCTGGCACGATGGCTACGAGCGGCTCGCCGGAGCGCCCCGGCATCGTCGCCGCTTCCGGTGGCACCCGCACGGTGTGCTGATGATCCGGGACTGGGTGACCGCGGACCGCTCCGTGACGGCGAGAACGCGCCTTCACCTGCATCCGGACTGCACGATCGAGGATCTCAACGGGAGCACCGCGCGTGTCGGCTACCCGGGAGGCTCATGCGTCGTGTGCTTCGCGGGCGATGGGCGACTCTCCCTCGAGCCTTCGCGTTATTTCCCGGAGTTCGGTGTCGCGCGCGACTCGGAGGCGCTTTGCTTCACGGCGCGCGGCGCACGGCTCGAGACGGGCTTTTGCATCGCGAATGGTGCGCGGGTCGTTCGGTATGATCTCGAGACCGGTGCCGATGTGGACGGCTCGCGGTGTGCTTTCTGATGCGGATCCTGTTTCTCAGCCACTACTTTGCGCCGGAAGGCAACGCGCCGGCGACCCGCGTGCATGCCCTGACTCGGCGCTGGGTGCGGGCGGGGCACCACGTCACGGTCGTGACCTGCACTCCGAACGTTCCGAGCGGCGTGGTCTACGAAGGTTACGAGAACCGCTGGCGCCAGCGCGAGGAGGTCGATGGCGTCGAGGTCGTGCGGGTCTGGACCTGGCTTGCCCCGAACGCGGGCACGGCCCGGCGGATTGTCAGTTACGTTTCGTTCATGGTAACGGCAACACTCGCGGGACTAAGCGGCCCGCGCCCGGACGTGGTGATCGCGACCTCACCCCAGTTTTTCTGCGGCTGGGCGGGTGTCTTTGTCGCGTGGTTGCGGCGCAGACCCCTGGTGCTCGAGATCCGCGATCTCTGGCCCGAATCGATCGTCGCGGTGGGTGCGATGCGCGCGTCGAGGCTGATCCGGCTGCTCGAATGGTTCGAGCGGCGCTTGTACGCGGCCGCCGGCCGGATCGTGACGGTGGGGGAGGGCTACCGGCGTGAGCTCGAGGCGCGCGGAGTCGCCCCGGCCAGCATCGACGTGGTGCCCAACGGTGTCGACCTGTCGGTTTTTCAGCCGGGCGCGGATGGCTCGGCGGTACGCGCCGAATACGGCCTGGGAGAGCGCTTCGTCTGCGCCTATCTGGGGACTATTGGCATGGGCTGTGGTCTCGACGTGGTGCTGCGCGCGGCGCGCCGGCTCCGCGAACTGGGCCGGGACGACCTGGTCTTTCTGCTCGTGGGTGACGGGGCGGTGCGCGGCGAACTCGAGCGGCAAGCGAGGGCCGAACGGCTCTCGAGCGTCGTCTTCACCGGACGCCAGCCCAAGCAACGGATGCCCGAGTTCCTGGCGGCCACGGACGTCTGCCTCGTTCATCTGATCCGGAAGGCGCTCTTCGAGACGGTGCTACCTTCGAAGATCTTCGAAGCTTCGGCCGCTGGGCGGCCGATCGTATTGGGCGTGGAGGGCGACGCCGCGCAGCTGGTGAGCGCTGCCGGGGCGGGCCTGTGCATCGAGCCCGAAAACGAAGGGGAGCTGGTGGAGGCTTTGACCCAATTGGCTGGGGACCGGTCCCTGGCGCATCGCCTCGGTGCCAACGGGTTGTCGCGCCTGGCGGCGCGCTACGATGTGGATCGACTGGCGGAGAGCTACCTGGAGCTGCTCGAACGCGTCGGGTCGCCACCGTGAAGATCCTGAACATTGTGGGCGCGCGGCCCAACTTGATGAAGATCGCGCCGCTGATCCAGGCCTATGCTGGTCTCGATGGCGCCGAGTCGTTGCTCGTTCACACCGGCCAGCACTACGACGCGAATATGAGCGACCTCTTCTTTCACCAACTCGGAATCCCGGAGCCGGACCTCAACCTCGGCGTCGGGAGCGCCTCGCACGCGGTGCAGACGGCGCAGATCATGACCGCGTTCGAGCCAGTAGTACTCGAGCAGAAGCCGGACGCGGTTCTCGTGGTCGGCGACGTGAACAGTACCATCGCGTGCGGGCTCGTGGCGGTGAAGCTCGGTGTGAGGCTCGTGCACGTAGAAGCCGGCCTTCGGAGCTTCGATCGCGAGATGCCCGAGGAGATCAACCGGGTGCTGACTGACGCGATCAGCGACTTGCTCTTCTGCACGGAGCCCGCGGGCGTGGCGAATCTGCGCGATGAAGGGATCTCCGACGAGCGGGTGCACCTGGTGGGAAACGTGATGATCGATACGCTGTTGCAGCACCGGGAGCGCGCCGAAAGCTCGACTGTGCTCGCGGATCTCGGACTCACGGCGGGTGCATATGCCGTGCTCACGCTCCATCGTCCGTCGAACGTGGACGATCCGGAGGTGCTCGGGCGCCTGCTCGACGTGCTCGAAGTGGTGGCGGCGGATGGTCCTGTGATCTTCCCGGTGCACCCGCGCACTCGGACGCTGCTCGTGCGGTTCGGTCTCGATGCACGGATCGAGGCGATCGAGAACGTGCGGTTGCTCGAGCCCGTGGGGTACCTCGACTTCCTGAAGCTGATGGCTTCCGCGCGGGTTGTGCTGACCGACTCAGGCGGAATCCAGGAGGAGACGACGATCCTCTCCGTGCCCTGTATCACACTGCGCGAGAACACAGAGCGGCCGATCACCGCCGAACTTGGCACGAATCAGGTGGTGGGCCAGGATCCCGAGCGAATCCTCGCCGCGTATCGCCGGGCGCTTTCCGGCGAGCTTGGTGCCGGCAGCGTGCCGCCGCTCTGGGATGGAAACGCCGCACAGCGCATCGTCGAGGTGCTCAGGAAGGCGCTTTAGGCGCGGAGGCTCTCTACCCGATGGACCGGATCCGGCGGCTGCGAAATCCGATCCGAGAGTACGCCTGGGGCTCACATATGGCGTTGGCGGAGCTGACCGGGCGACCGGCACCGACGGCGTCGCCCGAGGCCGAGCTCTGGATGGGGGCGCACCCATCGGCACCCTCGCAGGTCGAGACGGAGGCGGGACCCGTCTCGTTGATCGAGTGGATCCGGCGCGCCCCTGAAGCCGTGCTGGGCCGCGCGACGGCACAGCGCTTCGGGGGAGAGCTGCCGTTTCTCTTCAAGGTGTTGGCGCCGAGGCGCGCTCTGTCGATCCAGGTCCATCCCGACGCAGAGCGAGCGCGGCGGGGATTCGAGCGTGAGAACGCTGCGGGTCTGGCGGTGGACGACCCGCGACGGAACTACCGCGACTCGAATCCCAAGCCCGAGCTGATCTGTGCACTCGGGTGCTTTACAGCGTTGTGTGGTTTTCGCGGACACATCGAAGTTGTGGAAGGCCTGGAGCGCCTCGGCGTGCCACGTCTCGCCGCCGCGGCCGGCGAGTTGCGCGCCGGGGGCGAGGCTGGAATCGCGCGGCTGGTGGGTGCGTTGCTCGCCCGCGACGCGGAGGAGCGGCGCTCGCTTGCCGACGAGGTCGCCGACGTCGTCCGGGGGCGCGAGAGCGAGTCGCCGGAGCTGGCGGAGATCGCCGAGCTGTCCCGGCAGTACCCCGGCGACCTGGGCATCGTATTCCCGCTGCTGCTCAACCTCGTGGAGCTGGCCCCCGGCGAGGCGCTCTTCCTCGGGACGGGTGAAATTCACGCCTACCTGCGCGGGGTAGGCGTCGAACTCATGGCGAACTCCAATAACGTGTTGCGCGGTGGCCTGACTGAGAAGCACGTGGACGTGCTCGAGTTGCTCGATACGCTGACCTTCCGGGAGGGGCCTCCGAAGGTGATCGAGCCTGGTGAGGATGCCAGCTATTCCACGCCGACGCCCTACTTCCGCCTCGAGCGGCTCGACACCGCCTCCGGACGCGTGACCGGAGACGCGGATCGCGGCGTCGAGATCCTGCTCTGTACTAGCGGTTCGGTGCACGTGGTGCGCGAGGCGGACGCGCAGGAGATTGATCTCGAACGCGGGGCCTCGGCGCTGGCTCCGTCCGCTGCGGGGGCCTACCGCATCGAGGGCGCGGGCGTCGTGCATCGCGCGGGCGTGCCTCATTGACTTCCGGGGCTCCCCATTGAACCTGGGCCGGTCTTTCGTGCTCGGCTCCGTCTACCTGGGCGGCGGACAGGTCGTGATCAACGCGGTGAACCTGGCCATGCAGCTCGCGATCGCGCGGTTGCTCGGCCCCGAGGTCTTCGGGCTGTACGCCTTCTGCCTCGCGATCACCGAATTCTTGAGCATCCTGGGTGCCGTATCCCTGGGCTTTGCGCTGATCCAGGCCCGCGAGGTAAGCCAGGAGGACTACGACACCGCATTCGTCTTCTACCTGGGTCTCGGCCTGCTCGGGTTGATGCTCGTCGCGGGCATTGCGCCCTGGCTGGCGGAGGCGCGCTCGACGGAGGCCGCGTGGTTGCTGCTCATCATGTGGAGCAGTCGTGTGTTGCGCATGCTGGCACAGATGTCCGAGTGTGATATTACGCATCCAGTAGGACGTTGATTGTTAGCTTAGCTTCTCTCGCAGAGCTTCGTACGGCGTCTTTCCCTTATGTGCCCCATGCGGCC
>PBYF01000125.1 GCA_002729515.1 Deltaproteobacteria bacterium
CCGGGCACCGGTCAAGCGCGCTGCCTCCAGGAGGCCGTTAGCGCGCTGCCTCCAGGAGGCCGTTAGCGCGCTGCCTCCAGGAGGCCGTTAGACTGGCGCGCGTGACGATTTTCAAGGCCTACGACATCCGAGGCGTGGTTCCGGATCAACTCGATGCCGAGGCCGCGCACCGCATCGGCCGCGCCACCGCGCGGTATCTGGGAGCGGGCGTCGTGGTTGTCGGGCGCGATGCCCGCCGCAGCTCCCCTGAGCTGCACGCGGCGCTCGTGCGGGGCGTCTGCGATGAGGGGGTCGACGTCGTCGACCTGGGGCTCGTCAGCTCGCCGATGCTTTACTACGCGGTCGATGCGCTCGCCGCCGCCGGCGGCATCATGATCACCGCTTCGCACAACCCGGCCGAGTACAACGGCATGAAGCTGTGCCGTGAGCACGCCATTCCGATCGGTGAGGCCAGTGGCCTGCGTGAGATCGAGCGCATTGTCGGTGAGGTGGCGGACGCGCCGCCCGCGGACCAGCGCGGCAGCGCGAAGCCCGAGGATGTCACCGAGGGCTACGTCGAACACGCGCTCGGTGTGGGCACCGGACGTCCGCGTCTCAAGGTGGCGGTGGACTGCGGAAATGGGATGGCATCGGCGGGTCTCGTGCCGCTGCTCGAACGCTTGGATCTGGAGGTGGAGCGGCTCTACTTCGAGCCCGACGGAACTTTTCCGAACCACGAGGCCGATCCGCTCAAGCTCGAGAACCTGCGCGATGTCTGCGACGCGGTCCGGCGTGTGGGTGCGGACTTCGGCGTGGCCTTCGACGGAGACGCCGACCGGTCCGTCTTCGTCGACGAGACCGGCGAGCCGATTCCGTCCGATCTGATGACGGGGCTCCTGGCTCGCCGCGTTCTGGCGCAGCAGCCCGGTGCGACGGTGCTCTACGACCTGCGCTCGAGTCGGGTGACCGCCGAGGAGATCGAGGCCAGCGGCGGCCGGGCCGAGATGTGTCGCGTGGGGCACTCCTACGTGAAGGCGCGCATGCGGGAGCTGGGTGCCGTCTTCGCAGGCGAGTTGTCGGGGCACTTCTACTTCCGCTTCTCCCCGACGCTCGTCGCGGACGACGGCGTCGCTGCGTTCGTCGCGTTGCTCGATGTGCTCGCGGCCGAGCAGCGGCCGCTGTCGGAGCTGATGGCCCCGTTGCGTCGTTACGCTGCGAGTGGCGAGATCAACCGCCGGGTCGCAGACATCCGCGGACTGCTCGCGGCCATCGAGGCGGAACACGCCGATGCCGATGTGTCGCACCTCGACGGCCTGCTGGTCCGCTACCCGGACTGGTGGTTCAATCTGCGCCCTTCGAATACCGAGCCCGTGCTGCGGCTGAATCTCGAGGCTGGCTCCGAGCCCGAGATGGCCGCTCGCCGCGACGACCTGCTGGCCCGGATCGAAGCCGGGGTCTAGCCCGGCTCAGATTGCGACCGCGCGAAGCGAGGGGGTCAGGCTCCTGGCTTGAGGCGCTCGAGTTCGGCGTCGATGGTGCGGTAGAAATCGGCTGCGGGCCGGGCTCCGGAGAGCAGCACTCCATTGACGAAGAAAGCGGGCGTTCCGGTGACGCCCGCCGCGCGGGCTTCCCGGACGTCGTTCTGGATCTGCTCCTCGAAGCGCTCCTCACTCTGGCACTGCTCGAAGGCCGGTACATCGAGTTCCAGTTTCTTGGCGTGGTCCTTCAGCTGATCGTCGGAGAGCGCGCGCGAGTTCTCGAAGAGCTTGTCGTGGTATGCCCAGAATTTGCCCTGCTCCTGCGCGCAGAGCGCCGCCTCGGCGGCGGCACTGGCGCGCTGGTGACTGGGCAGCGGAAAGTTGCGGTAGACGATTCGCACATCCTCGGGATAGCGCTCCATCACCTGAGTGAGCGTGGGCAGAACGCGTGAGCAATAGGGGCACTGGAAGTCGCTGAATTCGACGATTGTCACCAGTGCATCCTCCGGTCCCTTCGAGGGCCCCTCCACTGATATCTGGGCGCGCGGCGGTTCCAGGCGGACAATCAGTTCCGCATTCTCGAGCAGCACCTCCCGGGTCTTTTTCTCCCGTTGCTGGCTCAGGAAGCTGCGAATCTGGTCCGCGATGTCGGCGAACTCGGTTTCACCCAGGCGCTCCTGGTTCTCGGTGTACCAGCCGCTCACGTCGGCATCGGTGATTGGACCCTGCGCTGCGGTTTCCTGTTCGATGAGAGTTTCGACGTCCACCCCCCGGCGCGCAGCTTCGGACTCGAGCACGCGCTCTTCGAACATCGCGTTCAGCGCCTGCGTGCGCAGGTCGTAGAGTTCGTTCGGCTTGCCCGTCCGCGACTGGAACAGGTCTTCCTTGATCCACTCATCGAGCTCAGCGACGCTGATCGGTTCGCCGTTTACCTCGGCCGCGATTTCGGAGGTACCTGTCCGAGCGTTGTCCGCCGCCGGTGCGGCATCGCCGCTCGGGCGGCAGGCCGATGCGAGGAGGAGGGCGAGTACTCCCAAGTGCATGAGGGAACGGTTCATGTTGTCTCCGGTTCGGTGGGGCGCGGAGTGTAGCCCGTCCATTGGGCTGGCCGGCCTATCGGGTCGAGAGTCCGATCTGGTCGCCCAGAAAGCCCCACATCAGCTTGAGCGCTGCTCCGGGGATTTCGCGGTGGTCTCCCTCGAACCAGTGGCTGCTCTTGGGCTCGCGGGCGGCGGCCACCAGCGCCTCGGCGGCGACCGGCGGGACGACGCGGTCCCCTTTCATGTTCACGAACAGGACCGGGCGCGGCGCGATGCGCGCGACTCGAGCTGCCGGGTCCACGTCGGGTCCGCCGAAGCCGCCTCCCGCGAGGGCCAGCGCCGCGCCGCGCGGCCGCGGGTCGATGGCGCAATACGTGGCGCCGACGATGCCGCCGAGCGAGAGGCCCGCATAGGCCAGACGTCTGGCATCGAGTTCCGGGAAGCGCTCCAGGGCGTCGACGGTACGGCTCAGGTCGATCACGGACTGGCGAACGAACTCACTCGCGATGTCCGGGGTTGCGGGGTTTTTCACGCCGCCGATCGCGAGTCCCGCAAATAGGGTCTCGCTCAGCTTCGCGTTGTGGCGCCGCCCGTGGAGCGGGAAGTCGATGCAGGCGACCGCGGCACCGCCCCGCACCCAGGGTGCGCCCACGGAGGCCATGTAGGAAGACTCTCGCGAGCCGGTGGCCCCGTGCTGAAGCAGCACCACGGGGAAGGGGCCGTTACCCGCGGCCGGAAGCCACACGTGGCCGGGAACCCGATCGCCGCGGCTCGTGAACTCGAAGGCCACACAGCGAAGCTCCGGCGCGTCTCGGGGAGGGGTTCCCGCGCTGCGGTCGAGGCCCAAGGGCTCGCCGCGATCGACCGCAAAGCGCGCCTCTACAGCCACGGTGCGGGAGTCTGGGTCAGCGTGCCAGCAGGAGCTTTCGGGCGCGGTAGAGGTTGCTCTTGACCGAGTCCTCGCTCTTGCGGAGCGTCCTTGCGATCTCCTGGATCGGCTGGTGACGCAGGTGGTGCAATTCGAAGAGCCGCCGCTGTTCGTCCGTGAGCTCGATATGCGCCACCGTCGAGAGGTCTTTGGCGCGCTCGGAGCACTCGAGGTTTTCGAGCGGTGTGGCCTCGCGGTGCACCATCGGTATCGCGCGGATCCCGTGCGGTTCTTCGGTTCCCTCGAGCGGCACCGTCGGGTGGTTCTTTTTCCTGAATCGGTTCGCCACTGTCCGCCGGGCGATTCCCAGGGTCCAGGCCGCGAACGGCGCCTCGTGCCGATAGGAGTGCAGCGAGGAGAAGACGGCGAGGAATACCTCCTGGACCGCTTCCTCGGCATCGGCGCGGTTGTTGATCCGGCGCGCGACATAGCCGAAGACCCGGCCGAAATATCGCTCGTAGAGGAGATTGAACGCCGCCTGATCGCCCGCTTGGATCCGCTCGATCAGCACGTCGTCGGAGCTTTGGCTCTCCACAGGCTCCGTCTCGGTCATGGTTTTCCCTTCCCAGGTTTCCACTTTTCCCCACGAATTTCGGGTACCAGCCTGTCACCCGCGATTCCTGGGCTCTTCGCTTGTCTAGGGATGTGGTTGTTTCTCTCGCCCAGGTGTCAAAAAAAGTCACCGAACGGACGTTTTTTGTTCCCGTGCAGTCCCCTGGGGGTATTGCTTACTCGAACTCGTTGCGCTCGGCGGCGCTGAGCCCGAGGTCGGCATCGGACAGGCCGGTGCGGAAAGTGGGGGTGGGTGGGGCATCCGAGGCGGGTCCGGTACTCGGGACCGGACTTTCGACGGGCGCGATGAGAGCGTCGGTGCTGGCCCCGTCGCGCACACAGAGGTAGGTCCAAAGCGCCGGTGCGGCGTCGCCCAGTGCCTCGGCGGCGCCCCGGCTTTCAGCGGAGAAGTCCGGGCAGAGCAGGATCACACGGACGCCCGCTTCGGGCCGGGCGCCGAGTTCGGGGGCGAGTTGGAGCCAGTCGCGCACGCGCGGTGTCACCCAGGCGTGCTGGGCGAGCCCGCGGGCCACGAGTTCCAGGTCCTCGCCCGCTTCCCCTACGAGCAGGAGGGTCACGCCGCCGGACGGATCCACGGCGACGAAGTCGATCGGCGCGCCGGCGCCGAGAAGGTCCCGGGCGATCAGACGAAGTTCGGGCGCCGCAGCGTGGATTCGCGGCCGCAGCTGCCGCAGCAACTCTTTGCGGTGCGGAGCGCGCGTGATCGTGAGGTCAGGCAACGGTGAGCTTCCGAGCGTCCTCGAGAATCATGCGGGCGACGTCTTGCAGCGCGCGCGCTGCTCTCGACTGGGGGTGCTCGATTCCGATGGGGCGCCGCGCCACGATAGCGCGGTAGATGTGGAGGTCGTCGACGAGCAATCCATAGCTCGAAAGAGTCCTGCCCAGGTGCCGCAGCGAGACGTCCGCTACGTGGTGGAACGCGTGTTCGGCATCTGCAACGCATTGGGCGCCGTGGATGGTGATCCCGACGCGGCTCTTTTCGCCGGCCAGCAGCAGCCGCTTGGCGATGGCGTAGCTCTCCATCAGGTCGCGCCGGTCGGTCGAGGCGAAGAGCAGGGCCCAGCGCAGCAACATCGGCTCGTCGCTCGCCGCGTGAAGCCACTCCGGGGGCATACAGGCGACGACGACTCCACCGTCGGGTTCTTCGGCCGCACGCGCCACGGCCACGTCCAGCACCGTCCGCTTGAACTCCGATAGATTTTCCGTGCGCGCCAGAACGACGGCGCTTCCAATCGGACCCGGGCCCGCGTCGGGCCAGATGGGGGAGGGCGTCTCGCCGGTCGGAGCCAGCAGAGTGGCGCCGACGCCGAGGCGGGCCAATTCCACGACGAGGTTCCAGGCCAGTGCCGCGCGCACCACATCTTGTTCGTCGACGGGTACCGCCAGGACGGGGAGTGCCGCGGGTCGTTTTCGGCCCGGTGCTTCCGGGCGGACCCGGCCCGCCGGAACCTGTGCCGGTCCGCGCGGCGAAGCCGTCTCGGAGCTGCGGGGCAGGAAATAGTCGGCGACGTCTCGGAGATCGCGAGGCAGGGGAGGCTCCTAGCGCACCACGAGCACGGAGTTGCGCGAGGTCTCGACGGCGGTGGCTTTCGAGGTCTCGTCAGCTTCCGGCGGAGAGCGCCACTCTCCGTCGACCACGTAGCGGTACTCGTAGGTGCCAGGTGGCAGTTGGAGGATCTTGGTCCACACGCGGGTCGTTCCCTCGGATTCGATCAGTGAACGCACGCCCTTGTCCGGAACCCAGCCGTTGAAATCGCCGGCGATACGCACGTCGTGGGCTGCCGCATCACGGTAGCGAACGACCACTTCGCGTGGCGTCTGTTCGAACGTCGGGAGCAAGTCGTCCGCGAGCAGCCCGAGCGCCTCGATCTCGACGGCCAGCGCACCGTAGTCGATGGCGCCATTTGCGGTGCGTGCAAATTTCGCGATGGGCATGCCGTGCGCCGCCGCCTCGCGCAGTTTCACGTTGGAGCGGATCACCGTGTCGAGGCACATGTCCCTGAAGCGTTCGCGGATGCGGGAGAGCGTCTGCCGCCCGTAGCGTGTGCGCCCGTCATAGAGGGTCAGGAGCACGTGTACGCCGAGTTCGTGGCCGATGCGCTCGACGAGGAGCCCGATTGTCTCGAGGAGCTTCTCCACGCCGTGGATCGCGAAGGGGCTCGTCTCCAGGGGAACGATCACCTCGCCCGCGGCGCGCAGGGCGTTGAAGGTGAGGAGTCCCACGCTCGGGGGGCAGTCGATGAGCGCGTAGTCGTACGTCTCGCCGAGAGTTGCCAGCGCTGCCCGGAGCTTCTCCGTGCGGGTTTCGACCAGCTCCGATCCCAGCTGTTGCTCGAGGGCGGAGAGCACGATGCCCGAGGGAGCCACGTCGATGTTTTCGCAGCCTTTGACCAGGATTTCGTTGAGGCGCTGCTCCCCGCCCGGCTCCGCGAGCACGTCGTACAGGTTTTCGTCCACAGCGTCTGGATCGATCCCGAGGGCAATCGTCGCGTGAGCCTGGGGATCCAGATCGACGACCAGGACGCGGCGGCCGTCATTCGCCAGGCAGCCGGCGAGGTTGACGGTTGTCGTGGTCTTTCCGCAGCCGCCTTTCTGGTTGACGACGGCGATCACGCGCATCGCGAACCCCCGCTGCGCCGGACCCAATGGGCGGCCGATCCGTTGCTGGGGTCCCTGGCCGGAGTCGCGAACCGGGATCCCGGGGGCGCGGAGACTCCGGCAAGGGGAGACCCGGTCACGCGGTCCGTCGCCGGCTCTGCGACCGTTCGATCCTGCGCGGCTCGCGTCCAGTGCGCAGCCGCGCGACGCCGCGTTTCCACGCGTCGACTTCGCACTGAAGCTGCGCGACCTCGAAAATCCACTCCTGGCCCGACGCTGCCTCGAGGGCGGCGCCGTCCCGGAACGCCAATACCGCGTCGCCGGTGGCCACGAGAACGAGTTCGGCAAGGGGCCGCTGCACCGTGGGCAGGATCCTGCGCAGAGCGGCGATGGAGTTGCGGATCTTCTGGACCGAGACACCGGCATCGATCAGGCGCTTCGCCGCCCGGAGAGCGATCAGGTCTTCGAAGCGATAGCGACCGTGTCCCCCCGGGGTTTTCGAGGAGGGAGACACCAAGTCGGTCTGGTTCCAGTACCGGAGCTGGCGCCGCGAGATGCCGAGCAGTTCGACGACGTCTTTGGTCTGGAACAACCGCAGGCCAGCTTCGGCCATGGTTCCCGACCCCCCCCCATCCGTCCCGCGCGGGGAAACGTAGGTCGGCGTTGGGTCGAGTCAACCCGGAATCTCCGAGTTTGGTGTCCGGTGCCCCGTGTCGCGATCCGAGGGGCCTTTCCCTTCGCGGCTGGTCGGGCGCTGGGGTAGGCTGCGAGGCGATGGCGTCGCAGAGCCAGTCACACCCGAGCGGCGCTGCTCCGGAGTTGCCCGGGCGCATCTGGGTCGAGGACGCAGGCCGTCGCCGCCCCTTCATGCGGGGCATCATGGTCCACTCTCTGATGGCGCGCGGCATGCCGTTCGAGGACGCCTACCGGGTTGCCAATCGCATGCGCGATCGGCTGCGCGGCCGCGATGTCGTCAGCAAAACGGAGCTCGCCACGAGCCTTCGCACCCTGGTGGGCGCCGCGCCTTTCACCGAGGATGGCGAGGTCTCGTTTACCCCGGATATCCAGGTGACCGGCGCCGGGCGGCTGGCCTTTTCCAAGGGCATCCTGTCCCAGTCCCTCCTGGCCGCCGCGCTCGATCCCAACGAGGCGTTCGACGTGGCGCGTGAGATCGAGCGGGCCGTGCTGGCCCGGGGGAGACGGGAGATCGATCGGGGTGACCTGCGCGAGCTCACCCATCGCACACTGGCAGAGACATCCGGCGCCGCCGCCGCGCAGCGTTACCTCGTGTGGCGTCGGCACCAGGAGTCGAACCGACCCCTTCTGCTGCTGCTCGGCGGCGCCACGGGTGTCGGCAAGACGTCGCTCGCCCTCGAGGTGGCGCATCGGTTGGGCATTGGCCGCGTGCTCTCGACAGACTCGATCCGGCAGATCATGCGGATCATGCTTTCTCCAGACCTCGTGCCCACGCTCCACGCATCGTCCTACGATGCGTGGCAGGCGGTCGCTCCCGGCAGGGAGGGCGACGACGTGGTCGTCGAGGCGTTTCGCACCCAGGCAACCAGTGTCTGCGTGGGCGCTCGTGCGTCGCTCGACCGTGCGATGGCGGAGAACTCGAGCCTGGTGCTCGACGGCGTAGCGATCGTTCCCGGGCTGCTCGACCTCGATGCCTACGCGGACTCGGCGGACGTGATCTTCCTGATGGTGGCGGCCCTCGACGAGCAGGCATTCGCCGCGCGTTTTGGCTCCCGTGCGAAGACGGCACAGGCGAGATCGGAACACCGCTACCTGCAACACCTCGACGACATCCTGCGGATCCAGGACCACCTGCTGGATCTCGCCGACCATCACGACGTTCCGATCGTCGACAACGTTTCGTTCGACCGGTCCGTTCTCTTCATCATCCGTCACGCCGTGGAGGCCCTGCGCCAGCGTGAGAAGTCCGATGGGGACGGGTAGGGGGCTGCTCGCAATCGGCGCGTCGATCGCCGTCTCTGGCTGCGGTCCGCTCAGCGTCACCGAGGAGCGGCATCTCGGTGACCAGTTCGAGTACCAGATGCGCTCGGAGCTTCCGCTGCTCCACGATCGGGTGATCAGTCGCTACGTCAGCGAGATGGGTGAGGGCCTCATCCGCGCTTCGGGTCCCCAGCCGTTCCGCTACCGTTTCTACGTGGTCCGAGACGAGGAGATCAATGCCTTCGCCGGACCCGCCGGCCACGTCTACGTCCATACGGAGACGATCCTGCGCGCGCGCGATGCGAGTGAACTGGCCGGTGTTCTCGCCCACGAGGTGGCCCACGTGCAGCAGCGCCACATTGCGGCGAACTACAACCGCGCCCGCAACGCCCGCATCGGAACCGACATCCTCGCGCTGGGAGCGGGCGTGTTCGGGGGTGGTGTGGCCGGCTCGGCGACGGCCCTGGGCGGCGGGCTCGCCGCCAACACGTGGCTCAATAGTTTCAGCCGTGAGGCGGAGCTCGAGGCCGATGAGTTTTCCGTCGGCACCATGGTGCGGGCCGGGTGGGACCCGAATGGGCTGGTCAGTTTCTTCGAGTCTCTGGCGCAGGAGGAAGACTCGAGCGTGCCAGCTTTCTTGTCGAGCCACCCCGCGACCCAGGAGCGGATCGAGGCCGCTCGCGCCGAGATCCAGCGCCTCGACGGGACGCGGGGCCTCGCCAGCGACGATGGCGGGAAGCTCGAGATCATCCAACGCCGGATCCGTCTCTTGACGGGCTCGCACCGCTGACCCGAGAGGATGAGCCCATGGCCCCCCACCCCCCTGAGATCTGCACGGTCGGCGAGCTGCGGGCGAGCGGCTGGTTGGGACGAAGTGTGCGCGAGGATCTGCGCGCCAACGTGCTGGCCCGGCTGCGCCCGGGCCGGCCGGTCTGTGGGGGCGTGTTCGGCTCCCACGTGATGGTCGATTGCCTGGCCGGTCGATGCAGGCGATGACGGTCCAACCCGCTGCGGTGTTGCGGCGCATCGGCGCGAATCTCGCGCGTGGCGCGCGGCGACTGACGGCGCGCTTCGTCTTGCCGCGGCGGGGCGGAGTGTGGCTGATGCTCCGGCTGGGTGCCCCCATCGATGAGCTGGCCGCGCCGACCCTGCCCTTCGGCGAGCGGCCGCTGCTGGGGCTGCTCGATATATTGGCCGTGTTGGAGGCGGCCGGCCGGGACGCACGGGTCGCGGGCGTTGTGCTGCGCTTCGAGGGTCCGGTGGGCGGTCCGAGCCGGGCGCTCTCACTGCGGCGTGCCGTAGACCGCGTGCGCGCCGCCGGCAAGCCGGTGGTCGTCTGGAGCGAGAGCTTCGACGCCGAGTCGCTGGTGGCGGCGAGCGGCGGCACGCGGCTCTACCTGCCCGAGTCGGGCAACGTCTTCCTGGTCGGTCTGCGGCTGGAGAGCTTGCACTGGAAGCGGCTGCTCGATCGATTGGGTGTGCAGCCCGAGATCGTGCGCGTCGGCCGCCACAAGAGCGCCGCCGAGCGCTTCACCCGTGATCGGCTTTCGCCCGAGGATCGCGAGCAGCTCGAGGAACTCGCCGACGATCTCTACGAGTCGCTGATCGGGGCCGTCGCGGAAGGCCGGGGCCTGGGCCCGGCCGCATTGCGCGACCTCGTCGACACCGGTCCTCATACGGCAGCCGCCGCGGTGGGGGCCGGCCTTGCCGACGGCTGCCGTTATCCCGATGAAGTCGAGTCGGAATTTTCGGAGCTGGCGCCGTCGACTGCGCTCGATTCGAACGGGCGCCCGCGGGTCGTCGATGCCGCCACGTACTGCGCCCTCTGTGTGGGGGATCCCGGCTGGCGGCCGCTCGGTCGCGATCTGCCGCGAGTTGCTTACGTCGTCGCCCGCGGGGGCATCCACCGCGGTGCCGGCACGCGCGGTATTGCCGTGGACCGCCTGCGTGTGTTGCTCGAGCGGCTGCGTGCCGACGAACGGGTCTGCGGCGTGCTGTTGAGGATCGACAGCCCCGGTGGAGACGCTGTGGCCTCGGATCTGTTGTGGCGAGCGGTGACGCTGGTGGCCCGGGAGAAGCCGGTGGTGGTGTCGATGGGCGACGTGGTCGCGTCGGGCGGCTACTACGTGGCCGCCGCGGCGGACGCCGTCTTCGCCGAGC
The DNA here is from genome assembly GCA_002729515.1 of Deltaproteobacteria bacterium. Taxonomy (GTDB): domain Bacteria; phylum Myxococcota_A; class UBA9160; order UBA9160; family SMWR01. The sequence continues at coordinate 10,713 of PBYF01000125.1, forward strand.
GCGCTACCGTGACGGGTTCGATCGGAGTGGTCGGAGGCAGGGCGAATCTCGAGGGCTTGTACGAAAAGATCGGCCTGACTCGCGACGGTGTGGAGCGCGGCGCGCGCGCGGGGCTCCTCTCCCACACCCACGCCACGCGGCCCGATGAGCGCGCCGCGCTGCGCGAGCTCTTCGAATCGGTCCACGCGACCTTCTCGGACCGCGTGGCTCGGGGACGCGGGCTCGACCCCGAGCGTGTGGCTGAGCTCGCCACGGGACGCGTCTGGAGCGGAGGTCGCGCCGTGGGATTGGGTCTCGTCGACACGCTGGGCGGCCCCCTCGAGGCGCTCGGCGAGCTGCGCCGCCGCGCCGGTCTGGCCGAGGGAGAACGCTACATTCTGGATCTACACCCACGCATTGCGCCGCTTCCCGGGCTGTTCGGTTTTCTCCGCCGTGCAACCGGGCGCGCGGCCTGGTGAGTCGTGTCGCGTACGCTCAAGACCGACATTCCGGGTACCGATTGGCGCGCGAGCCTCGGTGATCTCGAGTCGCACGGTCCGAGGGAACTCTTCGGCGCCGAGACCCCGCCGCGGCTGGTGCTCGACGTGGGCTTTGGGCGTGGAGAATTCCTGACGGCGCTGGCCGAGAAGGATCCGGGTTTCGCGTTCCTGGGCATCGAGTACAGCCGCAAGAGGGTGCTCAAGATGGCGCGCCGGCTGGCCCGCACCCAATTGTGCAACGTGCGCCTCGTCGAAGCACCGGCCGAACGGGTATTCGAGCGGGCCATTCCGGCGGCATCCGTCCACCGCTGCTGGATCAACTTCCCGGACCCCTGGCCGAAGAAGCGGCACCATCGGCGCCGCCTGGTCCAGCCCGCATTCGTGCGCGACCTTGCGCGCGCACTGGAGCCGGAGGGTCTCGTCGAGGTGGCGACGGATCACCCGGAGTACGCCGCGTGGATCGATGAGATCTTTTCCGACGAGCCGGCTCTCGAGAACTGCCGGGGTGCCGGTTGGTCGAGCGACGTCGAAGACAGGCCGTGCACTGCATACGAGGCGGAATGGCGCGCCGAGCGGCGGACGCTGCATTTCTTCAGCTTTGCTCGTCGCCCCGACGTGGTGGCTCCGCCCCTGTGATGCAACTGAAGGATCACTCCGTGCAGGCCCTGCGCGAGGTCTTTGCGGCTCGGGGCGTCGAGCGTTGGCGTGCCGACCAGGTTGCGGGTTGGCTCTACGCCCGGGGAGTCGAGGAAGTCGCGGCCATGACCGACCTCTCCCGCGAGTTGCGTGAGGAGTTGGCGGACTCCTGGGAGGTGCGTGCCCTGGAGGTGGAGCACGAGCAGCATTCGGTGGATGGAACGCTCAAGGCCGTGCTGCGCGCCGCGGATGGCGCCCGCGTGGAGGCGGTGGCGATCCCCGAGGAGGCTCGCAACACCGTCTGCCTGTCGACGCAGGTCGGCTGTCCGCTCGCGTGCAGTTTCTGCGCGACCGGGGCTCTCGGCTTCACCCGCAACCTCTCCACCGCCGAGATCGTGGATCAGTTGTGCCGGATGCGGGAACTGTGCGGTCCCGAGCGGCCCGTCACCAACCTGGTCTTCATGGGCATGGGCGAACCGTTGCTGAATCTGCCGGCCGTGCTCGAGGCGATCCGGCTCTTCGTGCACCCGAAGGCCTTTGGTCTGGCGCCTCGGCGGATCACTGTCTCGACGGTGGGCGTGGTGCCGAAGCTCGGAGAACTCCTGGATGTGGCCCCCATTCATCTGGCCGTGTCGCTCCACGCCACGACGGATGCCGTGCGCGACTCCCTGGTTCCGCTCAACCGGCGTTTCCCGCTGGACGTGTTGCTCGGGGAACTCCGGCGTCTGGATACCGTGAACCGCCGCCGCCCGGTTTTCTTCGAGTACACCCTCATCGCCGGAGTGAACGATTCGCTCGCCGACGCCCGGCGGCTGCCGGCGCTCCTGCGCGGCATCCCGGCCAAACTGAACCTGATTCCCATGAACGCGCACGCGCGCTCGGGCTTGCGCCCGCCCGACGGGGCCCGCATCGACCGCTTCCTTCGCGAACTCGCCGCGGGCGGCCTGCGGGTGACGTTGCGGCGCAGCAGGGGCCCGGACATCCAGGCCGCCTGCGGCCAGCTGGCCCTGCACAGCGGGCGCGATGGCGGCCGGAGCGCCCGGGGTCGTCTTCGGGTCTGAGCGCTAGCCCGTTCCGATTCCGCGCTCGACGGTCTCGCGGGGGTCGATCAGCGGGATCACGAGTGGAGTGCCCGCCGGAAGCGCGCCGAAGTCGAGATCCGGATTGTATTGGCGCAGCAGCCAGATCGGCACCTGGAACTTCTTGTTCGCGAGGTACCAGAGCGAATCGCCGCGGCGGATCATGTGGCGCTGCGTGCCGGTCACCACCCAGGCATCGAAGAACTCCTCCTGGAGGTCCCGGTGATATTCGAGGCGGCGCTGCTCGAAGACCTCGGGGGTCACGCGGCTGAAGTCGAGTTTTTTCGTCCGGCCGATCACGAGCGGCGTGCGGTAGCGCATCCCGTTCAGTGTGCGCAGGCGGTGCGCCGCCACCTCGAGCCACTCGGCGTAATGACCCAGGGTTTCTCCAGCCTGTACGGTGATGCGCTCCCCGGTGTTCACGGCGTAGTTCGAGGGGTCCGGAATCGTGTCTGCCGAGAGCGGATCGACTGCGACGACCGGGGTATTCGGAGGCAATTCGCTTGCCGCCGGCCCGGGCGGGGTCGGGTCGTTGCCGAGTTCGGGACCCGGCGCCCGCTTTTCGCTCACCGGCGGGGTCGCGGACGAGGCGTGCCGCGTCACGATTGCCGCGTCGGTGGTCGTGGCCTCGGTGGCGCTGGCGACGACGGTTTCCGGTTCGGCCACCCGCAGTCGTTGCCCGATGGAGAGCCGGTTCCTGTTGCGCAGCCGGTTCCAGCGAACGATCGTGTCGGCGCCCACGCCGAAGCGCACCGCGATGATGCTCAGGTTGTCGCCGCGCCGCACGCGGTAGATACCGTCGGCGGGCGGCGCCGCCCGCGTCACCTCGATGGGAGCGCTTCCGTCGGTCGGGAGTCGCAGCACTTGTCCGGCGCGGATTCTGTGGCGGCTTCGCAAGTTGTTCAGGTGCACCAGTTCGCGCTGACTCGTGTCGTAACGCTGCGCGATCACGGAAAGCGTTTCTCCGCGGTGGACCTTGTGGAAGCGGTCTCGTTTCTGACGGGAGAGGCGCGCGGAATCCGGGACCTGCGCCAGCACGGTCTCGATCGGCTGTTCGAGAGCGTGTCGGGGAACCTGGACCACGTATCCCTTTGGGACCAGCTTTGCGCCGTTCCAGACCGAGGGACGCAGTGCCGGGTTGTGTTCGCGCAGGGTGATCCGGTCGACGTCGAGCGCGTTCTGGAGCGTGCGGATCGAGTAGTACGCATCGGTTGCGAGCCGGTCGTATGCGAGGGGGGCCCTGTAGTGGATCTTGCCGAAGTGGGGCTCGGGGTTCTGGTGGACTGCAGAGGCCGCGAGGAATTCGGCGTAGAAATTGCGCGATGCAAACCCGAAGGTGCGACCTTTGTACTTCTGGGCGATGACCCCGAGGTCGCGCGTTCCGAGCGTGCGGACTGCCCGCTCGATTCCTCCGACGCCGTGGTTGTAGCTGGTGATGGCCAGAGGCCAGGACTGCACACGGCGGTAGTTGTCCCGGAGCAGCCGCGCCGCACCGACGGTTGCGTGTTGCGGGCTCATGCGTTCGTCCACCACGTGGTCCACGCGCATGTAGAGGCGCCCGGTCGAATGTGTGAACTGCCAGAGGCCCGCTGCCCCGATCCGCGAGTAAGCCCGCGGGTTGTACGACGACTCGACATGCGGGAGCGCCACCAATTCCCGCGGGACCCCGTATTCCTCGAGCACCCGCTCGATATCTGCCGACCAGCGCCCGGAGCGCACGAGACCCTCGTGGAACTTGTCGGACAGGCCGCTCTGGAAGCGGACGCGCTGCGCGGCGCCCGCCAGCGTCGCGTCGGTCACACCTTTCGGCCAGCGCTCGAGCACCCGCGCCTCATCGGCGCTGAGCCCGCTGCGCTTGCTCTTCGCCAGGCGACCCAGGATCGTCCGCGTCTCCTTCTTGGCCCGTTGGATGCGGCGCTCGCGGGCACGGCGCGACAGGTTCTCCGGGAAGTGCACGATCTCGTACACGACGTCGAGGTTCACCGAGTCGTGGATCAATCCGGCGGAACTCGGAACGTCGGTGTAGATCCGGGTCCAGAACCGGACGTTCGGCTCGAGTTCGGACGGCTGGGGCAGCAGGTCGGGCTCTGCCGCGAAGGCGGCAGAGCCGACCAGCAGGAGCGACAGGATGATCGACAGCCGGCGCATGGTCCTTTCACGGATCGGCTGCGGACCGGTGCGACATGAACACGAAACTTCGGCATTCCCGCCGCCGGTCTCCCCCCGTGGGGGGGCCGGCCGCCCGGTTAGCGCCGCCGGTTCTTGCGCCGTGCCTTCCGCGCCTGTTTGCGCTTTCCCCTCTGTTTTGCCCGCTTGCGCGCCTGTGCCCGCACCCCGGGTCCGGCGTTTTCGCTCCCCAGGTCCGACAGCATTGCCATCGGATCCATGTCTGGCGGCATGCCGGCTCCGGAGAGCCGGCCGAGGCCGGGGATCTTGGACAGCTTCCCGCCCGGGCCGAGCGACGCCATCATGTCGCGCATCTGCCCGAAGCGCTGCACCAATTCCTTCACGTCCGACGAGCGCCGGCCGCTGCCCCGGGCGATCCGCTTGGTTCGGCTCTTGTCGATCAGGTCCGGTTGGGAGCGCTCGGCGGGTGTCATCGAGTGGATCAGCGACTCGACCTTGCGGAGCTGTCCCTCCTCCACCTGGTCGGCTACCTGGCCGAACATGGGCAGCTTCGACAACACCTCGCGCATCGGCCCCATCTTCTGGATGAGCCGCAGCTGTTTCAGCAGATCGTCGAATCCGAACTGACCCTCGAGGAGCCGTTCCGCATCCTCTTCGGCCTCCTTTTCGTCCGCGACCTTCTCGAAGTCGCGCACGAGGCCGACCACATCGCCCATTCCCAGGATGCGTGACGCCAGGCCTTCGGGACGGAAGGGCTCGAGCCGTTCGAGGGCCTCGCCGGTCCCGATGAACTTGATCGGGATACCCGTGACCTCCTTCACGGCCAGGGCGGCGCCGCCCCGGGCATCGCCGTCGAGCTTGGTCAGCACCAGTCCGTCGAGCGAAATGCGCTCTGCGAACGCCTTCGCCACGTTGACCGCGTCCCGACCCATGAGTGCGTCGCAGACGAGCAACCGGCTGGCGGGTGCCACGGCGCGCTCGACCTCTTCGAGTTCCGCCATCATCTCCGCGTCGATGGCCAGACGTCCGGCCGTGTCGTACACCACGCTGTCGAAGTTCTCGAGGCGCACGCGCTCGGCGGCCGCCGCGCAGATCGATGGAGGCCGCTCCCCCTCGGCGCCGACGTGGACCGGGACCTCGATGCGCTCGCCGAGCTGCTGGAGCTGGAGCACGGCGGCAGGGCGGTAGACGTCGGCTGCCACCAGCAGCGGGCGTCGCTTCTCCTCTTTGAGGTGAAGGGCCAGCTTCGCAGCCACCGTGGTCTTCCCGACGCCCTGGAGCCCCAGCAACATCACCGACGTCACGCCGCCCGGGCCGCGGGACAGCTCGGGGTCGACGGGGCCCATCAGGGCCGCGAGTTCCTCCTCGCAGGACTTGACGAAGTGCTGGCCCGGGGTGATGCGGATGCGGCGCCCGGAGGCGTCGCGCACGCGGGTCGAGATCTTCTCGCCGAGCGAGCGCTCCCGGACCCGGGCCAGGAAGTCTTTGACGACCGCGAGGTCGACGTCCGCCTCCAGAAGAGACATGCGGACGTCGCGAAGGGCCTCGTCGACGTTTTCGTCGCGCAGCGACGTCACACCGGCCAGACGCTCGCGTGCGGCCGTGAATCCCCGGGTCAAGGTCTCGAGCATCGAAGCTGCGAGGATAGCGTCGCTTGCCGCACGCTGCGGGTGCGTGCAAGATGGCGTTTCAGATTGTCACGAGGGAAATCGATGCCGACGCAGGTCGAAGCGCAGATCGCGGGAAACGTCTGGAAGATCGAGAAGGCTGCGGGTGATCTGGTCCTGGAGGAGGACGTGATTCTCATCCTCGAGTCCATGAAAATGGAGATTCCCGTGGAGGCCCCCTGCGGTGGGACGCTCAGTGAGATTCGCGTCGCCGAAGGTGACTCCATCGAGGAGGGCGCCGTCCTCGCGGTGATCGACTGAATACGCTGGAGAACTCGGTGAGAGCAGAACTCGTGCATCGCTCGCAGCGCGAGGTGGTTCTCCGGCACCTCGCGCTCGATCCGCTCGCCAATCTTTCCCTGCTCGACATGACGGAACGGATCAGCCGTCGTTCTGCCTCCGGCGAAGTACGCCCCGAGGTCGGCGCCGCGTGGCAGGGGGATCGGGTGGTGGCGGTGGCCGGTCTGCGACCGAGCATCGTCTTCGACACGCTGGCGGACGCTGCGGCGATCGAGGCCTTTCTTCCCCTGGTCGAGGCCCATGGGGTCGGTCTGGTGAAGAGTTCGGGGCAGACCGCTGGCGTGCTCTGGCGTCATCTGCAGCGGCGGGCGCCGCGGCGCCCGCTGCTCGATCGCAACGAGATCGCCTATTGGCTGCACGCGGGCAGCGCCGGAACGCTCGGGTCGGCTGTCCCTGGCGCCCGGCCGGCGCTGGAGTCGGATCTCGAGTCCCTCGTTTTCGCCGCCCGCGAGAGTCTCCGGGAGGAGGGGCGCCCCGATCCCTTCGTCGGTGATCCGCACGGGATGCGCCGCTGGGTGAGGAGCCGGATGTCCCGCGCCCGGGTGATCGAGGTCGAGGGGCGAATCGTCTTCGTCGGCTACGCGGATGTTCAACGGCGCGAGGGCTGGCTGCTCCAGGGGGTCTACACCTGGCCGGAATCGCGCGGCCGGGGCATCGCCCGGGCCGGTGTGGGCGCCCTGTGCCGCGAGGCCTTCGCCGAGGGCGCCGACCACGTGCAACTCACGGTGGTCGAGGGCAACACCGCCGGTGTGGCGCTCTACGAGGGACTCGGCTTCGAGTCCTTCGCCCGGGTTCGAACCATCCAATTCACCGACGCTTGAAGTCGGCACTCGGGCGCGGTTCAATATCCGAATGGGTCTACTCGACGGGAAGGTGGCGATCGTAACGGGAGCCGGCGGCGGCATCGGGCGCGAGCATGCGCGGGTGCTGGCCCGCGAGGGTGCAGCCCTGGTCGTGAACGACCTGGGCGGCGCGCGCGACGGCACGGGTGGCGGCAGCGCAATGGCCGACGCCGTGGTCGAGGAGATCCGGGGCGCCGGGGGCGAGGCCGTTGCGAGCTACGACTCCGTCGCCAGCGTGGAGGGCGGCCAGGGCATTCTGAAGACCGCCCTCGATGCCTTCGATCGCGTCGACGTCCTGGTCAACAACGCGGGGATCCTTCGGGACAAGAGCTTCGCCAACACCACCGAAGACCTCTGGGACATCGTGGTGCAGGTGCACCTCAAGGGAACTTACTGCGTCAGTCATGCGGTCTACAGCCACATGAAGGAGCGGGGTGAGGGAGGTGTCATCATCAACACGTCTTCGACCTCCGGACTCAATGGAAACTTCGGACAGGCCAACTACGGTGCGGCGAAGGCGGGCATCGCCGGTATGTCGCGTTGCCTGGCCATCGAGGGAGTCAAGTACGGGATCCGCGTCCACATCCTGGCGCCGGTGGCCTACACGCGCCTGACCAGCGATCTCGCGGGTTTCGACGACTCGATCAAGGCGCGAATGGATCCGAAGCTCGTGTCGCCGCTCGTGGCCTACCTGGCCAGCGATCTGGCGACCGAACTGACCGGGAAGACCTACTACGTCGGCGGCGGGCGCATCGCCGAGATGAAGGTCGTCACCCACGAAGGCGTGACCAAGACCGACGACGGTGGCTTGTGGACGGTTCAGGAGATTGCCGAGCGCATGCGTCCCGGGGAAATACTGCTTCCCGACTGAACTGCTACCTTCTGGCAACGATGCGGGATGTCTCCCCGTTGCCTCCTGCCAGCGTCGAGGGCGATCCGTTTTCGTCGATGACGCCGCGCTTCGGTTTCTTCCCCCGGAGATTTGCACGCCGCTTCTTCGGTCACTTCGGCTTCGACGAAGCCACCGTGGCCCGCGTGCGAGAGATCGAGGCACACGGCTCCGTGGTGTACGTGATGCGCTACGCGAGCCGGCTCGATTACTTCCTCTTCAACACCGTATTCGCACGGGCTGGGTTGAGGCTCTCGAGCCATGCCAACGGGATCCGGTTTTACTACTTCCGGCCGCTCCTCGAGGCGCTTCGCATCGCGTGGGGCTCCCGCGTCAACGCCGCGGACCGGGGCGAGCGCGAGCGCCGCTTTACCCGGGAGGTCGTCCGAGAAGGTGGCTCCGGCTTTCTCTTCCTGCGCACGGCGCGCCTGACGGCCCGTCCGCGCCAGGACGGGACCGGCGAACTCGACCTGCTCGAGGAGGTGGTGGACGCTGCCTGGGCGTCGGAGCGGTCCGTCCACGTCGTGCCTCTGGCCATCTTCTGGCGCAAGGGGCCCCGTGCCCGGCGTCGTTTCCTCAACCTCTTCTACGGAGCCGCCACCCGCCCGTCGGATCTGACCAAGGTGACCTCCTTCCTCACGACCTACCGGGACCTGGCGGTGAAGGTCGGTGACCCGATCGACCTCGGTGCCTTCATCCGTACCCGGCGCGCTCAGGGCCAGCACGCGGTGGCGCGCACGGTGCGGCGCTCGATCCTGACCTTTCTCTACCGGGAGGAGAAGGCGGTCGAGGGACCGACCCTGCGCCCCTTCCCCAAGGTGCTCGAGGTCGTGGTTTCGGAGCCGCGTGTGCAGCAGGCCATGCGCGTTCGGGCAGAGGAGCGCAGGGTGCCGCTCTCTCGTGTCCGCTCCGATGCCGAGAAGATGCTGCGCGAAATTGCCGCCAACATGAATTCGACATTTCTGGCGGTGCTTAGCGCTCTGGTGGGTTTTTTGGTGCGGCGCTTGTTCGCGACCGTCGAGGTCTCCGGCCTCGAGAAGGTGGCCGAGTACGCCAAGCGTCACCCGATCGTGCTGGTGCCGAGTCACCGCTCGTATTTCGACTTCATGATCGTGTCGATCATCTTCTATGCGAACTACCTGATCCCTCCCCACATCGCCGCGCGGGAGAACATGGCGTTCGGTCCGTTCGGATTCCTCTGGCGCCGCTGCGGCGCCTTCTTCATGCGCAAGTCGTTCGATGACCCGCTTTACAAGGAGGTCTTCCGGGCCTACGTCGCCCACCTGGTCTCGGAGGGCGTCACCCAGGAATTCTTCATCGAGGGTGGGCGCTCCCGAACCGGCAAGACTCTGGCTCCCCGCCTCGGGGTCCTCTCCTGGGAGGTGGAGGCCTTTCTGTCGACGGCGCGCCGCGATCTCTTCTTCGTGCCGATCGCCATCACTTACGAACGGCTCGTCGAGGAGGGCTCGATGGTCGACGAGCTCGAGGGCGTCGAGAAGGCCGACGAGAGCGTGTGGGGCCTGGTGCGCGCCCGGAAGTACCTGCAGCGCCGCTTTGGGAGCGTCTTCGTGAGCTTCGCGGAGCCCATCTCGCTGGGCGATGCCCTCGGCGATCGGCGCTCGCGCTTTGCCGCCGAGGCGACGCCCGAGGCAGCGGCGGAGAAGCGGGCTTTCGTCGCGACTCTCGGGAATCGCATCGTCGAGCGGATCAACTGGGCTGTGGTGCCGAACGCGACCGCGGTGGCGGCTTGCGCACTTCTCGGGGAGAGACGCCGCGGCATGCTGCGTCCCGAGCTGGTGAGCCGCATGCAGGAGGTGGTGGATCTGCTGAGGCTCCAGGACGTGAGACTCACGCCGGCGCTGGTTTCCGATGAGGGGAGCTTCGACGAGTCGATCGCCTCCATGCTGCGCATGGACCTGGTGAAGTCCGTGGCAGACCCGCGGGGCGAACTCCTCTACTACGATGAGGCGAAGCGGCGCGCTCTCGATTTCTACCGGAACTCGATCGTGCAGTTCCTGGCCCTTCCCAGTTGGCTGGCGCGGCAGGTTTTGACCGGGATGGGAGGGCCCGCGTGGCGCGGCGACTTGCGGGAGTGGCTCGACCTCTTCTACCCGGAGTTCTTCACGCCGCGGGGCGAGATTCTCGCCGCGCACGTGGACGCTTTCATCGATCATTTCGAGCGTCGCGGATGGGTGGAGCGCCGGGATGGAGAGCCGTGTGCCACCGAGAAAGGCGTGTTGGCGCTCCGCTTCCTGGCGGAGCAGACTCGGCCCATTGTCGAGGCCTACTATTGCGCCTGCGCCGCGGCGGGAGCCCTTCTCGATGCGGGGGATTCGTTCGATCTGAAGTCCCTGCGCAAGGCTGCGATGGAGCAGTTCGACCGGGCTTCGTTGTTGGGGGAGGTGGAGCGGCGTGAAGGTGCCAATTCGGTCACCTTCAGCAACGCCGTCGACCTGATGGTTCGACTTGGAATGCTCGATTCAGCGGAAGGCGGGGGGGATGCGGGCCGGCGGGTGCGCGGTGAGTCCTTCGCCGAGCTCTCCGTGCTGCGCGATCATCTGGCGGCCATGCTCGTCGCCCGGTAGCCTCGGCCTCCCCATGGATCCGCTCGAAGCTCTCGACTTCCGGAAGGGCGACGGCCTCGTCACGGCCCTTGCCCTGGACGACGCCACCGGTGACGTCCTGATGGTCGCCTTCATGAACGAGCTGGCGGTGCGCCGCACGCTCGAGACCGGCGAGGTGCACTACTGGAGCCGCTCGCGGGGTAAGCTCTGGCGAAAGGGCGAGGAGAGCGGCAAAACCCAGGACCTCAAGGCCTTCTACGTGGATTGTGACGGCGACTGCGTCGTGGTGCGCGTCGAGCAGAAGGGAGGCGCGGCGTGTCACACGGGCAAGCGGAGCTGTTTCTTCCGCAGACTCGATGACGGTCGCTGGGTGGACGTGGGCGAGCAGGTTTTCGATCCGAAAGAGGTCTACGGAAAATGAGTACCGCTGGTCGCAAGCTCCGCCTCGGTCTGCCCAAGGGGAGCCTTCAGGAGACGACGCGGAGGCTCTTCACTCAGGCGGGCTACCAGATCCGGATTGCCGAGCGCTCCTACTACCCGGACATCGACGATCCGGAGCTCGAATGCATCCTGATTCGAGCGCAGGAGATGGCCCGCTACGTTGGTCAGGGCGTGCTCGATGCGGGCATCACCGGCATCGACTGGACGACCGAGAGCCGCGCCCGGGTGAAGGAACTCGCGGATCTGCGCGCTCCTTGGCCTAACTACGGACCCGTGCGCTGGGTCGTCGCCGTGAAGGAGGGCTCGAAGATCCGCAAGCCGGCGGATCTCGCGGGCAAGCGCATCGCCACCGAGGTGGTGAACCTGACGCGCCGCTACCTGCGCCGGCAGGGCGTGAGGGCTGAGGTGGAGTTCTCTTGGGGCGCCACCGAGGTGAAGCCTCCGATTCTCGCCGACGCCATCGTGGACGTCACCGAAACGGGCTCGAGCCTGCGCGCGAACAACCTGCGCGTCATCGACACCGTGATCGAGAGCACGCCGCGTTTCATCGCCAACCCCGAGTCGGTCAAGGATGCCTGGAAGCTGCGCAAGATGGAGCGGATGCTCTTGATGCTGAAGGGTGCGATCGAGGCCATCGACCGCGTTGGATTGATGCTCAACGTGCCCAAGCAGCAGCTCGACGCGGTGCTCTCGGTGCTCCCCGCGCTGGGGACGCCGACGATCTCGACCCTCTCCGACGAGTGCTGGGTCGCGATCAACACCGTGATCGAGGAGCACCTGGCGACGACGCTCTACCCGAAGCTCGTCGAGGTCGGCGCGCGCGCGATCGTCGAGTACCCACTCAACAAGATCGTCGGGTGAACACCCTGCGGCAGCTGCTCCGCATGCCGCCGGTCTATGCCAAGCTGGCCTGGTGGGGCCTGGTGTTGCCGCGCCGGGAGCACCGGCCCCAGGTGGTGCACCAGGGTGTCGTCCTGGACGAGGACCGCGTACTGCTCAGTGTGCGCTCGGACCTGCGAGGTTGGGAGCTTCCGGGCGGAAATCCCAATTCTGGCGAGACCGGGGAGGAGGCCCTGCGGCGAGAAATCCTCGAGGAGACCGGGGTCGAAATCGAGGTGGAGCGGCGGGTCGGCCGTTACATCCGCAGCGGCTTCCGTCCGCATACGGCCGAGATCTGGCGCTGCCGGGCCCTGGGCACCGCGACGCGTCCGAGCCGGGAGACACCCCTCGTGCGCTGGTTCTCGCTCGACGTCGTCCCGGGCACCCTCTTCCCCTGGTATCGCGGGCCGCTGGCCGACGCCCTCGCCGATCGGCCGAAGCCTGTCGAACGCCACGAGCGCTGGGGCGTGCGCGAGATCTTGCAGGGTTTCTGGATCGACTTGCGCATGCGGCTGACGGCGGATCGCAGCGGGGAAGTCTGAAGAATTGAAGCCCCCGGTTCGTGGAACCGGGGGCTTCGGGTTCTTTGGGAACGAGAAGAAACGTTCTAGCGCTGTCCCTCGCGGAGCCCGCTGGCCTCCCACTCCCTGGACAGCTGCTGGAGCTTGCGTGAGAACTCATCGAACTCGTCGTCGAAGGAAAGGATGATTTCAGTGGTTCTGGGGATATCGTCGCTGTTGAGCAGGCCGCGGTAGCGATTCAGGTTGGCGAGGATCGCCTCAGCTACCTTGAGCGCCCGCTTTTCCGTCTTGATCAGTGGCGATTGGAGCGTGTAGACGTTGTTGCGACCCCAGAGGCTCTCGTCGCGCACGATCGCGATCTCGCGGTACACGCCGTTCATGGGGTCGAAGTTGTACTCGACACGGACTTCTTTGAAGATGTCCGTGTTGCCGGTGTAGAAGCCGCGTTCCTTTTCCACCTTGCCGAGTTGACGGCAGCGGGGGCAGTAGAACGTGTCTCCGTGGTTCAGCAGGAACACGCCCTTGGCGTAGTCCTCGCAGTCCGTGTTTTCGCAATACCCGACACCACGCTTCATGCTGGCCATCCTTGTTTGGATCGCCTCCCGGACCCGAGCCACCGGGGGTGTGGCGATGAACCCGAGGCTTCCCCGGGTCCATGCGGGAAACCTCGCAAACCCCATGCCACCGCTGGCTGCGCTGGCATTTTGTGTATCCCGAACCTGCTGTTTGCAGGTCCGCCTGCCCTTGTTTTGCGTGTGTGCAACGGGTCGCTTGGCCCGGACCGGACAACGGGAGCGCTCTCTTTTGGGGAACTGCTCATCCGTCTCTTACCGGCCCATACCGAGGTTGCGCAAATTCTGTCGCAGCAGGCCAGATCGAACCCTGCTCGCGCACACGCTCCCCCTTTGGGGGGATGGGTCAGCGGTCGCCTCCATGTTGGATCGAATACCGCCTGCACCGCGGCGAGAAGTTCCCTAAAACCTAGCGGTGGCCGCAGTTTAGGCCAGCTATGCTTATACTCCTGAATCCCCCTGCTTGTCAACCGGCATCTCGCGACCGACGTGCCCTTTCGATCGCTTCAAGCGCTGATTTCAGGAGCTTCCGCGCGGCGCTTCTCGATGTCCGCCCGCAGCGCCACGAGGTGCCACAAGGCGATCAGGCCGGTTGCGACGCTGGCCGCAAAGGGGGCGCGCATCCCCATGCCCAGGCTGCCGCCGTCCAGGTTTTCGGGATGCATCGCGGCGCCTCCAAAGAGCTGGATTGCGTAGTAGTTGAGTGGGATCGCCAGCAGCGCCAGCAGGCCGTAGACCGCCGCGAAGCGGGCGGTGCGCTCGCTCCCTTCCGTAAAGCTGCGCAGCAGCAAGTAGGCCAGGTAGATGAACCAGAGGAGCAGTGTGACCGTCAGGCGCGGGTCCCAGACCCACCAATGTCCCCAGGTGCCCCGGGCCCAGATTGGGCCGCTCGCGATGTTGAGGGTGCAGAAGACCACACCGACCTGGGCCCCCGCCAGTGCCCAGCGATCGTAACGGTCGTCGCGTCGCCACAGGTAGAGGCCCCCCGCGACGCCGGTCAGGATGAAGCCGGCATAGGCGGCAAATGCGCACGGCACGTGGACGTAGAGGATCTTCTGGATCACGCCCTGGGTGCCATCCACCGGCGCGGTTGCCACCAGCCAGGTGGTGACGACGAGCAGGGCGGCGAGCAGGGCGCCGCTGGTACGGATCATGACATCACTCGTCGATGACGAAGTCGAATAGCACGAAGGAGGCTATCAGATAGGTTGCATCGGTCACGAGCAGGAGTTGGATGGCTTCGAAGGGCACGCTGCCGGTTTCCAGCAGCGCAGCGGTGGCACGGACCGCTCCCGAGAGAATCGGCACCAGCAGCGGCAACAGGAGCAGCGGCAGCATCACCTCGCGGAACCGGGTCCGCACCGAGATCGCGGAGAAGAAGGTGCCGACGCCACAGAGTCCGAGCGACCCGAGCAGGATCAGGCCGGCCAGCGGGCCCGCCACGCCAGCCAGATCCAGATCGAACACCAGCGCGAAGGCCAGGGCGGTGACCGCCTGGGCTACTGCCAGGATTGCCAGGTTGGCGGCGGCCTTACCCAGGAAGATCCAGCCGCGGTCCGCCGGTGCGAGCGCCAGCCCGGCGAGCGCGTCGTTCTCCAACTCGAGAGAAAAGGAGCGGCCCAGGCTGAAGAGCGCAGCGAGCACGTAGGCCACCCACAGCAGGCCCGGTGCGCTGGCCTGGGTGCGGGCGGTCGCCCCCCCGGGCAGGGCAAAGTGGAAGACCAGTACGACCAGCAGTGCGAACAGGAGCGTGGAGACCACGCGCTCGCGGCTGCGCCACTCGATGACCAGGTCCTTCCAGAAAACGGCGATGCCCGCCCTCACGCGGTGGAGTCCACTGCGGCGAGGTAGGACCGCTCGAGGTCCGCCGCGTCCTCGCCCCGTCCGGTGTGCACGACTCGACCGCGCGAGAGAACGAGCGAAGCATCCGCCAGCTCGGCCGCACGGGCCAGGTCGTGGGTGACGAGTGCGACGCTGCGTCCGGTGGTGCGCAGGCGTTGGAGGCGCTGGGTCAGGCGTTGTCCTGCGGCGCGATCGAGGCCGCTGAAGGGTTCGTCGAGCAGCACGAGCGCTGGGCTGTGAATCAGCCCGCGGGCGATCGCCACGCGCTGCGCCATGCCCCGTGACAACGCCTGGACCCGCTCGTCCGCGACGTGACCGAGCGCTTCCTCATCGAGCAGTGCATCCGCCCGGCAGCCCGGCTCCTCGACGCCGTGCAGCCGGGCTGCGAAGACGAGGTTTTCGCGAGCCGTGAGTTCTGAGTAGAGCAGCGTCGCATGGCCGATGTAGCCGACCCGCGCGCGTGCCTCGCGGAGGTGTGCGGCAGTGCCGTCGACTTCGAGCTGCCCCGCGCTCGGCCGCGTCAGCCCGGCCAGCAGGCGCAGCAGGGTCGACTTGCCGGCACCATTGGGACCCACCACGGCGAGGCTCGCACCGGGTGCGAGGGACAGGTCGAGCCCGTCCAGCGCCACGGCGCGTCCGAAGCGCTTCGAGAGCCCGCGGCAGGAGACGCCGGCCCCGGTCATGTTCGTGCGCTCAGGCGGGTGCCGCAGCGTGGACAGAAGCGGGCCCGATCCGGAGGGACTTCTCCGCAGTCCGAACAGCGGGCGGCGGGATTGGCCGAGGCCGGTGTTGTGGGGCGCGAGCGTTCTGCTGCCAGGAGGCGCACAGCCTGGGCCTTCAGGTTGGACCGGAGCCGCGCGTGGTCCTCGCCCGTGAGCTTGTCGGTGTCGAAGTCGTCGTCCAGGTCGCCGATGGCAGCGTAGATGGCCCGGCGTTCGGCGGTCAGTTTCTCCGAGTGGGAATCGGTGCCCTCTGGCGCCGCTGCCGGCCGGCGCAGCGGTGCGCCCAGGTAGAGAAGAATTCCCGCCGCCGCCGCGATGGCGAAGCCCGCGGTGGCCGGCAGCGGCAATGCCCGGGCTGCGGGCAGCCTCGAGAAGGTGAAACCGACCTCTTCGTCTGCAGCGATCTGGAAGCCCTCGAGGCGAAGGTAGCTGCGCCCGCCGCTGCGCACGGGGCGGCGCCGGTGCAGGCGTGTCGTCTCGACGAGAACCCCCGTGTCGGCGACCGCCACCGTGAGCAACGGCACGGCGTTGCCGAAGCGGCGCGCGAAGTCGACGCGGTCGCCCGCCGGCAGGCGGTAGCGCACGGAGATCCCGTGCTCGCCGGGTGACATGGGCCCCATGACTTCGAGCGTTCCGGAGGGATCGCGCGAGAGTCCGAGCGAAAACGCTTCCCGGGAGAAGCGCAGATCGCTTGCACCGTCGGGAAGGGCCCAGCACAGGACCGGACCCGCCGTGCCGGATTCCGGCGCTTCGAAACGAATCTGCTCGTCCACGACGAGTGCGGCGTCGTCGATGTCGAGCCAGAGCTGTGCCTGGCGCACGTTGTCTCGGCCGGGCGTGGCTGCCGGCTCGAGCGAGAGGGGGAGCGCCTCGCCCGGAGCGAAGGGCCCGGCCAGTAGCGTTTGCTGTTCGCCGCCGCCGATCTCGTCCGGTGGCGCCGGGCGCAGACCTGTCGCACCGACGGTCGTGCCGGCTGATTCGACGGTCACGCGCAACTCCCCAGCGCCGGTTGGGAACTCCCAGCGCGCGGTGCCGGGATCGAGCGGGTAGGAGTACTGGAGTGGGTGCTTGCCCGGGTAGAGCGGACCCCAGAAGCGCAGCGCGCGTCCGTCGCGTTCGAATCCGGTGGGGAGCACACCCAGGGGTGCGGTCACCGGACCCGCACCCTCGGGCAACAGGATGTCGAGGAGGGGCTCGTACTTGCTCCGCTCCGCCTGGCTGACGAAGAGAACCGCGCCCGTCGGGTTCTCGAACTCGTGGGTCTCCGCGACGCGCAAGCTGTTGCACCCGCTCTCGATGCGCAGGAACCCGCCGCCGCGCCGGGCGCGTTGCATATGAGGTGACGTTTCGGTGATCTGCAGTTCCACTGCGACCGCGTTCTCGCCCTCGGCGAAGCTCACCCGCTCGCTGTGGCGCACGCCTCCGCCCGTTGCCACGACGAAGTAGGCGATTTGCGGATCGGTTGCGATGCCCTCGAATCGAAAGCTTCCATCGGGGCCGGAACGGGTCTCGCCCATGCCCTGCGTGCCGCTTGGCTGGAAGGCGACCAGTGACACCTCGAGATCGGCGCCGTGGGTGCCGTCGGATCGGAGGAGCCGGCCGTGCAGCGTACCCGTGCCCTCGGGAATTTCGCCCACGTCGAACGCGGGCTGCCCCCCGGCGGTCCCCGCGGCGAGCACGGCCAGCAGTGCGGCTACCCGGAGCCGGCGGTTCATCCCGTCTGCGGCTCCGCGCGAGCGCCGCCCGTGCGCGGTGGGTGCGGCCACAATACAGCCAGCGTCCCGAGCACGAAGACGGCGCCGCCGATCCAGATCCAGTTGACCAGCGGGTTGCGGTAGATCTTGAGCGTTGCGGAGCCATCGTTTTCGAGCGCTGTGAGGATCACGTAGAGGTCCTCCCGGAGCGTCGAGTAGATCGATGGAATCGAGGCAGGCTGTTCCTGGAGCCAGTACATGCGTTTCTCGGGCAACATCACCCCGAGGGGTCGATCGCCCCGGTAGAGCGCGAGACGTGCTCGCGCACCGCCGTGGTGCTGTGCCGGAATCGGTTCGGCGGTGAGGTACTGAAGCCGGTAACCGTGAACGACGACTTCTCCGCCGGGTTCCACGTTCTCGAGGTGCTCCTCTTCGAGAATCGAGCCCGCGACACCGATCATCACGAACACCACGCCCAGGTGCACGATGTAGCCGCCATAGCGCTGCTGGTTCTTGCGCAGCAGCGCTCCGAAGGCCTGAAGCACATTTTCGCCGCCCCTGCGTCGCCGCACGCGGATTGCGCGCCAGAACTCCTGCGCGATCGTCGTTGCAACGAATGCGCTGACGCCCCAAGTGGCGACGCCGTAGAGGTCGGTGAGGGTCCAAGAGGTGATCTCGCGGCTCGCCAGGCCGAAGCTCACGATCCCGATCCCCAGTCCGGCCGCGACCGGCAGCGTGAACTGGCGCCGCAGCAGAACCGGCGAGGCGCGGCGCCACGCGATGAGCGGTCCCACTCCCGTCAGCAGCAGTAGGAAGACCCCGAAGGGGCCCAGTAGCTGGTTGTAGAACGACGGCCCCCAGACGATCTGCCGGTCTCCCAGGAGTTCCGAGAACACCGGAAAGAGAGTGCCGATGAAGACGACCACCAGGATTGCGATGAACGCCCAGTTGTTGAGCAGGAAGGCGGCCTCGCGCGACACCACGGATTCGAGTTGGTTGCCGCCGCTGAGTTCACCGCGCCGGTAGAACAATGCCGCCAGGAAGCCCAGCGCGGTGACCAGCACGTAGCCGAGGAAGATCGAGGTGAAGATGGGCGTCTGGGCGAAGGCGTGAACGGATTGCACGATGCCGCTTCGGGTCAGGAAGGTTCCGAAAAGACACAGCGTGTAGGTGAGTCCGATGAGCAGGAGATTCCACGTCTTCAGCATGTTCCGCTTTTCCTGGATCATCACCGAGTGCAGGTACGCGGTGGCCGGGAGCCAGGGCATGAACGACGCGTTCTCGACGGGATCCCAGGCCCAGTAGCCGCCCCAGCCGAGCACCTCGTAGGCCCACCGCCCGCCGAGCAGGATGCCGATGGAGAGAAAGAGCCAGGAGAAGAGCGTCCAGCGCCGCGTTACGCGGAACCAGGTATTGCCGAGTTCCCCCGTCACCAGGGCGGCAAAAGCGAACGCGAAGGGCACCACGAACCCAACGAGTCCCGTGTAGAGCATCAGCGGGTGGGCCAGCATCACCGGGTGCTGGAGCAACGGGTTGAGACCCGAGCCATCGGAGAGCAGGTGCGCGGGCGAGAGCTTCTGGAACGGATCGGTGACGAAGATCAACAGCACCAGGAAAAAGCTCGCGTTGGCGAGGAACACGGCGGAGACCCACGGCATGAGGTGGCGGTTCTGGTGTCGCTGGAGGATGACGCACAGGCTGCTGTAGGCGAGCAACATCCACAGCCAGAGCAGCAGCGAGCCCGCCTGGCCGCTCCACAGCGCCGCGAGCCGGTAGCCGAGCAGCATGTTCCGGGACGAGTTGGCGGCGACGTAACTCAGCTGGAAGTCGTTGTTGGCGAACGCGACGAAGAGCGCCAGCATTGCGAAGCTGGCGAGGCCGGCCACCGCGAGGACTGCACGTTCCGAGACGCGCGTCCATTGAGGACGCTTCGCGACACCGGCGGAGATTGCGGCCGCGAGACCGAAGAGCGCTACGGGTAGTGCGAGGCGTAGCGACAGCGCGCCCAGTTCCGGCACGGGTTCTAGAAGGAACCCTGCTGTCCAGCCGGATCCGCGGCCTCGAACTTCGACGGGCACTTCGCCAGCACCTTGTCGGCGCGGAACGGGTCCCCGACCCCGGTCAGGGTTCCCTCGACCACGACCTCGGCACCGTCCTTGAAGAGATCGGGAGTCTCCAGGCTCACAAACACCACCGGAAACGGCGGGCCGCTGCCGCCGGCGTGGGGCGGGTCGTTCACGATGGAGAAGTGGACCTGCTTTCCCGCGACGTCGCGTCGGATCGATCCGATGGCGACGTAGCCGTGCACTCGTGCCGCATTTCCCACCTGTTGTGCCTCCGCCGCGCGAAAGTCGTCGAGGTGTTGGAAGTACGAGAAGGAGGCCGCCGCTTCGAGGTTCGTCGCGGTGTACCACCCGAGCAGGAGGGCGATGACGGTGGCGCCCAGGGCGATCTGCATTCCCTTCGACACGCGCCGAAACGTATCCGAGGGCCTCGAGGCCGTCAAAGATCGGGCTTGCGAAACGTCAGGAATTCCAAAGAGTTCTGTTCCGGCTGTGCTTGACGCGGCGGCTGCGTGTGGCTACCCGGGGGCATGTCTTCGCGCTTTGCCCCGCGCGCCCTGGGCGTCGAGCCGTTCCTCGCCATGGAGGTGATGGAGCGCGCCTTCGCCCTGGAGCGCGAGGGGGCGCGCGTGGTGCATCTCGAGGTGGGAGAGCCCGATTTTCCGCCGCCGCCCGCTGCCGTAGAAGCCTGCATCCGCGCGCTGCGCGCGGGTGAGACGCGGTACACGGACAGCCGCGGTCTGCTCGAGTTGCGCGAGGCCGTGGGCCGGGACCACGAGCGGCGTTTCGGCACGCCGGTCGCACCCGAGCGCGTTCTCGTGACCAGCGGCACGTCCGCGGCGATGCTCCTCGTCTTCTCGCTGCTGGTGGAGCCCGGCGATGAGGTAATCATCGGCACACCGCACTATCCCTGCTATCCGAACTTCGTGCGGGTTTGCGGCGGCTCGGCCGTGCTCGTGCCGACGCAGCCGGAGGAGGGCTACCGCCTGGACCCGGATGCGGTGCGCCGGGCGCTGAGCCCACGCACGCGGGCGATCGTGGTGAGTTCTCCGGCGAACCCGACGGGCGCGATCCAGTCGGGCGAAACGCTTCGCGCGCTTGCGGCGCTGGGTCCCCCGCTGGTCTCCGATGAAATCTACGACGGCCTGGTCTACGACGGTGCCCAGGTTACTTCCGCTCTGGAGTTGAGCGATGGCGCCTACGTCCTCGATGGATTCTCAAAGCGCTACGCGATGACCGGGTTCCGGCTCGGCTGGGTGATCGCGCCGGTCTCGGCGTCGCGTCCGCTCCAGGTACTGCAACAGAATCTCTTCATCTCGGCCAACCGTTTCGTGCAATACGCCGGGCTCGCCGCGCTGCGCGACGGCGCGCCTGCGGTCGAGTCCATGCGTCTTGCCTACGACGCGCGCCGCCACCTGCTGGTCGACGGCCTGCGCGAGCTCGGCTTCCGGATTCCCGTGATGCCCCAGGGCGCGTTCTACGTCTTCGCCGATGCGCGTGCTTTCGGGAACGACTCGCGTGAGCTCGCCTTTGGGCTGCTCGAGCGCGCCCACGTGGGAACGTGTCCCGGCGTGGACTTCGGTGCCGCCGGCGAGGGCTGGCTGCGCTTCTGCAGCGCCGCCTCCGAGGCGTCCATCGCCGAGGCGCTCGAGCGCCTCGGTCGCGCACTTCCGGTCCCCGCGTGAAGATTCGGGCGGCCGAGCATATGGGGGCGGCGGTCGCCGTCTCGGGATTTCCCGCGCCGGGGGCGCCTGAGATCGCGTTTCTAGGCCGTTCCAACGTCGGGAAGTCGAGCCTTCTAAACCGCCTCGTGCAGCGCAAGGCCCTGGCGCGCATCAGCTCGACTCCGGGCAAGACGCGGCTCCTGCACTGGTATCGCGTGACGCGGGAAGACGGCGAACTCTGGCTGGTCGACCTCCCGGGCTACGGCTACGCCAAGGTCGCCCGGGAGGAGCGCCGAAAGTGGCAGGGCGTCGTCGAGAGCTACCTCGGTGCCCGCGAGACGCTGCGGTTGGCGGTGCTGCTGCAGGACCTGCGCCGCGATGTCTCCGACGACGAGACGCTGCTCCTCGAATGGCTCGATGCGCGGGGCGTTCCGGCGCTCGTCGCCTTCACCAAATGCGACAAGCTCAAGCCCATGCGCCGCGCCGCCCGCGTCCGGGAGCTGCGGGGTCAGCTGTGCCTTCCGGCGGCGCGCGTCGTTCCCACCTCGGCTGAGAAGGGGCTCGGCATCGCCGAACTCTGGGAGGCGATCGCGGCGCACCTCTAGCGTGAACGCGTCGCCGGCCTCGCGCGCTGCGGCGTGTCAGCGGAACAGGTCGGTGGTCGCATCGCGGAGCGTTGCACCGATGCGTCCGCTGCCGACGAGCGCGACGCCTTCGATCCAGACGGCGGGAATGCCGGCGTCCTTTCCCATCAGGAGCCCGGCAGCCGCTGCGAGTTGGTCGGCCGTGGCCGGCGCGGTGACCTGGAGCTCGCGGCCGGTGAGGTCGCTCCCGCCGCGGCAGTCGGTGATGGGGGCAAAGCCCGAGCAGCCGATCGCGACGTCGACGAGTCCTTCGCGCCACGGCCGTCCGAACGTATCGCTCAAGATGACGCCGAGCGGGCCGGCGCCGCGAGCCTCGAGCGCGTGCCGCAAGCGTTCGGCCGAGGCGTCGGGATCGACGGGCAGCAGTACGGCGACGTTTTCGGCTGGTGCGTTCGAGAGGTCGACCCCCGCATTGGCGCAGACGAAGCCGTGACGGGTCTCGGTGACGAGCACGCCGCGTCCGCGACGCACGATGCGAACGCTCTCGCGCAGCACTACCTCGACCTGGCGCGGATCTTTCTCATCTTCGGCTGCGATGCGATGCGCTTCCTCAGACGGCGCGACCTCGCGCAGATCGACGAAACGGCCTTCGGCCTTCGACACCAGCTTCTGGCATACGACCAGGTGGCCGTCGGCGAGCTTCGCACCGCAACGCTCGGCCGCGTCGGAGATGAGAAGGGCGAGGTCGTCCCCTCGCTGCACCAGCGGAATGCCGGGCAGCGCAACGATGCGGAGCGGAGTCGGCGCGCTCAACGGGCGATTCCGAGTGCGTGCAACAAGACGCGAGTGCGATGGCCGCCCCGGGGTGTCGCGAGAAAGGCGTCGAGATCCTCAGGGGCATCGAGATCGAGGGACAGGGACGGAAGCGGCATCTCGCGCAGTTGCGCGCCTGCGGACTCGGCGTATTCCCGGTGGCGCTTCGCGCTCTCCCGGCCGAAGCCGGCCGGAATGATGTCACGGGGTCGGCGAAGGAGCGCGGACGTTCCGCCGTCACGGGACGGCGCCAGGCCGACTCCTCGTCGCGGCGACGAGCGGATGAAGCGCGAGAGATCGTCCGTGCACGCGCCGGCTACATCGCCGAGCAGCACGAGCAAAGCGTTTTCGGGATCCGGCAGGAGTTCGGCGGCGGCCGCCTCGATCGATGGGTTGAGTCCGGGGTCCTCGCGCAGGAGCACCTCGGCGCCGGCCGCGGTCGCGGCGTCGCCGACTTCGGCATCGGATGTCGTGACCGCGACGCGGTCCACTTCGGGCACCGCGAGCAGCGCCTCGAGCACGTCCGCCAACATGGTCAGAGAGAGCTGGCGTGCGTTGTCGAGTCCCAGCCGCGGCGCGAGCCGGGATTTCGCAGCGTCTAGAGACTTCACCGGGACGACGGCTGCGATCATCGCAGGGTGTCGGCCAGCGAGAGTACCGTGCGGGCCAGTTCGGCCGCGACGCCGACGTCGCGCATCAGCGTGTCGACGCTCACGGCCCGAATCCCCAGGGATTCGACGTCCGCGAGTTCCGCGTGATCGCGCTGGTCGAGCACGTAGCCGCTCACGAGATCGGCGTAGAGCCGGGCCACTCCGCGTGCCGAGACCTCGGCTCCCACCCCGCGCAGCAAAGCGTCCGCCGGCCCCTTGACCGGCGCGCCGCCCACGATGGGCGAGACCGCGACCACCGGTGCTCCGCTCGCAGCGATGGCCTCGCGCACGCCCGGCACTGCGAGGATGGGTCCGATCGAGACCACGGGATTGCTCGGGCATACGAGGATCGTGCCGGCGCTGCGCAACGCGTCGACCACGCCGGGGCCGGGTGCGGCGCGGGTTGCCGCCGACAGGTCCACCGCCTCGACGTCCGACGGTGCGCCGTCGCGCACCAGGTATTCCTCGAAGTGCACGCGCGTTCCGGCCCCGAGCACGATGATGCTGGGACAGGGATCCTCGGACATGGGAAGGAGTTTCGTGGCGACGCCGAACGCCCGCCGAATCTCGTCGGTTACTGCCGCGAGCCCCGCGCCCTCGGCGAGGCGCAGCGTGCGGTGCTGGCAGGTGGCGAAGTCCCGGTCGCCGAGCCGGAACCAGGTTTCGTGGCCGAGGGCGCCGAGTGCCTCGATCAGCCGGAACGTATCGCCTTCCAGGCCGAAACCCTTTTCGCGATCTGCGCAGCCCGCCAGGCTGTAGAGGACGATGTCGATGTCCGGTGAGACGTGCACGCCGTAGAAATTCCGGTCGTCGCCGGTATTTACGACGGCGGTGATCTGCGTGGGGTCCACCACGCGCACCAGGCCCCGCAGGAAGCGGGCTGCTCCGATGCCGCCGGCCAGGGCGACGACCGGCGTTCGCACGCTGCTCATTGTACGACTTCCTTCGGCGTGGACTCGTCGCGCTCGAGTGCGCGGAGCTCCGCCTGGAGCCGGGGCAGGCGCCGGGCGATCTCGCGCAGCTCCGGCGAGTCTTCGATGTCCGTTGCGTCGGCGTTGCTGATCAACGCTTTGAGCGTGTCCCTGTCCCGATCGATCATTTGCTGGAGCTCCGCCCTGCGCCGCTCCGGATCGGATGTCGAGGCGGCCGGTGCGGGCGCGGCAGCGCGAGGAGTTGCCGACACCGTCGGCGTCGGTACCGCCGCTGCGGTCGCGGTGCTGGGAGCCGCTGCGGTGGGCGCACCCGCTGCGGTCGCGGTGCTGGGAGCCGCTGCGGCGGGTGCACCCGCTGCGGTCGCGGTGCTGGGAGCCGCTGCGGCGGGCGCACCCGCTGCGGTCGCGGTGCTGGGAGCCGTTGCGGCGGGCGCACCCGCTGCGGTCGCGGTGC
>PBYF01000126.1 GCA_002729515.1 Deltaproteobacteria bacterium
ATCCATGCCTCAGTTTCCCTCGCCTGCGATGAGGTTGAAATCCATGCCTCAGTTTCCCTCGCCTGCGATGAGGTTGAAATCCATGCCTCAGTTTTCCTCGCCTGCGAGTCTGAAGATGCGCTCGTAATGCCAGCCGGCGTCACCGAAGGCCGGACGCGCCCACTTCGCCCGCTTCAAGTAGAGATGGGCGTCGTATTCCCACGTGTAACCGATGCCACCGTGCAGCCCGACCGTCTCGATTCCGATGCGCGGGAATGTCTCGCTGGCGAGTGCCTTCGCACGCGAGACTGCGAGCGAAGCCGCGCCCGGATACCGGTCGAGCTGCCAGGCGGCCCAGTAACACAGAGAGCGGAATGACTCGATATCGACGTGGGCTTCGGCAAGCGGGTGCTTCACCGCCTGAAAACGCCCAATCGGCTCACCGAACTGGACGCGCTGCTTCGCGTAGCCCACGGTGAGGTCCAGGGCACCCTGGGCCGCTCCCACCATCTCGGCCGTGACAGCGGTCGCCCCGCAATCGAATAGCCGCTCGAGCAGCGGCCCGGCCCCACCCGCTTCACCGACCAGTGCGGCCTGCGAAACCGCCACACCGTCCAGGCGCAGCCGGCCCATGCGCTTGGTCAGGTCGACGGTCGTGTGGGCCTCGACCGTCAGACCGTCGGCGTGTCGCTGCACCAGCCCTACGGCCGGTCCACCGGCCGTGCGAAACGCCACCAGAAAAATATCTGCACACGCCGCGTCCATTACGAGACGCTTCTCGCCGCTGAGCCGGAACCCGTCCCCGTCGGGCATCCCCTCGAGCGCAACGCCCGTTGGATCGGCGTCGGGCCCCTCCTGGACGGCGAGCGCGCCGATCACGCGGCCGGCCGCAAGTTCTGGCAGCCACTGCTCACACTGCTCGGGGCTTCCCGCCTGCTTCAAGGCGGCGCCAGCCAGCACGGTCGAGATGAGCGGAGAGGGAAAGAGGCTCCGCCCCGTCTCTTCGAGAACGACGACCAGGTCGACCCAGCCCAGGCCCACGCCGCCGTGGGCCTCGGAAAAGGTAAGCCCCACCCAGCCGAGTTCGGCCATGCGGTCCCAGAGGTGACGGCCAAAGCCCTCGGAGGATTCCGAGAGCTTGCGCACCTCGTCGAGCGGACAGTTCTGATCCAGGAAGCGGCGCACCTCGGCGCGCAGCAACTCCTGCTCTTCGCTGAAACCAAAGTTCATCTCTTGGGGGCTCCCTACCGCAGCAGAAGCAGAAAACTAGACCGTCGTCATCCGGGTGGCCACGCGGGGCGCGGGCGGCGACCCTCGGGCAAGGGACGCCTCGGGAATGAACTGGGCCGGGCTCGAGGCCGACCTCGACACAGCGGGCTACGCGCGCCTACCGGGATTGCGCAACGCGTGCGCCTACCGGGGGTGCTCAACGTGTGCGCCTACCGGGATTGCGCAACGCGTGCGCCTACCGGGGGTGCTCAACGTGTGCGCCTACCGGGGGTGCTCAACACGCGCGAATGCCGGGCGCAGGTGCGCCCTGGCACGAGCCGACTGCTTGCCGGCAGCCGGTTCACACTCGGAATCACCTTCCGCGACACGGAATGAACATCCCGGCAGGAGCCGGGACGCGCAATGAACATCCCGGCAGGAGCCGGGACGCGCAATGAACATCCCGGCAGGAGCCGGGACGCGCAATGAACAACCCGGCGGGAGCCGGGCTCCGAGCCCGCTCCCGCCGGATCCGTCCTAGGAAGTCGTGACGTCGATCGATCGCGTCCTCGGCTTTGCCTCGGGAAGCTTCGGCAGCATGATGCTGAGGACGCCGTTCTTGTAGGTCGCCTTGACGTTGTCGGCGTCGACCTCCATCGGCAGCGCGATACGCCGCTCGAAGCGTCCGGAAACGCTCTCGACGTACCTGCGGCCCTCACCCTCGTCGGTGTGCTCCGAGCGCTTTTCGCCGGAGAGGAGCAGCGTGTCCTCCTCGAGCGTGACCTCGAAGTCCTTTTCCTCCACCCCCGGAAGCTCGGCCTTCACCTCGTACGCATCGTCGGTCTCACTGAGATCGATATGTGGTGCGAAGTGAAGCTGCTTTCCAGCCCACGCCCGTGGGGCGGCACCGAAGCCGGGCCAGAAATCATCGATGAGCCTATCGAAGTTGCGCACATCCCGGAGCGCCGGGAACGCGCTGCGACGGTTCCTGCGAGGAATCACGATGTTCATTTTCCTGCCTCCTTGCTGCGGGGCCTTTCATTCGCCCCGTTGATGACAAAGAGGTAAGCACGCGATAGCGCGCGTCAACTCGCCTGAAACTGCGGGGATGTTCAGGCGGTCAGACCACGCCGGACCGGCCCAGGCGCTCCAATTCTGCCTCCGCGAGCCCCAGCTCCGCATAGACCTCCGCGTTGTGTTCACCCAACGCGGGAGCCAACGCCAACGATCTCGCCTCGGCGTCGGCGAAGCGCAGCGGATTGCCGTGGAAGGTCACCTCGCCGAGCGTCGGGTGCGGATGTCGCTCGACCATGCCGCGAGCGAGCAACTGGGGGTCGCGCACCAGGTCCTCGGGGCGCTCGACCCGCGCGCACGGCAGGTCAGCCCCGTCGGGCCCCAGGGCTGCCAGCACCTCGTCGCAGGAAAGCCCGCGCACCCATTCACCCACCCGCGCGTTGATCTCTTCGCGCCGCGCCGCGCGGCTGCGGTGGGTCCGGTAACGCTCGTCGGTTCCCAGCTCGGGCCGCCCGATCGCGGCACACAGGGCGCGGAAGAGCTTGTTGCTCGCCGTCGCCACCACCACCCATCCGTCTCGGGCCTCGAAGCAGTCGTAGGGCGCGGTGAACGGGTGCTGGTTCCCGAGCCGCTCCGTCGGGGCCCCGATGGCCTCGAAGATGCTGACCGCGGAGTCGGTCACGGCAAAGATCGCATCTTGGTTCGAGACGTCGAGCACCCGCGCCACGCCCGTGCGCTCGCGTTCGAGCAGCGCTGCGGCGATGCCGAGTGCCAGGTAGAGCCCTCCCACGAAGTCGCCGAGCGCGCCGCCGCCCCGCACCGGCGGGCCGTCGGAAAAGCCCGTCATCGCCAGCAGACCTCCCGCCGCCTGGGCCACGATGTCGTAGGACGCCAGGCCCGCGCGCGGCCCGGTGTGGCCAAAGCCCGAGAGCGAGGCCACCACGCAGCGCGGGTTGCGCGCTTGGAGAGTCTCCGCCCCGAGACCCTGAGCCGCGAGGAAACCGGAGCGAAAGTTCTCGACCACGGCGTCTGCACCCGCCACCAGGCGGAGAAAGAGTTCGCGGCCCTCTTCGCAGCGCAGGTCGAGCGTGATCGAGCGCTTGCCGCGGTTCGTGTTCTGAAAGGAGAGCGACGTCTCACCTTTGGGTGACGGGCCGTAGCGGTAGTCGTCTCCCGTGACGGGGCGCTCGACCTTCACCACATCGGCGCCGAGATCCGCAAGGATCGCCGTCGCGAAGGGGCCCGCGACGACGCGGGTCAGATCGAGGATACGCAGGCCTTCGAGCACGCGACCGGCCATCGGGCGGGCAGCGTAGCACCGCCGCCACCGCGAGCGGGTCGACGAGCGGCGGCATCTGCGCACTCCCGCAGCGCGGGCTCGGCGTGGATTCCGGCGGACCTAGAGCCCCAGTACGGCGAAGATCCCGAAGAGACTCCCGAGCGCCGCGATGCCGTACAGGACGCTCGCGACCATCGAATCGCGCTCGCCACCACCGAAGTCGATCGACAACGATCGCAAATGATGTGCCCCCTTCCACATCGGAAGAGCGATCAGCGCCAGCAGGATCAACCGGCCAAGTGGGTTCGAAGCCAACGCATGGGCGCGATCGTACGCGAGCGCATCGGCCGGAACGATTCCGAGCGGCACGCCCAGGTTCACCACCAGGATCCAGCCCGTGAGCAGGATGGTCCCGATCAGGATCCCGTGGCCGAAGAGCAGCCAGACGACCGGCTCGAGCTTGAGCAGGAGCTGCTTCACCCGAAGATTCCTCCCGCGAGGATCGCGGCGAACAGGACGCTGACGCCGATCCAGACGGCGTAGAGCATGCCGTGGATCACCGGACCGGGCGGCGGCTTGACGGGACCGATCCGGGGCGGCTGCGCCTTGGGGAACAGGCGGAAGAAGCGCACCCCGACCAAGAGAACCGAAGCAAGCGCCAGCAAGTGGAACGCCACGTAGCCGGGACTCGCCCAACCCGTGAGCACGGCCCGCCACGCGGCCCCGCCGTCCCCAAGAGCGCGAACGGCGTGCAGCACTCCGAATCCCATCAGGAGGTAGATGAGGCCGGTGGCGTCGAAGAGCGTGTACGCCCGGTAGCGCCCCTGCATGGGAAACCTGGGCGGCATCTGGGGCGGTGCCGTCCGAGTGCGGCCCGGCTTCGAGGGCGCCATCGCTTCGGGGTGGGCTGCGCGCGCCATGGCTACTCGCGGCCTCCCCGCGGCAGGACCAGCCCTCTCGCCCAGTCGATGACGGCGTTGAACTTTGCCTGGTTCACCGCCGCAGCGGGATCGACGTGCTTCGGACACACCTCGCTGCACTCGTTGGCGTACGAACACGAGAAGACGGTTCCCTCGCCGCGAAAGATCTCATTGCGTTCGGCGGCGCCCTCGTCCCGCGAGTCCATGCTGTAGCGGTGGCCGAGAGCGATTGCCGCAGGACCGAGAAACTCGGGCTCATTGGCCACCACCGGGCAGGCGGCGTAGCAAAGCATGCAGTTGATGCACATGCTGAACTGCTTGAACTCCGCGTGCTCGGCCGGACTCTGGCAGTGGGTACCCTCTTCGACCGCCTTCTCCTTGGCCCGAATGATCCACGGCTTCACCCGCTGGAGCTTCTCCAGAAAACCCTCGAGTTCCACGACGAGGTCCCGAACGACCGGGAAGTTCGCGAGGGGGGCGACCTCGATGGTGTCGGGAAGCTCACCGACCGTCTGCTTGCAGGTGAGCGCCGGCTCGCCGTTGACCTGCATGCCGCAGCTCCCACAAACCGCCATGCGACACGACCAGCGGTGCGAAAGCGTCCCATCGATCTCGTCCTTGATGAAATTCAGGGCATCGAGAACCTTCCAATCGGGATGGCACGGCACCTCGTAGGTCTCTGTGCGCGGCGCTTCGTCCCGATCCGGATCAAAGCGCGTCACCACGAATTTCTTCTTGGGAAAATCGGACATCAATACTTCCGCTCCTCGGGCTCCCAACGACCGAGCGTGACCGATTTCGTCTCCACCCGAGGACCGACGGCATCCCGACGGCACAAACTGTGGTGCAGGAAGTTGACGTCGTCGCGGCTCGTTGCATCGCGACGCGTGTGAGCCCCGCGCGATTCGTTGCGGCGCGCAGCCGCATTGGCCACCGTTTCGGCAACGTCGAGCATATTCGCCAGTTCGAGCGCTGCGACGACTTCCGTGTTGAAGACCCGACTCGGATCATCGAGCGAGACCTCCGCGAAGCGCTTCTGGAGTTCGGCCAGATCGCGGCAGGTCTGCTGCATGGAAGCCTCCTCGCGGTAGACGCCGCAGCCGCGCTCCATGGCCTCCTGCATTTCGGTCCGGAGCGTCGCCAGCTTCTCTCCGCCCTTCTTGCGGCCGCGCAGCGCGTCGATGCGGCCCTGTTCTTCCGCGGTCAGCTGCTCGATTCGATCCGGGGCGCCGTCGTTCGAGCCCCGGGCAAAGGCGACTGCCGCATTGCCCGAACGCGCGCCGAATACCAGACATTCAGTGAGCGAATTCGAGCCCAGACGATTGGCACCGTTCAGCGAAACGCACGCGGTCTCACCCGCGGCAAACAGACCCGGGAGCGACGTCGCCCCTTCGATGTCGACATCGACGCCACCCATCATGTAGTGGACCACGGGCCGGATCGGAATCGGCTCGTACACCGGATCGACCCCCGCGTAGATCTTGCACAATTCCCGCACCATCGGGAGTCGGCTGTCGATCTTCTCCTCCCCCAGGCCGGTGAGATCGAGGTGCGCGTATTCACCGTAGGGTCCCTTCACGCCGCGGCCCGCTTCGATCTCCTGAACGATGGCGCGGGAAATCATATCGCGGGGACCGAGCTCCGCCTTGCTGCCGACGCCGTAATCCCGGGTCACGAGAAAACGCTCACCGTCGGCGTTCTTGACGTGCCCGCCCTCGCCGCGCGTCGCCTCCGTGATCAGGATGCCGGTCCCCGGCAGCCCGGTTGGGTGGTACTGCACGAATTCCATGTCCTTGAGCGCAACGCCCGTCCGATAGGCCAGGGCCATGCCGTCGCCGGTCTTGATGTTTCCGTTGGTCGTGAACGAAAATACCTTGCCGGCGCCTCCAGAGCAGAGGACAACGGCGCGCGCGCGAATGCAGCGCACCACGCCCTCCCGGATATCGAGTGCCGCGACGCCGCGCACCTGGCCTTCGTCGACCAGCAGCTTGGTTACGAACTGCTCGTCGTAACGCACGATGCGATCGAAGCGCAGCGAGTGTTGGAAGAGGCTGTGAAGCATGTGGAAGCCGACCTTGTCGGCGGCGTACCAGGTGCGCTTCGTCGTCATCCCGCCGAAGGCACGGGTCGCGACCGTGCCGTCTTCGTTGCGGCTCCACGGACAGCCCCAGTGTTCGAGGCGCGTCAACTCCTTTGGCGCCTCCTCGACGAAGTACTGGATGACGTCCTGGTCGCCGAGGAAATCGGAGCCCTTCACGGTGTCGTAGCCGTGCATTTCGAGCGTATCGTCGTCGCGCGCCACAGCGGCGGCGCCGCCCTCGGCGGAGACGGTGTGGCTCCGCATGGGGTAGACCTTCGAAACCAGCGCAACGCTCGCGCGGGGATCGGCCTCGACGGCGGCGATGGCTGCACGCAGCCCCGCGGCACCGCCGCCGACGATCAGGATGTCGTGCTGGAGTGTCTCGACCACGCTCACAGCCCTTCCGACCGGTGGAAAGGCGCAATGTGTAACGAATCCGGACGTCCGGGGCTACGCAGGGCGCGCTATTCCGAGGGGCTGCACCGGCTCCTGCTGAGACAGGCAGTGCAGTGCACCCAGGCCGAGCACCAAATCTCCTGAGGGAATCCCGACGACGTCGCGTCCCGGCAAGAGTTCCCCGAACACTCCCAGAGCTTCTGCGTCCTGCACCACACCGAACGTGGGGACCAACACGGCGCCGTTGGCAAAGACGAAGTTTGCGTAGGTGGCCGGACAACGAACCCCCTCGATCACGACGGGCGGTGGCATGGGGAGTTCTGCGACGGTAAGCAGTGCGCCGTCGGCATCGCGGTTGGAGCGCAGGCGCCGCAGGTTCTCGGCGAGCGGCGCACGGTTCTCATCTGCAACATCGCACACCGCCGCGACAACCGTCCCCGGCGCGACAAAGCGGGCCACGCCGTCGACGTGGCCGTCGGTATCGTCCCCGGCGATGCCTGCGGCGAGCCAGAGCACCCGCCGCGCGCCGAGCCACTCCGCAAGGCGGGTCTCCATCTCTTGCCGGGTGCGGCCCGCACCGCGGTTCTCGTTCAGCAGGCAGGATTCCGTGGTCAGCAGCGTTCCCGAGCCGTCACCGTCGACGGCACCGCCCTCGAGAACGAAGTCGGTCTCGATGCGGGGCAGCCCCGTCTCGCGCTCGAGGGCTCGGGGCACGGCTGCATCGCGGTCCCACGGCGGGTACTTCCCTCCCCAGGAATCGAACGGGAAGTCGACGAGCATTCGCCTCCCCGCGCGCACGACGAACACAGGACCGGAGTCGCGCAGCCAGGCGTCGTCGGTGGGTACGGCGTGGAACGCGACGCGATCCGCGTCCGCCCCGGCCGCGACGATTGCAGACCGCGCGGCGTCCTGCATCGCCGCGTCTCCGACCAGAACTCTCACCGGTTCCCGAAAGGAGAGCTCCCGCACGAACACCGCAAACTGGGACTGGGCCCGCGCGAGCCGGCTCGGCCAAGTGTCCGGATTGTGGGGCCACGCGAGCCACGTCGCCGCGTGCGGCTCCCACTCCGCCGGCCACCGAACCGAAGTCATGTGTCGCGGAAGCGTTTCCCGAGCTCGTCGTAGGCGTCGATGCGGCGGTCGCGGAGAAAGGGCCAGTCGCGGCGCACCTTCTCGATGAGGCCGAGATCGCATTCGACGAGCACGGTTTCCTCACCCTGCTCCGAAGCGCGAGCGAGCACCCGGCCAAAGGGGTCCGCCACGAAGGACTGGCCCCAGAAACGGATGCCCCCCTCCTCGCCCACGCGGTTGACCGCCGCCACGAACACGCCATTCGCAATGGCGTGCGCCCGCTGCACGGTCTCCCATGCGTCGTGCTGCGCGGCCTCGACCTCGGCGCCCTCGTCGAACTGCCAGCCGATCGTCGTGGGGTAGAAGAGAATCTGAGCGCCCGTCAGGGCCGTCAGGCGTGCGGCCTCCGGGAACCACTGGTCCCAGCACACCAGCACACCGAGCCGCGCGCCGGCGGCCGCAAAACTTCGGAAGCCCAGGTCGCCGGGCGTGAAGTAGAACTTCTCGTGGTAGAGCGGGTCGTCGGGGACGTGCATCTTGCGATAGCGGCCGAGCAGGCTTCCGTCTGCATCGATCACCACCGCGGTGTTGTGGTAGAGCCCCTCGGCCCGCCGCTCGAAGAGCGACGCCACCACGGCGACACCGCGCGCCGCGGCGACCTTGGCCAGAGCCTCGGTCGAGGGCCCGGGAACCGGCTCCGCCAGCGAGAAGCGGGCTGCATCCTCTGTCTGACAGGGATAGGGGCAGCGGAAAAGCTCCTGGAGACAGACGACGCGGGCACCCGCAGCCGCGGCCTGCTCGATCCGCTCCAGTGCGCGCTCCAGGTTCTCGCCTGGGTGCGGGGAGCAGCGCGTCTGGATCAGACCGATCGGGAGAACCATGGAGGGGGGGTAGCGCAGGCCCCAGAGGCGCGCAGCACGCCTCGGGAGCACGAATTTTCGGCGGACCCGGGGGCAAACCCGCGTGACCGCCTCTGTCACACAGGCGCCCCAGGCTGCAGTCCGTGGAATTCATGCGGAGCGCGCTCGGAACGCTGGGGGTGATCGCGGCCTTCGTGACCTTCGGCCTTCTGTGGTCGAGCGGGCTCGACGCCCGACCGATCGCATCGGTCTATCCTCATTCCATGCCCCCGGAAGTGACGCCTCGTTCCATGCCCCCGGCAGTGACGCCGCGCGTCTGGCTCGTCGACGGCTACAACGTCCTCTGTTCGGGCCTGCTCGGCGGGCGCGAGCGCGAGGGCTGGTGGCAGGAGGAGCGACGCGCCGAGTTGCTCGAGAGGCTCCGGCACTTCGACGACCCGGCGGTCGAGATCTGGGTCGTCTTCGATGGCGACCGGAGCGACGACACCCCGGCCCAGGATCACGTCCGCGCGGTCTTCACCCCCTCAGCCGACGCGTGGATCGTGGAACAGGTGAAGACGCGAGAGGCGGATGCCCCGGTCGCCGTGGTAACCGCTGATCGCCGCGTCGCCGACCGCGCCCGGCATCGCGGCGCCCGGATCGTGACGCCACGCACGCTGCTCGGGAGGTGTGCGGGGTGACTCCCCCACGGTCCAGGCATCTTGACCCGCACCCCCTCAGGCCGGCGCCCCCCTTCGCCGGCGCGGGCCAAGATGTCAGGATCACCCCCTCAACCTCGAAGGGCGTCGGCGAACCCTGGGTTTGCGCATTCGGGCATCGCCCGTCCCTCGAGACCGGCCAGCAAATTCTCCCCGGCGAGATCGGCCATTCGCTCGCGGGTAGCCACGCTGGCGCTTCCGATATGCGGCGTCAGCACCAAGTTCGGCGCTGTCAGGAGCGGACTGTCCGGCGCGAGCGGCTCGCTCGCAAAAACGTCGAGAGCCGCGGCCGCGAGGCGCCCGCTTTCGAGTGCTGCAACGAGCGCCGCCTCGTCGAGGATTCCGCCGCGGGCCGAGTTCACGAGCACGGCACCGGGCTTTAGCCGGCCCATCGCCTCGGCGTCGAGAATCCCCCGCGTATCCGCGCTAAGTGCCAGGTGGACGGTTACGAAATCGGCCCGACGGAGCAGACCTTCGAATGTCACCCGCTCGACTCCGGCCACCTCGCGTCCACTGCGAGACCAGCCGAGCACGTGCATACCGAAGCCCTGCGCCCGATTGGCAACAGCACGTCCAATGGCACCCAGCCCCAGGATCCCGAGCGTCGCGCCGTGAACATCGCGTCCCAGAAAGGCCTCGGGATCCCAGCGGTGTTCCCAGGTCCACTCACCGGCGCGAACCGCACGATCCGCCTCGACCACCCGCCGCGCCGATGCGAGCAGAAGCGCAAATGCGAGATCGGCGGTGGTCTGTGCGAGCACCCCGGGGGTGAATCCCACCGGAATCCCGCGCCGGGTAGCCGCCTCGAGATCGACATGGTCGAGCCCCACCGAGCAACTCGACACGACGCGGAGGCCGGGACAGCGTTCGAAAAGCCTCTCGTCCACCGGATCGGTGAGCAGGCACAGGAGGCCATCGGCGCGGGCCGCGCCCTCGGCCAAGGCCTCGGGTCCGGGAGCCCCGGAGCCGGGCCAGACATCGAGAGCTACGCGGCCTGCCAGTCGCTCGAGCACCTGGCCGGGCAGCCGGCGGGTCGCGAAGACACGCGGTCGAATCGACATAATCGGTCCTGCACCCAGGGCACCTTGACCCGAGCGGGCCACATCCGAATAATAGGTGCCCTTCTGGGATTCGCCTCCGGGTGCCGGCTTCGACTCATCGAACGCGGTGACCTCCCGCAGCAAAGGGTGGGTCTCGCAGCCGCCGGCTCCGGATGCCAACCGGTCCGCACGAGGAGTCCATGGCCGAAGCACACCAGCCGCGCGAAACCCGGACACTGCAGTTTGCGCGCTTCATCACGCGGAACCGCTTTCCGGTCGCCATTTTCCTGATTATCTCGACCGCATTCTTCGCGTTCCCGATCTTCAATACGGTGCTCTCGTTGTTCGGAGCCGAACTGGGCGACAAGAAGGTCCGAATCAACACCAGCGCGCGTGCTCTGTTCCCCGACCACCCCTACATCCATGCCCAGGACAAGTTCGCCCGGGTATTCGGAAGCTCGTCGCTCGTAGCGGCGGCCGTGGTCGTAAAGGACGGGACGATCTTCACGCCCGAGATCATCCAGAAGATCCGGAAGATCACCCAGGAACTCGACGGCATCGGGTTCGAGAGCCACACCGACGAGCGGGAAGAAATTCGCGACATCCTGGAAGAAGAGAACGAAGCGGCCGAGGAGGCCGGGAAGGACCCGGTCTACTCGGTCCAGCAGATTCGGGACATCCTGGACGAGAG
Organism: Deltaproteobacteria bacterium; assembly: GCA_002729515.1. Lineage (GTDB taxonomy): Bacteria > Myxococcota_A > UBA9160 > UBA9160 > SMWR01. The sequence continues at coordinate 11,238 of PBYF01000126.1, forward strand.
CTACCCGCCCTACCCGGTCAACCACGACCAGATCAATTCGGTCGCTCACCGCAGCACGCGCGTGATCCAGATCGAGGCCGACGGCGCACTCACTCAGGAAGTGTTGATGCGCAAGGCACCGAAGACCCAGGAAGAAGCGGACGAACTCCGCGAACTCGTCCGCCAGAACCCGCCACTCATCTTCGGCCGTCTGGTGTCGAGCGACGAAAAGGGCGCGCTCGTGACAGCCGGCTTCATAACCGATCGGCTCAGCAGCATCAATGTCTACCGGGCCGTCTTCGACCACGTCCAGGCCATCAAGGCTCGTTACGAGGATCCCGCCTGCCGCCTGTCCGAGACCGGAAATTTCTTGACCCGCACGGCCACCCGCTTCGGCGGCGCCTTCCACCGGATCTTCCTCGGCGCCTCGTCCGAGAGCATCTGGCCCGAGGGCTGCAACCTCCAGGTCTTCGTCTCCGGGCAGCCCATCCAGGTGGGCTGGGTCGCCAAGCACGCCCAGGAGATCCTGCTCTTCGTCGCGCTCACCGTCATCACAATCTTCGGATTGCTGTGGCTCTACTTCCGCCGCTGGCACGGCGTCGCAATTCCCGCCATCGCGGCGCTCATGACCGTCATCTGGGGTCTCGGTTTCACCGGCTGGATGGGGTACGACTTCGATCCGCTGATCCTCGTGATCCCGATGATCATCACGGCGCGAGCCGTTTCCCATACGGTGCAGATGGCCGAGCGCTTCTTCGAGGACTACGAGGTCCACGCGCCGCGCATCGGCGACCCGGAAGAGGCGAAGATCTACTGCGCCACGATCGCCATGGGAGAGCTCGTGGTACCGGGCACCCTCGGCATCGTCACCGACGTGGCGGGGCTGCTGGTGATCATGGTGACCTCGATTCCCCAGATGCGGGACCTGGCGGTCTTTGGCGCCTTCTGGGTGGCCTCCATCATCGTGACCGTCGAGATCCTGCACCCGATCCTCATCTGTTACATGCCCGCCCCCGGTGAATCGGAGCATTTCCTGCCCGGAGTCATGGTGAAGTTCACGCGGGCGATCGGAAACTCCACGACTCACCCAACGGGGAAGTACGTGATCGGTGCCGCCACGGTCTTGCTCTTCGTGGTGTCGACCTACATCGCACTCTTCCACTCGAAGATCGGCGAAGCGACTCCCGGGACGCCGCTCCTCTGGCCCGATCACGAATTCAACGTCGCGACCAACGAGATCGCGACACGCTTTGGCGGAGTGGACTCGATCGTCATCTATGCGGACGGCGACCGCCCCAATGCCGCTGCAGACTCGGGCCCGGTGAAGGCCCTCGAACGCTTCGAGCGCAATCTGCGCGTCAACACGAACCTGGGCGCGACGATCTCATTGGTGCCGCTGCTGCGTCAGTACTGGAAGATCAACCATTACGGGGATCCGAAATGGTACTTCGTGCCCCAGCACGACGGCACCGTGCGCTCGGCGATCTTCCAGCTACAGCAGAACGGACCACCGGGGGCCATGCGACCGTTCATGACCGACGACGGGCGCAAGGCGAACATCATGTTCTTCTATCCGGACCACAAGGGCGAGACGATCCTCTACGTCACGCACTTTGCGGAGAAGTTCATCGACGAAAATCCGCTCGGCGAAGTCTACGTCCGACTCGACATGGACAAGGCCGAGCCGCATGCGGGATTCTTCGACCCCGAGAGCTTGAAGGACATGGGCTATTACATGTTCGGACCGCTCCTCCCGTCGCGCGACCACACACTTAACGTACGCATCCGCCAGGAAGACGGCAGCTACGAGGAAGTGGCGGTCCAGACCCCTGAGGACGGCTTCCCCGAATGGATCGAGACATTCCAGGAAGAGGCGATCTTCGACTACGAAGACACCCGGGATGGGACGGAAGAGGACGAGATCTTCACCTGGCCCGACGGCCTCGCCGACTGGGACCTCGACGACATCGATTTCTGGTGGGAGGACGAAGGTCTTGGCATCCGTGCCGTGGCGGTCAACACGAAGGATCTGATCGTCTCGGACACGAAGGCGGTGGACTCGACACCGAAGTACCAGCCCACGAACTCATGGACCCGCGGCGTGCAGTTCGTGATGGCGGGCGGCGTAATGGGAATCCTGGCGGCGATCAACGATGAAGTCGAGCGCAGCCACGTCGCCAATATCTCACTCATCTTCATCGTGATCTTCGTGCTCCACTCGGTCACCTACCAGTCGATCCCGAGCGGATTCATCGTCTTCCTCCAGATCGCGACGGCGACGATGGTTTCACTCGCCTACATGGCGATCAAGGGTGTGGGTCTCAACATCAACACGCTGCCGGTGCAGTCGGTCGGTGTCGGAATTGGAGTGGACTACGCCATCTACATCGTGGACCGGATACGCCAGGAGGTGGCGGACACCGCCGACATCGATGAAGCGGTGCGGCGGGCGGTCCGCACCACCGGGATGGCGGTCACCTTCACCGCGACCACGGTGGTGGGCGGCATCTTCCTCTGGATGTTCTCGAACCTGCGCTTCCAGGCCGAGATGGCACAGCTCCTGGTCTTCTTGATGGTGCTCAACATGTTCGGTGCCATCACGATCGTCCCCACGTTCTACTCGATCATGCGGCCGCGCGTGGCCACCGCGCTCCTGGACGAAGCGCAAATCGAGGCGATGCACGCTCAGAAGGATCGAGAGCGGGAGCGGAGCCTGCGAGACGACTAGCGAGCGCCGCAGGGGCGGTCGGCGGGCTATGGTTCCGCCATGCCGTACGATCCGAAGAACATCGAAGCGAAGTGGCAGGCGCACTGGCGGGACCACGACGTCTTCCGCGCCGAAGTCGACCCCGCAAAGCCCAAGTTCTACGCGCTCGACATGTTCCCCTACTTGTCCGGCGAAGGGCTTCACGTCGGCCACCCGAAGGGCTACATCGCCACCGACGTCCTGTCCCGATACAAGCGCATGCGGGGCTTCAACGTCCTCCACCCGATGGGATGGGACGCTTTCGGCCTGCCGGCCGAGCAGTACGCCATCGAAACGGGCACGCATCCCCGCGAGACCACGCGGCGCAACATCGAACGGTTCAAGGGACAGCTCGAGGCGCTGGGGCTCGACTACGACTGGTCCCGCGAAATCGATACCACCGACCCGGGCTACGTGCGCTGGACGCAGTGGATCTTCCGCAAGCTCTACGAGCGGGGACTGGCCTACGAGGCCGAGGTGCCCGTGAACTGGTGCCCCGCACTCGGCACCGTACTCGCCAACGAGGAGGTGATCGACGGCAAGAGCGAGCGCGGAGATCACCCCGTGGTGCGCATCCCCATGCGGCAGTGGATGCTGCGGATCACAGCCTACGCGGACCGCCTGATCGACGACCTGGAGGAGGTGGGCTGGCCCGAGTCCATCAAGAAGATGCAGCGCGAATGGATCGGGCGATCCGAGGGCGCACGGATCTTCTTCGATCTCGAGAATCAGCCGGACGAGCGGATCGAAATTTTCACCACCCGGGCGGACACGCTCTTCGGCGCCACCTACATGGTTCTGGCACCCGAACACCCGCTGGTCGAACGCGTCACCAGCGATGCGCAGCGGGCCGAGATCGAATCGTACGTGGAGCAAACCGCACGGCGCAGCGAACGAGCGCGGCTCGCCGAGACGTTCGAGAAGAGCGGCGTCTTCACCGGCGCCCATGCCCTCCATCCCGTCACCGGCGACCGGCTTCCAATCTGGATCGCCGACTACGTTCTCGCCAGCTACGGCACCGGCGCCATCATGGCCGTTCCGGCTCACGACGAACGCGACCACGCCTTCGCGACGCGTTTCGGGCTTGCCATCGTCGAAGTCGTGTCCGGGGGTAACGACGTACAGGCCGAGGCCTACGCCGGCAACGGCGCGTGCCTCAACTCCGACTTCCTCAACGGACTCGAGACGGCTGCTGCGAAGCGGTGCATGTGCGAATGGCTCGCGGACAACGACCGGGGCGGCTCCGCCGTGAGCTACAAGCTACGCGATTGGCTCTTCAGCCGGCAGCGCTACTGGGGAGAGCCCTTGCCGGTGCTGCACCTCGAGGGCGACCAGACGCGGCTCGTTCCCGAAGAAGATCTCCCCGTTCTGCTTCCCGAACTCGACGATTTCAAACCGAGCGGCAAATTCGAGCCACCGCTCGGCCGGGTCCCCGCGTGGGTCGAGACCACGGATCCCGAAACCGGGCAGCCCGCCCGCCGCGACGTCAACACCATGCCGCAGTGGGCCGGGAGCTGCTGGTACTACCTGCGATTCGTCGATCCCACCAACGAGGAGGCGCCCTGGTCGCCCGAGGCCGAACGCTACTGGATGCCTGTGGACCTGTACGTCGGGGGCGCCGAGCACGCCGTACTCCCCCTGCTCTACAGCCGCTTCTGGCACAAAGTGCTCTACGACCTCGGTCTCGTGCACACGAAGGAGCCCTTCCAGAGACTCCTCAACCCGGGGATGATCCTCGGTTACCGCTACCGCTACTACGACGACAACCTCGCGGACGATCCGGACGCCGAAGTCCGTGCGGTTGCGTCGGACGAGATCGTGATCGTCGAGGGAACCGCCCGGCACCGAGACACCGGCGCGGCACTCAAGGTGCGCTGGGTGCAGGCATCGGATGTCCGCTTCGACGGGGAGTCGCCACTCCACCCGACCCTCGACCTTCCCCTCGAGAAGGTGACGGAGAAGATGTCCAAGAGCCGCGGCAACGTCGTCAACCCGGACGAAGTGATCGCGCGCTGGGGAACGGACTCGATGCGCTTGTACGAGATGTTCCTCGGGCCGCTCGAGAAGGGCGCACCGTGGTCGGACGAGTCGATTCCGGGGCTGTACCGCTTCCTCCAGCGCACCTGGCGGCTCTTCTTCGGAGAGGACGACCGCCTCGTCGCCCTCTCCGAGGGCGAGGGCAGCGACGCCCAGGCCCAGCTGCTGGCGCGTACGATCCGGGACGTCACCGACGACTTCGAACACCTGCGCTTCAATACCGCCATCTCGAAGCTCATGGTCTTCGTGCGCGACATCGCGGAGGAGGGGCCACTCCCGGCAGAGGCAGCCAGCGCATTCGTGCGCCTGCTCGCTCCCCTCGCCCCGCACGTGGCCGAAGAACTCTGGCAACGGCTCGGGAATCCGGAGACCCTGGCCCGCGGCCCCTGGCCCGAGCCCGACCCGGCGCGTCTTGTGGGCTCGACCGTCACACTCGTCGTCCAGGTCAACGGCAAGCGCCGGAGTGAGATCGAGGTGCCCACGGACGCGGACGAGGAAACGATCCGCGCTGCGGCGCTGGCCTGCAAACCCGTCCAGCACCACCTCGGGGGGCGTGAGATGCGCAAGTTCATCGTCGTGCCCGGGCGACTGGTGAACGTCGTCGGCTAACGGCGTTCTGTGGCCTAGATCGGCGATTCTCCAGCCCAAAAAATCTGTTTTTGGAGTGGCCGGGGCACAAAGCTGGTTTTTTTTTGGATCTACTTGCGGAAGTACCAGTCTGTGCTATATTTATTCTATTCAGCTGGTCAAAAAAACCGCCACTTGGCGGCTTTTTTTTGGCCCCTGGTTTTCGTCTTACATTCGCCTTTCAAGTTTTTGCTGAACCTCCGAGTCGAACTCGCCGATCCGTTTGTGCGTCCAAGAGGACGAGACGACGAGGAGGACACCGCGTGTCGGCAAGCCGCACTCAACGCGACACCAAGACCGGCGATGACGAGCCGGAGCCCTGGAAGGGCCATGTTCGGAGCGCAGAACTCCATCCGATCCGCCACGTGACTCGGGAGCTGACGAGACCGGACGGCACGAAGCTGGTGGTCAAGGTTCCGGTCTACCCGCCGTTCAAGCTGCGCGACCACAGCGCAAAGCCGCAACAGCGCGGCCATAGCGCAAAGCCGCAACAGCGCGGCCATAGCGCAAAGCCGCAACAGCGCGACCACAGCGCAAAGCCGCAACAGCGCGGCCACAGCGCAAAGCCGCAACAGCGCGGCCACAGC
>PBYF01000127.1 GCA_002729515.1 Deltaproteobacteria bacterium
GCGCTCCCGCGGCCCGCCTGCTGCCCGCAAATCCGGGCGGCGCTCCCGCGGCCCGCCTGCTGCCCGCAAATCCGGGCGGCGCTCCCGCGGCGAATCCGACGGGCGCGTGGCCCGGTCCGGGTCCGGGGGACGAAACACAGCGCTGGGTTCCTGCGTTCGCCTTCACGAGCGGCGCACTCGTGCAGGACGTCGACGGAAGCATGAACTCCAACTCCGTGGAGAACTGGGACGAAGTAGTAACCCCCGTCATGTGCATCCGCGAAATACAAGACTCCTGTGACAGCTTTGTCCTGCCCATCACGGGAGACTCCCGCCTCGTGTCACCTTACATGGGCCTTTCGGCCGAACTCAGCACACCTGGTTTGGACTTCATCCCCACGCGGCCCCGGCTGTTCGCCCACGCCGACGTTCGGGTCGACTTCGCGTTCGACCGCTCTGTGGCGAGACTCGGCGCCCCCAAATCGATGGAGGCCGAAAACTACAACCCCCAGCAACCGGACCGTCCGCCGCAGGTACAGAGTGCGCTGTACCCAGAGATCGTGATCCGGGGGCAGGGGGTCAAGCTCGACGGTGAGGTGGAGCCCTGGCTCTTCGGTGGCGGGGTCGGCGTCGCCCTCACGGTCGATGTCGCGGGGCGGCGGCTACGAATCAAGCCATCCGTCGAATACCTGCGAGAGTCGGTAACGGCGACCGGTACCGCCCACCGCGCAATCACGGGAGATCCGGGCAGCCGCAGCAACCCCAAAGCCCTGTCCCGCTTCTCCTTCATCGAGCTCACCGGGGAGAAGACCGCGGTCATGCACATGCTCGGCCCCGGCCTCGAACTCGAGTTGGACACGCTTCGCCTCGGCCCCACCGTGCTGTCGCTCTTCGCCAACGGCACGGCGTACCGGAACATGGGCAACCGGGAGATCAAGTTCTCTGCGAGCCAGCCTGTGATCGACCCCTGCCCGGCGTGCCCGGAACCACGGGATAATTACGAGATCCCCGAGGGCCAAACTGCAACGGCGGACTTCGAACTGGTGTTGCCGGAGTGGAGCTACGACTTCGGCATCGGCCTGCGCTTCCGCTGGCTGCCGGAGGACAGCTGGAGCTGGAGGTAGCCCCGTTTTCCCCCATCTGGCGCTGGCTGCAGTAGGCGGATTGCTGCTCGTCGCCGTCGGTCAGCCGCTCATGACGGACGATGCGTGGTGGCACATCGCGCTCGGCCGTGCCTACGCGGCAGCGGGACCCTGGCTGCCCGACGATCCCCTCCTCTTCCTGGCTCCCGGGCCGGCTCCGCCCGCCGCCTGGATCAGCGATCTCGGTCTCCACGCCATCGAGCGCAGCGCCGGGCTGCACGGCCTGCGTGCTTTCCACGTCGCGACCGTGGCGGCCATCGTCGCGCTGGCGTGGTCCCTGCTGCGCCGTGCGAGCGGATCGCCCGCGGCCGCGAGCCTGGGAACCAGCGTCTTCATCGTTCTCAGCAGCTATCGGCTCTTCCAGCTGCGTCCGCACCTGGTCACGATCCTCTTCACACTCGTGGTCTACCGGCTCCTGATGGAGGACGCTGCACCTGCCAGCCGCTGGCGGATCGCGATTGCCGCGGGCCTGTTCGCGCAGTGGGCGAACCTGCATGCGAGCTTCCTGCTCGGGCTGGTGCTACTCGGCACGGCCGCGGCCGGCCTCGTGCTGGCCGGGCCCCTGCGCTTGCCGGAGCAGCGGCCCCGAGACCGCAAGGTGGCGACCCACCTGGCCATCGCCCTCGGACTCGGCGTGCTCGCCTCGCTGATAAACCCGAACGGTCCGGCGCAGCACCTCGCCTATTTCGCGGCCGGCTCGACCACGCCCGATCTCGGCAACATCGCAGACGAGTGGATGCGGCTCGACCTATTCGCCCTGCCGCCCGCGAACCTGCCCCCGAGCGCGCTCTCGTGGGGACTCGTCTGGGGGCTCTTCGTACTGATGCCCGCCGCGGCGGCGATCGCCGCGAGGGGTTGGCAACGCCGCCAGGACCCGGAAACGCCCGGGCCCGGCCCGGTGCAGGTTGCGCTCGCGGCGGCCTCCCTCATTGCAATCCTCGCCGCCGTACGCTTCCTGTGGCTCGGGATCTTCCCACTGCTCTTGCTCGCCGCCTGTGCCCGCACCGCACGCCCCGCAACACGCCGCGCCGCCACCTGGCCCGGAGCGATCGCGGCCGTGCTCCTGGTGCCTGGCTTCGTCTGGCTCGGCGCCTGGCCCATGATTTCCAACTCGATGCCGCGCTCCTTGTCCGGCTACTCACAGCCGTATCTAGCCGCCCGGTACAACGGTCACGCCGTATGGCTTCTCAAAGACACGGGGCTCGAAGGCAACCTCTACAACGAGTACTACCAGGGGGGATTCCTCGGCTTCTGGCTCTCCCCCGGCATCCGAACCTTCGTCAACGGCTCGCTCAACGTCCCACCCGAGACGCTTCGAGACCACGCCGCCGTCCGACGACATCACGGCATCGAACCGGGCGAGAGCTTGGTCGAATTGCTCGACCGCAACGGCGTGGACATCTTCATGGGAACCCGGCTGCCACAGGTCCCGAAGCCCAACCGCCCGGGAACCTCCACGACTGCGCACCTCGAGAATGCGCCCGGCTGGATCACGGTGTTTCGCAACCTGAAGAGCGCCCTGTACCTGCGCCTGAACGAGCGCAATCGCACCAACCTCGGACGCGTCGCGGCCTACTACGCGGGGGCGGGTGTCCCCTTCGATCCCATCCGGGGATTCGAGCCGGAACGCGTCATCCGCGAGGCGCGTGAATGGGCCATCCGCCACGGTCTCGCGCCAGCGGACCTCGCCGCACTGGAGCGGGGGCGTGCCCAGTTCGACCCGGCGACACAGCGGGCCGCATTGAACCGGCTCGCATCTCTCTACGCCACGCTGGGAAGCTACGAACGTGCACTGGAACTCGACGAGGCGCTGCTCCGCGCGCAGCCCCACGCGCGGTTGGCCCGGCGGCGGCAGGTGTGGTCACTGCTCCGTCTCGGCCGCACCGAAGCTGCCCTGGCGGCTTCCAACGCACTGGACCGCACCCCCCCCAGTGACCGACTCTCCCACGCCATCGCTCACGGCGCCCGCCACTCTGCGACGCTCGACGACGCCGACGAGCGGGCCCGACTGGCGAGCCGGCTGCCGGTCTTCACACGCCCGGAAGCCCGCACCCTGATGTTTGGACTCTTGCCCCCCGAGCAACGCACTCCCGGCTCCTGACACCCGGGAGATCGACCCGCCGCGCGTCTCAGCCGGACTCCAGCTCCCGGTCGATGTAGCGGAGCCAGACGTCTGCCTCTTCGCGCGTCGACGCGTGTCCGCGCGCACGCGAGAACCAGCTGCGCGCCTGCTCGGGGCGCTTCTGGCTGTAGAATGCGATGCCCATCAGGAGCTTCGCGTCGCCCGGGTCGCGCAACCCCCCTTTGGCCAGCGCGCTGCGCAGCGCGGCCGCGGCCTCCGACCATTTCTCGCGCTGGAGGTGTACCTGCGCGAGCCGGATATAGAGATCGCCGTTCTCGGAGAGCGCAGCCCCGCTCTCCAGCGGGCCGACCGCCCGATCAAACTCGCGGGCCGCGATCCAACTGTTGCTGAGCAACTCGAAAGCCCCCTCGTCGCGCTCGACGATCTCGTCTTCGATACCGCGCTGCATGACGAGGGCCGCCCGGTAGGGGAGTTCGAGAAAGAGCAGGAGCTGCCCGAGCCGGCGCAGGTCCGAGTCCTGGTCGAGCAGGTCCTGGACATAGGCGAGCTGCAACGGGACGAGCGCTTCGGTGTATTTTTCGAGCGCGCCGTGCACCGTGGAAAGCTGCATGAAGTACTTCTTCTGGGGGTAATGCGCGACGAGTTCCTCGAGGATCGGTGCGGACTCCGCGTACTGCCGGAGCGTCAGGCGGATCGCCAGCAGCAGTTGGAGCACTCCCTCGGAGGGCTCTTCGGAGATCTCGTAGGCGGTCTGCGCGGGTCCGAGCGCGCCCTCGTAGTCCGCCTTCTGGAAGTAGGCAATCGCCAGCAGGTGGTAGGGCATCGCGTTCGGCGTCTCGACCAGCTTCAGATAAGCCTCGAGCCCTGCGATCCCCTCGTCCCAGTTCTGCTCCTGGAGCCACATCTGGGCGATCTTGTAGGTGAGTTCTGCCTGGTCCTCGGCCGGCAATCCGTTCTCGGCACGCGCTTTCTCGAGTTCGGCGCGCGCGCCGGCCAGATCGCCCCTAGCATATTCGACGAAGCCCCGGAACCGGAAGACCACCGCCTTCTCGTAGGGGTTGAGGCTGCGCATGCGGAGCTTGCCCAGCGCGCCCAGGCAGCCGTCGACGTCTTCGGCTTGAAACAGGTCGACGGCCTCGCTGTAGCGTTTGGCCGTGTACGCGTCCATCGTGTGCTTGTGCGCCCATCCTTCGTCATTGTCCTGTTTGCGTCCCCAGCGGCCGTCCTTCCTTTCGTCCTTGCCCGAGGCGTCATCACCTCCGGCTCCCCCGCCGGATTGGGCGGCGGCGGGTGCAGCCGCGACGAGCCCAACCGCGCAGCCCGCAACGAGAGCGAGAACTCGAACCATGGAAGAGATTTTCGTCATCGTTTAGCGGTCCATCTCGAAATCCAGACGCACCCGGACCCCCGACCGCGCCACCGCTGCGCCATTCTTGATGCTGGGATTGTACTTCCACTTGCGCACGGCGTTGAGTGCGCTCCTGTCGAAGATCGTACCGGGATGCGAAGACAGCACCTTCGGGTCCTTGATCGTGCCGACCTTGGTGATCGTGAACTCGAGCAATACCCAGCCCTCGATCCCACGCTGCCGGGCCCGCATCGGGTAGTCCGGCTCGATCCGCACCAGCGGCACGACGTCGCGATCCGCGCCGGCGCCGGTGACGTCTAGCGCACCTGTCGGGTCGATATCGGGCACGATCCCCCCGACGCCTTCGCCCGGGTTGAGGCTCGCCTTCGACATGCTGATGTCGGGGGGCGGGGGGGGTTGCTCCGGCTTCTCGCGCTTGGGTTTCTCGCGCTTCTTGGTCTCGGGAGTGGTGTCACGCTTGAGGCGGATGAAGTCGACACTCGGCGAGCGCACCGCGTCGGAGAGCTGCCCCTGCACCGAGACGAGCGCCTGCATCGCCCAGAAGAGAAAGAATGTCACGCAGACGGCGGCGGCAGTCGCGATGGGAAACCGGAGGTTCATTCACTCCACCACCTCGGCCGCGAGCGACACACTGGTCACACCCGACAGCCGTGCCGCGTCCATCACCTGGACGAGCAGACCGTTCTTCGAGTCCTTGTCCGCCTGGATCACCACCGAACCCTGGGGATTCTCGGCGTGGAGGCGCTCGATGTTGGCGCGCAGCGCCCGCGGGTCCACCTGGCGCCGATCGACCCAGATCTGGTCATTCTCGGTGATCGCCACCAGGATGTTGCCGCGCTCCTTGCGCTCGGCCGTCGCCGCCGGCGGCCGGGTGATATCGATGCCGGCCTCTTTCACGAACGACGCCGTCACGATGAAGAAGATCAACATGATGAAGACCACGTCGAGCATCGGAGTCAGGTTGACTTCGCTCTCGTCCGCTTCGCGGCCCCTGCGTCTGCGCGCCATGGCGTCCTCACTCGTGAACGATCTCGAGCACGTCCGCGACGTGCTCCGATGCTTCCCGGGAAAATCGGTCGAGCTGAACACTGAAGAGCATGCCCGAGAGCGCCGCCACCATTCCCGCCATGGTGGGAAGCGTCGCCTTCGAAACTCCGCCGGCCATGCCGCGCGTGTTGCCGCTGCCGGCGATCGCCATCACGTCGAAGACCTCGATCATGCCGGTCACCGTTCCCAACAGGCCGAGCATGGGGCAGACGGCCACGATGGTTCGGATCATCCCCAGACCGCGTTCTAGCTTCTGCCGCACCTCCGAGACGAGCATCCGCCGGATCTGGTGCGCGTTCCAGGAGGAGTGGTCGTCGCGGGCCTGCCACAGCTCCCGCACACGCTGCGCCTCCTGGCGGTGCCCCGTCCGGAAATACCAGAAGCGCTCGATGAGCAGCGTCCACATGACGAACGTCACGAACGCGATCAGGAGCAGGACGTCACCGCCCGTTTCGACGAAATCGCGAACGGCGCCAACGGCCTCGAACTCAGGCACTCGCGTCCTCGGAGCGCATCGCGATCAGTCCGGCACTCTGCTCGTCGAGCACGTCGGTGATGCGCCGGGTGCTGTTGGCCAGCGTCGCGTGGAGCAGTACCAGCGGAATCGCCGTGATGAGGCCGAGCATCGTCGTGACCAGCGCCTCGGAGATGCCGCCGGCCATCATCTTGGGATCGCCGGCACCGAAGAGCGTGATCATCTGGAAGGTCTGGATCATGCCGGTCACGGTACCCAGCAGACCCAGGAGCGGCGCCACCACGGAAACCACCTTCACCAACCAGATGAAACGCTCGAGCCGGGCGGATTCGCGCAGCACAGCCTCGTCGAGCTTTAGCTCCAGGGTCTCCGCATCTACTTCCTTGTTGGCCTCGTAGACGCCGAGCACCCGCCCGAGCGGATTGCCGGAGTCCGGCCGATCGCTCTTGCGCTGAGCCGCGACCCTGCGCGCCGTGACTGAAATGTCCACCCAGCGCCAGAGACCGAGAATGACCGCGAAGACACCGAGAATGATGATCACGTAGCCCACGTAGCCACCCTGCTGAACCCGCTCGGTGGTATCCGGAGTGGCGAGCAACGCATTCAGCAAAGCGCCCTGAGACGGATCGACGGCCAACGGCGCAAAGCCCGACTCGGTATCCTCGAAGGGTCCGACCGTACTCACGTACTTGGAGGGCGGCTGACGCGTCAACTCGCGCAGCTTCTGCTCCTTGGACTCCCAGCCCAGATACCGGCCGTTCGACAGCGCGCTGAACACACCGGCGCGGATCACGTCGCGCTCTTCGACGTCGCCGTCGAGCGTGAGCACGCTGGCCGGGTAGCGCACCACCTCGCCCTGCGCCGTCATCTCACGCTGGAGCTCGTACCAGAGCCGCTCGAGGTCCTCCGTCGAGGGCAACTCCTTGCTGCGGCCGAGCCGGTCGAGCATCTCGCGGCGCCCGGTGAGCTGAGAACTCGTGAGCGACTCCCAGGTATGACCACTGAGGTCATTCGCCACCTGGCGGACCACTCCAAAGAGTTCCCCGAGTTCGCCGAGCCGCTCGGCCAGATTCGCTTCCGCCTCTCCGATCGCGCTCTCGTTGCGGTTGTAGGCGATCTCGAGCCGTTCGCTGAGCGCCTCTTCGCTCGCCAGCGTGCGCTCCGCCTCTGCGAGCAGCTGAGCCTGCCGCTCCTTTGCCTGGCGGAACTCCGTCTCCCTGCGTTGGTTCTCCGCGCGCTCCCGCTGGAAGCCCTGCCGCACCAGCTGAAGCAGCTCTTCGAGCGACTTGGCTTCCGGCGGCCGGGGGGGCGGGGCAATCGCCTCCGCCTCTTCGATTGCAGCACGGGCATCCGCTTCGGCGGCGGCCTCGGCGGCCGCCTCCTCGGGCGAGAGTTCCTCGGTGGGGGCATCCTGGGCGAGGGCAGCCGGACCCGGCGAAAGCCCGAACAGCCCCACAAGCGCAAAAACGACGGCCGCGCGACGCATCAGCTCGCCCCCCCAGAATCCTTCGCAGCGGGTAGCGGCAGCCGGATGAGATCGGGGGCGGCCTGCTTGCGGGCAATGCGCAGGCCCTGGCGGATCGCCGAGCGGTAGCCGGAATCGAGCGGATCCCAGCTGCGGTCCTTCTGGTTCCAGACCCCGGCTTCCGATTCATCGAGGGTCTGGTAGACGAGCGCGATGCGTCCGAAGCGGAGGAAATCGACAGTGAGCGCCTTGCCGTCCCGCTCCAGAGTCCCGCGGTAGGCCTCGAGCGTCCGGCCGTACTCGTTCTCGACCTGATACGCCTCCATGATCTGGCGGAACTTCTCGGCGTTGGTCACGTCGGCACGGCCCATCATCTTTCGGAGCTCGGCGACCCGCTCCTCGCGCTCGTCGATAAGGAAGGGCACATCGAGTTCCACGAACGAGTCGATCGCATCGATCATTCGAAGCATGAGCGGCGTCACGCTGCGGCCCACGATCTCGATCCGATCGAGCTGCGACTGGAGCGAGGCCAGTTCGGCCTCCTGGGAGCCGATCAGTTGGCGCATCTGGCGGTTGTAGATCCGGATCGAGTCGACCTGGCGCAGCGCGTTGCTGTAGCGGGAGAAGAGCGTCTCGGTCTCGTCACTGAGAGCATCGACGCGTTGCTGCGAAGCGACGCCCTCCTCGTTCGCCGAACTCCGGACGCCCCGGGCCTCACCGAATTGGGCCGCCGGATCGACGGCCACCGCGTCTACCTCGATCTCCTCCTCCGGGGCCGCCTCCTCGAGTGCGGCAGCGGACCCTGCCAGCAGCAATGAAAAAACGGCGACGGCACCCATCGGGCACCGACGCCAAGGGCGCGTCCCAGTCATCGGCTCCTCACCGCCAGTCATGATGAAATGGAGCCGTAACTTAGATGCCGCGGGGCGAACCAGTCAACCCGTACGCATCGACGCTACCCCCATCGCGGTAGGCCTTCAGGCCCGTCGACGGCTGGGGCGAAGCGCCAGGCCATCACGCAGCCCACCAGCCAAGGGCGCCGAGAGCGACGGCAGATCCGCCAGATCGCGGCTGTAGATCGGCATGCCCACGACCAAAGCGACCGTGAACGGGTCGCCGTTGTGGAGTCGAAACCAGGAGCGATTCACGTCCTCATTGCGCTGGTCGTCGCCCGGCCCCGCCACTCCATCCCCGCCGGCGCCGAGATCCCACTCCGTGTCGAGCCTGGACTTCTACCCCCAAAAACTCGAAGTCTCCGCAACGAGTGGGTTTGCGAGATTCAGGATCTCGTTGCGCGACACATCGCGCACGAGATGACTCAGCCCGAGGTGGCGCGCACCGATCACAGCCGCTCCAGGACCGTCATGTAGTGCGCCGACCAGCTCCGCAGCCGAGTTACCTCGAGACGCGCCTCGACCGCCGCAGCCGTGGAAAACAGCCAGCTGGGTGTGAAGTCGGGAAGGAACGTGAAGTAGCGCGTCTCGCGGAGCGAAAAGCCATCGACACGGCTCCACTCCCCGGGCTCGATCCAGTGTTCGACCCCTTCGTCGATGTCCCGCACGATCGGGAACACGTAGCCCATGTACAGCCTGTAGAGCGGATTGCGGGGATTGGTTTCGTGTACGAGCAGAAGGCCGCCGGGCTCGAGCACCCGGGCCACCTCGCGTAGCGCTGCAGTCCGCGCCTCCAAACCGCCGAGGTGGTGGAGCACCCCGACGGCGTAGGCGAAATCAAAGCTCCCGTCCGCGAACGGCAATCGTCCGATGCGGGCGTTTGTCACCGGGACCGGCGCGCTTCCGACGGGCACCTGGTTCGCCCCGGCGAGCAGCAGGCCGCGAGCAGCATCGATCCCGACGACGCGGTGCCCGCGATCCCTCAGCTCGCGGGCCTGCACGCCGAGGCCGCAGCCCAGATCGACACCGCGGCCCGAACGCCCCTCCAGCGCCTGGCGCAGCATCGCAGTCTTGCGCGCGAGCAGGTGCGACCAGACGTGCGGCGAGAGTTCGGCTGCGTACTCCTCGCCGAGGGCATCGAAATGCGCAGCTGTGCTCGCGGGCACGGAATCAAGCGACCGAAGGCCGCGGAACGCGACTCCGGTGAAGGCAGCACCGATCGCCAGCGACAAGCCGGTGCTCGCCAGCCGCATGATCGAGACGATGACCATGCTGACATCGACGCCGAGCCCGAGATCGCCGAGACCCAGGATCGCGACGCTCCCGGTGGCGCCGACGCCCGCCGGCGTCAAGGTCGCTGCACCGAGTAGCGTGGAAAGTGCGTAGAGGCGCACGCCGCCGCCGATTGCAATGGATTGTCCGATGCTGGCCGCGGTGAGGGCGAGCAGCAGCGACGCTCCGCCCCAGGCTAGAACCGAAAGACCGAACGCCACGACAAACGTCCGGGGCCGGCGCAGCGCGTGGACGCTGCGAATGGGGTGGCCCACCGCGCGCGCGAAACCCACTGCGACAAGTGCAAACGCCGCGGTGGCCGCGACAGCGAGCGCAAATGGGAGAAAGCCGCTCGGCCGCACGGCGGCGCCCAGCAGCGAGAGCGCGAATACGTCGAGAACCCGCTCGGCGACCAGTACCTCCAGAGTGAGCCCGAGCGGTGCACCGACCTGGCGCCGCAGCAACACGCAGCGGATCGCCTCTCCTACGTGAGCGGGCGTCGCAATACCGAGCAGCGACGCGAGATATGCCACGGCACTCGAACGGGTGGGAACTCGAACATCGACGCGCCGCAGCAGGTACTGCCAACGCAGGAATCGCACCGCGATACAGAAAAGGGAAACCGCGATGAGCCACGGCGCAAAGACCGGCCGGAACGCAGCCAGGGCGTCGAGGGAGGCTCCCGCGCTGGTCGACAGAACCCACGCGACGGCGACACCGAGGCCGAGCAGGACCAGGCCGATATTCAGGCGCAGCAGGCGTCGCACGGGTCTAGAGATCTCCCACTCGAGTCGCATCGGGCTGGGGTTTATTCCGTTCGGGAGCCGAGCCAGTATACGAAGTTGAATGGGACGACCGATCGGCAGCGCGTGGAAAGCCTGGACAGGCCTCGGGGCGGTGGCCGGTGCCTTCTGGATCCTCCGAATGCTGGGGGCACAACACGCATCGGGCTTCAGCTACGCGTGGCTCGATCTCTACGGCTATGTGATTCCCGCGGCGCGATTCATACACGACGAGCTGCTGGCAGGGCGTCTCGCGCTGTGGAACCCGTTCCAGTTCGCCGGGCTCCCTACGGCGGCAATGGCCATGCCGGGCGCCCTCTACCCGGGAAACCTGCTGCTGCTGGCGGCGCTCCCCGCCGAGCGGGCGCTCGCGGTGAGCACCGTGCTCCACTGGACGGCCGCCGGCGGGTTCACCTGGCTCTTCGCCCGGCGCATCGGACTCGAAACCGCGCCGGCCGCCATCGCCGCGCTGACCTTCATGCTCTCCGCCCGCATCCTGAGCGGTGTCTACCAGCACTTCATCCTGACGACCCAGGTCTGGCTACCCGCGCTCTGCTGGGCGGTGCACGGCGTATTGAGCGACGGACGTCCGCGCTGGATCGCCGCACTGGCGGGCACCTTGGCGTTGGCCTTCCTCGGCGGTTTCCTCCAGACCTTCACCTACGAGGTACAACTCGCAGCGCTCTACGGTGGGTTTGGCCTGGTCTGGATCTGCACACCCGGTACACGCAGCCGGGCGTTCGCGCACGCTGCCCTCGCGGGTCTAATGGCCCTCGGCCTCGTGGCGCCCCTGCTGCTGCCGGCCCTCGAGTTTGCGGGGCTCGCCAACCGAAGCCTCGACGGGATCACCCTATCCGAGGCGTCCCGGACCAGCGTGGAGTCCGGCCAGCTGCTCCGAGGGCTGCTCGGCGCGCTGGGCGGCAGCGCGCCGGGCCTCCAGCCGTACCCGTGGCTGGTGGCGCTCCCCGCACTCGCCCTGCCCCTCGCCCTCTGCGCACCCCTCGCGCGCCGCACCCGTGCCCACGCCGCCTTCTTCGGCAGCATGGCGCTGTTGGCGGGCCTCTTCACCCTCGGCGCCGCAACTCCGGTCTTCCGCACCTACTACGCGCTACCGCTCGGCAACCTCTTCCGCCTCGCAGACCGCATGGACTTCATCTATGTCTTCTGCGCCGGCATCGTCCTGGCCTGCGGGGCCCAGGGACTGATCGACACTCTCCGCTTGCGCACGGGACCACGCGCGGTGGGAGCTATTTCTGCCCTGCTGGTGCTCGCGGTCGGCGGCGAACTCTTTGCGCGCAGCCGACTCGACATCGCACACCCGGTGGTGCTCCCACCGAGTGAACGACACGTCTCGCTGGAGCGGGCCGAAGACCTGCGCAGATCGGGCGATCGGGTCTTCCTCGCCGTGCTGCCGAAGCTCGGCACCAGCGAGCGGATCTTCGCGGTACCCGACTACGAGCCGAGTCTGCCGCGGGCCTACGCCGACTACTTCGCAACCGGTCATCCCCTGTGGCACGGCCAGCTCGATCTGGTGAAGCGTCCCGAGCTGTTGCCGCTGCTCGACCGGATGAGCGTCCGCCTCTACGGACGCGCCGGAACACCGCGCGGCGAATCCCTGCGCCGGGCCGCGGGCGGGCGCCCCAGCTCCCCGCCGTTCGCGGCCGAACGCCCCCAGGCAACGCCGCGCGTCTTTGTCGCCACGCGGGTACGGGTCGAGCCGGACCCGGAACAGGCCCGCCGCGCACTGCTGGCTGGCGGGCCCCGGGACGTGGTGCTCGATCGAGATATCTCTGGTTTCGCCGCCCAGCCAGGCGGGACCGCCCGCCTGGTGCGCCACGATCCGCAACGGGTCGAAATCGAGACGGACTGCGCGGTGCCCTGCCTGGTCGTGCTCACGGACCTCGACTACCCCGGGTGGCAGGCGGAACTCGACGGACGGCCCCTCGAGATCCAGCGCGCCAACCTCATCTTCCGGGGTGTGGTCGCACCCGCCGGACAGCACCGAATCGTCTTCGAGTACCGTCCGGCCCCCTTTCGCATCGGCGTCCTCGCCTCGGCCACCACACTGGCCACGGTCGCCGCCTTCTGGGGTTTGACGCGCCGAAGAGCGCGCGGTACCCGTACTCCCCGATCCCCGGGTCACACACCCGGGCCCGGCGGCGTAGCCAAGTGGTAAGGCGCGGGCCTGCAAAGCCCTGATCCCCGGTTCGAATCCGGGCGCCGCCTCCAGTTTCCCGCCCGTACTCAGGAAAGCTCGGGAAGCGGGTGGTACTGCTCCCCGAGCCGGAGGCACAAGCCGGTGGCTGTCTGCTCTACCGCCAGCAGCAGATCCGCCTGGGCCGCGTGTTCGAAGCGCGCGGCGAGCCCGCCGACGACGAGAACGCGCTTGACCGTGCACAGCAGCGCCCCGCCATGCGGCGACACGCGCAAGCTGGCCGGTTCGAGGGTCTCCTCTGTGCCGTCCGAGATCCGGAGCACTCCGGTGACCGCGTCGAAACTCCGCACGAAGAAAGCGGCCTCCTCGATTTCGATCTGACCGCGGAACCGCCCCAATTGCACCACGTAGACGCGCTCTTCAGGCAGATAGCGGACGGAACGGTCGAAGGCCGCACGCAGGCGACGGTTGAGCAGCGGCACACCGTCGTGGCTCCAGCTCCCGTCTCGGTGGAGCACGAGGCCGAAGGGGCGCAGGGGCGGAGGCCCGGGCGGGTCACCCGGCGCGCTCACGATTCGGGCAGCGGCTCCGGCTCGAAGCCCCCGTCACCCTTGGCGCGGAACACCCCGACCAGGTCGTAGCGATTCCAAAGGACCATCCGCACCACGGCGACACCATCGTCGCTGCGGTAGATCCATTTCTCGTTCCACCGGGCCCCGTATTCTTCGTGGGAGCGCGGGTCGTTGACGCTCCCCTCCTGATCGGTCGGCGCGCCAAAGAGCTCCCAGGCACGGCCCCGGTCCATCACCGATCGCATTCTCCGCCGATCATGTTGATGAAGTCGAAGGTCGGAATGAGGTCGGCGAGCAGGGCCCCGCGCAGCATGAGCGGCAAGGGCGCGACGTTGATGAAGCTCGGCGGCCGGCAGCGAACCTTGTAGGGAACGGCCGAGCCGTCCGACACGAGGTAGAAGCCGAGTTCCCCATTCGCAGACTCGACGGCGAAATAGGCCTCACCGGCCGGGACCCGGGGGCCCTCCGTCACCGACTTGAACTGCTGGATCAGCTCCTCCATGTGGTTGAAAACGCGCCCCTTCGCGGGCCACCGCACGCGCGGGTCCAGGGCATTCACCGGCCCGGGGCCGAGCCGCTCGAGCTTCGCCAGGCACTGCTCCACGATGCGCAGGCTCTGCTGCATCTCCTCGACGCAGACGAGATACCGGTCGTAGTTGTCACCCACCTCCCCGACCGGAACGTCGAAGTCGATCTCCTCGTAGACGAGGTAGGGCTCGGCCTTGCGCACATCGAGGGGAACGCCCACCGAGCGCAGGATGGGCCCCGTGACTGCGTAGCGCAGGCAGTCCTCCTTCGAGATCACGCCGGTGCCCTTGAGCCGATCGACGAAGATGCGATTGCTCGTGACGACCTCGTCGAAGTCCACGAGCAACGCACGGATCTTCGCGATCGAGTCGCGGCACCGGGCCGGGAAGGTGTCGGGCATCGGGTGCTTTACCCCGCCGATCCGCACGTAGTTCGAGGTAACCCGTGCCCCGCAGAGGAACTCGAGCAAGTCCCAGGTGAGTTCGCGTGCTTGGATCCCGTACAGGAAGGGCGTCATCGCCGCGAGTTCCAGACAGCCCGCACCGCAGCGGGTGAGGTGATCTGCCAGCCGCGACAACTCGCTCGCGAGCACCCGCTGCCACTGACAGCGCTCGGGCGCCTCGAGGCCCAGCAGCTTTTCCACCGCCAGGACGAATCCGACGTTCGCCAGAACGGCGGAGTTGTAGTTGAGGCGATCGGTATAGGGGATTGCCTGGTACCAAGTCCCGGCCTCGCACTCCTTCTCGAATCCCCGGTGCAGGTAGCCCACCTGGATATCGACGTCGGCAATATTCTCCCCATCGAGTTCGACCAGAAACTTCACGGTCCCATGGGTGGCCGGGTGCGACGGCCCCATGTTGAGGATCTGCCGCTCGACGTGGAGATCGCGTTCGAAATCCTCTTCCAGGCCGCTTTCGCGATTCTCGGGTGCCTCGGACATGCTCAGTTCCGCGGTCCGATCAGAGGCTGCCGCTTTTCCTTGGGAAAGTCCTTGCGCAGGGGGAAGCCCTCGAAACCGTCGTAGAGCAGGATGCGCTCCAGCCTGGGATGGCCCGAGAAGCGGATCCCGTACATGTCGAAGACCTCGCGCTCCATCCAATTGGCCGAGGCGTAGAGGTCGACGAGGCTCGGGAGCTCCGGCACCTCTTCCGGCACCCGCGCCTTCACGCGGACCCGATGGTTTCGGGCTACGGAGTAGAAGTGATAGACGACCTCGAAGCGCAGCTCCTCTCCGAGGTAGTCCACCGCGGTCAGGTCCGTCAGCATCTCGAACTCGAGAGCCGCGTCGTCGCGCAGCAGGCGCGCCACGTCCAGGATGCGGGCGGGCCCGACGCACGCGGTCGCATCCCCCAGTTCCGCGTGGGTTGCGACCAGCGCATCGGGGATCGCATCGATCAGGCGGCGCAGCGCAGCAGAGCCGTGGTCCCTCAAGCCCTCATTCCTTCCGCTCCGGGCGTTCGTGCTCGCGGTCGTACTCGCCGCGCAGGAAGTCGAGCCGCCGCTTCAACAGGTTCTCCGGGACCAGCAGCTGCTCCTTCTCGAAGTTCAACGACGGCCGGTCATAGGTCGCGAGTTCGACCTCCCGGCTCATCACGATCGCCTCCTCGGGACAGGCCTCTTCGCACAGGCCACAGAACATGCAGCGCGAGAGGTCGATGTCGAACGCCTCCGGGTAGCGCTCGATGCGGGAGCCCTCGAGCTCGCCGGGGACGATGCTGACGCAGTCGGTGGGACAGGCGAACTCGCAGAGGCCACAGGCCACGCACTTCGGTTCGCCGTTGTCGAGTTGAACGAGCACGGGCATGCCGCGAAACGCGTCCGGATAATCGACGCGCTCCTCCGGGTATTGCACCACGAAGTCCGTGCGATTCCTCCCAGTCACAAAGCCGCGCAGGTTGCGGAAGAAGTGGCGCGATGTGACACGCAGGCCCTGCACGATCATCGGAACGTAGAGCCGCTCGAGCAGGCCCAGCCTTTCGCTCCGCTCGACCTTGATCACCTTGCCGGGCACGGGCAGGACTATAGAAAAAGCGCCTCTAGAGGTCGAACTCAACCGCCTCGAGCAGTTCCCTTACTCGAAACAGGAAGTGGTTCGCAGGGGCACCGTCCACCGCGCGGTGATCGTACGACAGGGCGAGGTGCAGCATCGGCCGGATCGCGATCGCATCCTGTCCGTCGAGGCTGCGCACGATGGACCGCTTCACCATTCCTCTCACGTGCAGAATGCCGACCTGCGGCTGATTGCTGCTCGCGAATCCACAGAGATTGCCCCGCCGGCCCGCGCTCGAATGCTCCCCAGCCCGGTCAGGCGACCGGCTTCTCCATCACGGGGGGTTTGAGATCCGCGGTCTCCCGGTGCCGGCCGTCGGCGGGAATCCGCTCCTGCTGAACGCGCGCCTGGAGCTTCATGATGCCGTCGAGCACCGCCTCGGGCCGGGGCGGACACCCGGGAATGTAGATGTCCACAGGGACGATGGTGTCGATCCCCTGCACCACCGCGTAGTTGTTGTAGGGACCGCCCGAGCACGTGCACGCGCCGAAGGCGAGCACCCACTTCGGCTCCGCCATCTGGTCGTACACTTTCTTCAGGATCGGCGCCTGCCGGTGCGTGATCGTGCCGACCACCATGAGGAGGTCGCTCTGGCGGGGGGAGAATCGCGGGAGCGCGGCCCCGAAGCGGTCCGAGTCGTAGCGAGGGCCAGCGACCGACATGAACTCCATGCCGCAGCAGGCGGTTACGAAGGGATAGGGGAACATCGAGAACTTCCGGCCCCAGTTGAAGACGGCCTCGACCTTCGTAGTCTCGAACGAATCTCCACCTTGGCGCAGGAACTCGAGGGCGCGCTGCGTGTGCTGGCGGGGGACCGCCTGGCGATCCGGTGCGGGCATCGTCTCCCTCGTCGCTCGGAATGGGACCATAGCGTACCCTGGGGCGGACGAGGGGGAGCCATGCGGCGAATCCTGGCTTGGGGAGTGCACCTATTCACCGCCTGTGGCGCCGTGGTCGGCGCAGGGGCACTGGTGGCCATCGCCAACGGCGCGTGGACTCCGGCGCTGCTCCTGATGCTCGCCGGGCTCTTCATCGATGCGGTCGACGGAATGCTCGCACGCTCCGCCGACGTCGACCGCCAGGCCCCGCGCATCGACGGCCGGAGATTGGACGACATCGTCGACTACGTGAACTACGTGATCGTGCCGGTGGTCTTCATGGTGGCCACCGGACTCCTGCCCCATTGGGCGTGGGCAGCGGCACCGGTGCTAGCCAGCGCCTACGGGTTCTCCCAGGTCGCCGCCAAGACGGACGACGACTTCTTCTTGGGCTTCCCCTCCTACTGGAACGTGTTGGCGATCTACCTCTTCCTGCTCCAGGCCTCCCCCTCGACCAGCGCCCTGCTCGTCGCTGTCCTCTCGGTCGGGGTCTTCGTGCCCTGGAAATACATCTACCCCTCGAAGCTGCGCTCACACCGAGCGTTCACCTTCACCCTCGCCATCTTCTGCTTCGCCGCCGTGTCCTGGTCCGTCCTGGATCCCCAGCGCAGCCGTTCCCTGCACCTCGTCGAGCTCTCATTGGTGTTCCCCGCCTGGTACCTCTGGCTCTCCTGGCACCTCGGCGGCCTGATGCGCACCACCGCGAAGTAGAGCCGTGGAACTCCGCACCGGTATCCTGCTCCTGAACCTCGGCAGTCCCGAGTCACCCGGCACGGGGGACGTGCGACGCTACCTGCGGGAGTTCCTGAGCGATCCGTTCGTACTCGACATGCCGGCCTTCCTGCGAAGAGCGCTGCTCGAACTCGTGATCCTCCCGTTCCGCCCGCAACGCTCGGCAGCGGCGTACGAGAAGATCTGGACGCCGGAAGGCTCGCCGCTGCTCGTCCACTCGCGCGCCCTGTGCGCGGGGCTCGCGACGGCACTCGGCGAGGGTTACGTGGTCGAACTCGGCATGCGCTACGGGACGCCCTCCATCCGGGGCGCGCTGATCCGACTTTCCGGAGCCGACGTGGCGCGAATCCTCGCGGTGCCTCTCTATCCGCAGTACTCGACGGCCACCACCGGATCGACCCTCGCGGCGCTCGAGGCCGAGTTCGAGGAGCATCCCGAACTTCCTCCCATCGAATGCCTATCCCCCTTTTTCTCCGATCCGGGCTTCGTGCGCGCGTGGACCGAGGTCGCCCGGCCGGAACTCGAGAGCTTTTCACCCGACTACGTGCTGTTCAGCTACCACGGACTGCCCGTCCGGCAGCTCACAAATGCCGATGCGCGGGGCGGCGTCTGCCGGCCCCGGACGGATTGCTGCGATGCGATCGGGGCTGCGAATCGGCTCTGCTATCGCGCCCAATGCTTCGCGACCACCCGCGCCGTGGCTGCGGCGCTATCCCTGGCACCGAAACGCCACTGCGTCGCGTTCCAGTCGCGGCTGGGCGGCGGCCAGTGGATCCGCCCCTACACCGACCAGGTGCTCCCGGAACTCGCCGCGTCCGGACACCGCCGAATCGCGGTCCTGTGTCCAACGTTCGTCGCGGACTGCCTCGAGACCCTCGAAGAGATCGGGATCCGCGCACGCGCCCAATGGCAAGAACTCGGAGGCGATGCCCTCCACCTCGTGCCCTGCCTGAACGCACACCCGGCCTGGGTCGAGGCGCTCGCAAGCCGGCTGCGGGCTCGCGCCTAGGAGCCGGACCCCGGCGTTTCCAGCACGAGGTTGCGAAAGGACTCGACCTGGGCGTCGTCGAGGCCCAGCGCCTCGCGGCGGTAGGCGTCGAACGATCCCCAGCGTCGATCGATGGCGCCGAATGCCGCCTCGAGGTTCTCGCGCCGCACGCCCAGGAGCGCCCGAACCTTCTCTGTGTCGGCGCGGAAGACCGAGGTGAACCGAATGACCCAGAGCGCTCGCTCGATGCGCTCGGCCGTGTAGACGTTGGTGAGGAGGAAGTCCTCGTACACCGCCTCCAGAGGCACTCCCAGCGTTCGCAGGATGAGCGCCGCGCCGAATCCCGCCCGGTCCTTGCCCCCCGTGCAGTGGATCAGGGCCGGAAGGTTCTCCGGACGGGTGATGCGCTCGAACATCGCCGCGTACTGCGGGGCAAAGCGGAGAGCGAACTGAAGGTTGGCCCCGATCAGGTCGATGCCCTCGACGTCCCCCGACAGGATCCGCTCGTGCAGCTCGGCGATGTTGACGCCCTCGATCGCAATCTCGAGTTCGGCCACCTCGGGAGGCTCGTCCACCGGGAGCCGGTCGGGAGCCTCCGCCTTTTCCTCCGGACTGCGGAAGTCACAGACCAGGCGCAGGCCGAGTTCTCCGAGCACGGCGAGATCCGCATCGCTGAGCTCCGCCAGAGCGTCGGAGCGGAACAGAACGCCCCACCGCACGCTGCGCCCGTCCCGGGTGGGGTAACCGCCCAGGTCCCTGAAGTTGAACGCGCCATCGAGCGCTACGTGGCGCTGCTCGACGTGGGGCGGCTGTCCGGCGTAGGGGTCAGCCCCGCAGGCGAGGAGAAGACCCGCCAAAAAGAGTGCGGAGAAGTGGAGGCGCACGCGCCGATCATAACGGCACCACGAGTTCCCGTGCAGCGCGCAAGCCCGATGCAAAGGCGTCGGCAACCGCAACGCCGTCGAGATAACTGCCCGCCAGCCCGAGGCCGGGGTGGACCGAGAGCCTCGCACGGATCTCGGCGATCCGTCCCACGTGGTCCCGGCCCGGCTGGGGGATGGCCTGGGGCCAGCGCGCCACCCCCAGGTCGACAGGCTCTCCGGAAAGCCCCAGAACCCGTTCGAGGTCGCGGCAGGCGTGCTGGCGCAACACCTCGTCCGGCTCGTCCACGGCTTCGGGCCAGCGCGCGCCGCCCAACATGCACTGCAGCAGTTCGTGCTCCCGGGGTGCCCGGGCTGGAAAGAGCTGGCTCATGAACAGGCAGCCGAGCAGGCTCGCCCCCGCCTGCCGCGGCACCAGGAAGCCGAAACCGTCCGCAGGGCGTCGAAGTGCGCTGCGCGGGACGCCCAGGGGCAGCCCGACGATGGGCGCGTAGCGCACCCCGGCGAGCAACTCGGCAGCTCGGGGATCGACCCCGGCCAGGAGCTCCACCACGACCGGTGCGGGAGCGGCGAGCACCACGCGGCCCGCGCGCAGTTCGGAGAACCCACCGGCGCTCTCCACTCCCAGCCGCCAGGCGTTGTCGTCGCGCGCGAGCGCGACGACCCGCGCCCCGTACGCCGGGGGCTCGGAGAGACGGCCGGCCAGGTGGCGGGCGAAAGGCCCCAACCCGTCGGGCGCAGACCACGTGCCGGAGCGCCCGCGCTCACCGCGCCGGGCGAGAGCGACCGCTACGCCCCCGAACGCGATCGAGCCGAAGCGCCGCTCGTACTCGACGAGCCGCCCGAAGATCGCCTCGGCCCCGAGCTGTGTCTCGTCTCCCGCATAGACACCGGTCAGGAACGGCGCAACCAGCTGCTCGAGCGCCTCTCGTCCAAGTCGCCGGCGGACGAACTCGTCCACCGACTCGTCGGCAACCTCGCGCCCGCGCACGAAGGGCTCGGCCAGCAACCGCAGCTTGCCGCGCAGCGAGAGCAGGTCCGTGGTGAAAAAGCCGACCGGCGAGAGCGGCACGGCCCGCAGCTCATCGTCGCGCCACACGTAGCGCCGCCGGCTCGCCGGAAGGGCACACGTCAGAGCGTCCTCGAGGCCCCACTCGCGCAGCGCCGCGAGCATGGGCGCTTTGAGCTGGAGCGTATTCGGGCCGCGCTCTACGAGAAACCCCCCCACGTAGTCGGTCCGCATCACGCCACCGGGCCGATCCGACGCTTCGAGGAGCACGACCTCGGAGCTGTGTTTCTCGAGCTCGAGCGCCGCAGCAAGACCCGCAATGCCGCTCCCCACCACCACTGCGTCGACGTCGGGAATGCTCATGCACAACTCGCCCGCGGCAACGGTCGCCAGGAAATTGCCGGTGAAAAGCACGGAAGCATCGGATTAGACGGTCTTGCTGAACATCGAACGCCCCTCACGGCGCTGCTCGGGAAGATAGGCGTCGAACTGCATGGCCACGTTGCGCACCAGCAGGCGGCCGAGCGGCGTCACCTGGAGGCTGCCGTCGTCGCCGACGTGCGCGAGTCCATCGTCCACAGCCGGCTCGAGCGAAGCCAGCTCGGCGCTATAGCTGTCGGCAAAGGGCCGCCCGAACGCGGCCTCGAACTCCGACGCGCGGATCTCACCATGGCACATGATCCGCCCGATCACCCAGCGCCGCTCGAGATCCTCCGGCGTCAGCACGTGGCCGCGCCGGGTCGCCAGCTGCCCGGACTCCACGGCTTCCTGCCAGACCGGGATCTCCCGGTGTGACTGGGCGTAGGCGCCCCGCAACTCGCTGATCGCACTCGGACCCAGTCCGATGAGATCCACCCCCGCCTGGGTCGTATGACCCATGAAGTTTCGCCGCAGGGTTCGGTCCGCAAACGCCCGGGAAAGCTCATCGTCCGGCTCTGCGAAGTGGTCCAGGCCGATGAAGCGATAACCGGCCTCGAGAAAGCGCCGCAACGCCGCCAGAAAGATTCGGATCTTCACCTCCGGCGGCGGCAGGTCCTTGCGCTCGAAGCCGCGTTGATGTTTCGCCACCCAGGTGACATGCGCGTAGGAATACAGCGCCAGACGGTCGGGACGCAGCGCGATCACCTTCTCGAGCGTCCGCGTGAACGTCGCCTCGCTCTGGTAGGGAAGCCCGTAGATCAGGTCGAAGTTCACACTCTCGAAGCCCGCCTGCCGGCAACGATCGACCAGCGCCGCCGTGTCGTCCAAGGGCTGGATGCGGTGGATCGCCTCCTGGACCCGAGGCTCGAAGTCCTGCACTCCCATTGAGATGCGGTTGAAACCGGCCTCGCGCAGCGCTCCCACGTGCTCGGGCGTGGTCACCCGCGGGTCCACCTCGATCGAGATCTCCGCGCCCTCGGCCACGGGGAAACGCGCCGTCACGGCGGCGTGCAGCCGCGTCACCTGTTCCGGTGTGAGGTGGGTCGGCGTGCCGCCACCCCAGTGCACCTGAGTGACCGGACGCGGCGCTCCGACTGCTTCGCGAACGGTGTCCACCTCTCGCTCGATCGTCTCGAGGAACTGGACCGGGAGAGCCTCGTTTCGCGTGATGACCCTGTTGCAGGCGCAGAAGTGGCACAGCGACCGGCAGAAGGGCACGTGCACGTAGATGGAGAGGCCATCGCCAGGCTGCGCGTCGTCGCGCGAGAGATCGCGGCGAAAATCGCTGGGTCCGTAGCCGTCGCCCCAGACCGGTGCGGTCGGGTACGACGTATAACGCGGCCCCTCCATGGCGTACCGGGGCAGCAACTTCTCGATGCGATCCAGATCGACGGCAAAGACGTCGCGGGTCAACGCTCGAGATCCCCGAAAGCCCGCACCGCTTCCGTGAACGCGCACACGCCCTCGACCGGCGTACCGGGCAGCACACCGTGACCCAGGTTCAGCACGTGCCCGCGGGCGCCACGCGCCGAGACCACCACCTCGCGCACCCGCTCGGCAATGAGTTCGGGGGGCGCAAAGAGAAGGCCCGGATCCAGGTTGCCCTGGAGGCTGGCGCGACCCGCCGCCCGCCGCGCCGCCTCTGCCAGGTCGACGCGCCAGTCCAGGGAAATCACATCAGCACCAGATTCCAGAACCAGATCCAGTAGATGCGCACTCTGTCTCAAGTAGAGAACGAGAGGTGCCTTCGCCCGCGGTAGCTTGGCGGCGATTTCCCGGTGGGCTGGGAGCACCCACTCCCGGTACAACTCGGGCGAGAGCAGCCCGGCCCAGGTATCGAAGAGCTGCACCACCTGCGCCCCGGCCTCGACCTGCGCGTCGAGGTGCGCCACCACCAGTTCCGTGAGCTTGGCGAGCAGTGCGCGCAGCAGCGCCGGCTCCTCCGCGATCATCCGCCGCAGTACCGGGAAGTCGCTCGAACTCCGCCCCTCGACCAGATAGGCCGCCAGCGTGAAGGGCGCACCCGCGAATCCGAGCAGCGGAACGCGGGCCCCCTCGAGTTCTCGGCGCAGCGTCCGCAGGATCTCGAACACGAAGGGAACACTCTCCCGGGGATCCGGCACCCGCAGCGCTTCGATCTGCGCACGGCTCCGGATCGGCACGGCAACGACCGGCCCCGGGGCGAAGTCGATCTCCACGCCCATGCCGGGAACCGGGACGAAGATGTCGGAAAAGACGATCACCGCCTCGGTCCCCACCCGCCGCAGCGGCTGGAGCGAAACCTCAACCGCTTTCTCGACATCCCCACAGAAGTCCAGGAACGGAATGTCGCCACGCACAGCCCGGTATTCGGGCAGATAACGCCCGGCCTGCCGCATCAACCACACCGGCGGCCGGTCCACCGGCTCGCCCCGACAAGCGCGCAACAGCCGCTGTGTCGGATCGAGAGGGGCGAGCGTCACTAGTATCCGCCGAGACGTGCCCAGCGAGCCCGGTGGGTAACCGCGTCTCCGAAGGTCTGACAGGCGGCCCGAGCTCGCTTCATGAAGAAGCCTATGTCGTGTTCATCCGTCATGCCGATGCCCCCGTACATCTGGACGGCTTCGTTGGTCACGAGCACCGCCGCATCCGAGCAGCGAGCCTTGGCCAGCGAGACCAGCCTAGCCGCATCGTCGGCGCCCGCGTCGACCGCACGCGCAGCCGCCATCACGCAGGAGCGCGCCAGCTCCACCTCGATGAACATCTCCGCCGCCCGGTGCTTGAGCGCTTGGAAGCTTCCGATCGGCACCCCGAATTGGACCCGATCCTTCAGATAGGTGAGCGTGCGTTCGAAACATTCGCTCATCAGTCCGAGGAGTTCGGCGCAGAGTCCCACCGTGGCGCAGTCCACCACAGCTTCGAGCAGCGCACCGCCCTGCCCTTCCCCGCCCACCAGCCCAGCGTCGCCGACCTCCACACCGTCGAGCACGATGCGCGCCGCACCCCGTGTATCCACCCGGTGCTGGCGCTCGCGGGTCAGGCCGGACGCACCGGCGTCGACCAGGAAGAGCGTGATGCCGTCCGCGTCGGCTTCGGCGCCCGCGGTGCGCACGACCACGATCAGGGCATCGGCAACCAGACCGTCGAGTACCTGGACTTTCTCTCCCGTGAGCCGCCAGCCAGCACCGGCCCGCTCCGCCCGGCAGGCCACCCGGAACAGGTCGTAGCGGCTGCGCGGCTCCTGGAAGGCAAGTGCCAGGAAGGCATCGCCGGCAACCAGGGGGGCAAGCCAGCGCGACCTCTGTGCCTCGCTACCGCCCTGCAACACGGCCTGTCCCCCGAGAAGCACGCTCGAGAGAAAGGGCTCGGGAGCAAGCCGGCGCCCCAACGCCTCCATCACCACCGCGAGCTCGGCCAGGCCCAGGCCGGCACCGCCCAAGGACTCGG
The DNA here is from genome assembly GCA_002729515.1 of Deltaproteobacteria bacterium. Taxonomy (GTDB): domain Bacteria; phylum Myxococcota_A; class UBA9160; order UBA9160; family SMWR01. The sequence continues at coordinate 24,147 of PBYF01000127.1, forward strand.
GGAAGGGAATTCCGGCCCAGCCGAGCTCGGCCATCTCCTTCCACAGGGGTTTCGAGAATCCCACCGGATCGCCCGCATCGCGAAGCGCGCGGAAGCGGGCCACGGGGGAACGCTCCTCTGCAAAGTCCGCAACGATCCCGGCGAGAAGCTCCTGCTCTTCGGTCAGAACGAGCTGCACAGCGCCCCCTAGTCCGGCAGGCCGAGCACGCGCTTGGCGATGATGTTGAGCTGTATCTCGCTGGTGCCGCCCTCGATCGAGTTGCCGCGAGACCGCAGCCACGCGCGCGTGCGCGCCAACTCGTCGGCTTCGAAACCCGGACCCTCCCAGCCCAGGCCCCGGGGCCCGGCGAGCTCGACCGCGAGCTCACAGCGGCGCTTGTTGGCTTCCGTCGCGTAGACCTTGAAGATCGAACTCTCGGGACCGGGTTGGTGACCGGCCTTGGCGGCGTCCCGGGAGCGCTGGATGGTCAGGTGGAACGCCCGGGTGTCCATCTCGGAGGCGGCGATCTTGTCCCGAAGCACCGCATCGGAAAGCGGCGCATCGTCCGGCACATCGAGGTATTCGCGCGCGAGGTTCACGAGCGAAGAACCGGCCTTGCGTGAGCCGCCCCGAGGCGCTCCGAAGAGATCCGCGATCATGGCCCGCTCGTGACCGAGCAGCGCCTTCGCCACCGTCCAACCCCCGTCGATTTCGCCGATCACGTTCGCCACGGGGACGCGCACGTCGTCGAAGCGAGTCTCGCAGAAGGGGCTTTTGCCGCTGATCAGCTGGATGGGACGGACCGCGACGCCGGGCGTCTGCATGTCGATCAGCAGGAAGCTGATCCCCTCCTGCTTCTTGACGTCCGGGTTCGTCCGCACCAGCGCGAAGATCCAGTCCGAGAGGTCTCCGTAGGAGGTCCACACCTTCGTGCCGTTGACGACGAACTCGTCGCCGTCGCGTACCGCGCGGGTCTGGAGCGAAGCCAGGTCGGAACCGGAATCGGGCTCCGAGTAGCCCTGACACCAGCGGATCTCACCCCGAACGATCTTCGTCAGGTGCTCTTGGCGCTGCTCCTCCGTCCCGAACTGCAGCAGTACCGGCCCGATCATGGTGAGCCCGAAGCCAACGAGCGGCTCGGGCAACTGGAGCCGCTTGCGCTCCTGGTCGAGAACCCTGGCCTCCGCCCCCGAGAGGCCCCCCCCGCCGTACTCGCGGGGCCACTGCGGAGCAGTCCACCCCTTCTCGGCACAGCGGTCCAGCCAGTCCTTCAGCTGGGGCGGATCAAAGGTCGCGCGGCGCCCGCCCCAGCCCCCCCCCGTGTCGGGGTCGAGTTCGAGACCTCGGATTTCCAGCGGGGCGTTGGCGTCGAGCCAGGCAGCGGCTTCGGTGCGGAATGTCTCGAGATCGGCCATTGCGGTTCCCTGCGTGTCCCGGAAGGGCTGCATTGTAGCGTGCGGTCGGCGCTCCCCGAAGGGACGTGGGGGACCTGCGCTAGCGTGAACCTCCATGCAGGTGATTCTCGCCGAGCCCCGAGGCTTCTGCGCGGGCGTCGACCGCGCCATCGCGATCGTCGAGCAGGCACTCGAGCGTTTTGGCAAACCCGTCTACGTGCGCCACGAGATCGTCCACAACCGGCACGTGGTCGAAGGCCTGCACCGCCGCGGCGCGATCTTCGTCGAGCACCCCGCGGAGGTTCCCGAGGGCGCCGTCCTCGTCTTCAGCGCCCACGGCGTCTCTCCGGCAGTGGTCGCCGCCGCCGGTGCCCGAAACCTCCAGGTAATCGACGCCACCTGCCCGCTGGTGACAAAAGTGCACAAGCAGACTCGCCGGTTTGCGCGGCAAGACAACGAGATCGTGATGGTAGGCCACGCCGGACACGTCGAAGTGGAAGGCACCATGGGCCAGGCCCCGGAGCGGACGCATCTCGTCGAGACTCCCGAAGACGTCGAGCGGCTCGAAGTCGCAGACGCCGAACGGCTGGCCTGCGTCACCCAGACCACCCTGTCCGTCGACGACACGCACGACGTGCTCTCTGCGCTCCAGCGGAGATTCCCGGCAATCCATCTGCCGAAGAGAGACGACATCTGCTATGCGACGCAGAATCGACAGGACGCCGTCAAACAGCTTGCCGAAGGCACGGACCTGGTGCTCGTGGTGGGCTCACTGGCCTCCTCGAATAGCAACCGTCTGGTCGAGGTCGCGGTCAAGTGCGGCGTCACCGCCCACCTGGTCCAGGATGCGAGCGAGATCGAGCCCGGCTGGCTGAAGGGTGTGCAGCGGATCGCTGTCAGTGCCGGCGCCTCGACGCCGGAGGAACTGATACAGAAGGTGCTGGAACGGCTGGGCGAATTCGCGCCCGGAATCGAGATCGAGCGCCCCCCCGCTGTCGACGAGGGAATGGTCTTCCCGCTCCCGCCCCCGCTCCGATAGGTCGCCGATCCCGAAGGGCAGGCTACGTTGCGATCTGCACCACGAGACTGCCATCGGCAGCATCGACGACGACGCGACCCCCTCGGGCCAGGCTTCCGAACAGGACCTCGTCGGCCAGGTGGTCCTTCAGCTCGGTTTCGATCACCCGCGCCAGCGGCCTGGCACCGAAGTCGGGGTCGTAGCCCTTTTCGGCCAGCCAGTCTCGGGCCGCGTCGGTGAGCTCGAGAACGACCCGGCGCTCGGCCAACTGCTCGCGCACCTCGACAACGAACTTGTCTACGACGCGACCCATCACCTCGGGCGTGAGGTGTCCAAAGCGCACCACATCGTCCAGGCGATTGCGGAACTCGGGACTGAAGAGACGCTCCACCTCCCGGATGCCATCGCTCCGGCTGCCACCCCCAAAGCCGATGGCCTTCTCCGTCATCTCGCGAGTGCCGACGTTCGAGGTCATCACCAGCACCACGTGGCGGAAGTCAGCCTCGCGCCCCTGACTGTCGGTGAGGGTTGCGCGGTCCATCACCTGGAGCAGGATGTCGAAGAAATCCGGGTGCGCCTTCTCGATTTCGTCGAGGAGCAGCACGGCGTGGGGCTGCTTTCGGATCCCCTCCACGAGTTGACCGCCCTGGTCGTAGCCCACGTATCCCGGCGGTGCCCCGATGAGTCGGGCCACGGCGTGCTTCTCCATGTATTCGCTCATGTCGAAGCGCAGGAAGGGCACCCCCAGCACCGCTGCCAACTGCTTGGACAGCTCGGTCTTCCCGACCCCTGTCGGCCCCACGAAGAGAAACGACGCGATCGGCTTCTCTCGGCCGCCGAGTCCGGCTCGGGAGCGCTTCACGGCGCGCACCACCGTCTCGACCGCAACATCCTGGCCGAAGACGACGCGCTTCAGATCGCCCTCGAGGTTGCCGAGCCGCTCGCGATCTGAAGTCGTCGCCCGAGCGGGCGGCACGTTCCCCATACGCGCCACCACGTCCTCGATATCTCGAACACCCACCGTCTTGCGCTTCTTCGACCCCGGACGCAATCGGACCGCAGCACCCGCCTCGTCCATCACGTCGATCGCCTTGTCCGGGAGGAAACGGTCGTTCAGGTGACGCGCCGACAGATCGACCGCCGCCTTCAGCGCCGGCTGTGTGTAACGAACCGCGTGGTGCTCGGCGTAGCGCGGGGCCAGCCCCTGAAGAATGCGGGTCGCCTCCTCCGGGCTCGGCTCGACCACATCGACGCGCTGAAACCGCCGCGCAAGCGCCCGGTCGCGTTCGAAATGGCGATACTCCTGGTAGGTCGTGGAGCCCATGCAGCGCAACTCGCCCGACTGGAGCAGCGGTTTGAGCATATTGGAGGCATCCACCGTACCGCCCTGGGCAGACCCGGCACCCAGCACCGTGTGAATCTCGTCGATGAAAAGAATCGGGTGGGCACGCGCCTTGACCGCTTCGACCAGCGCCTTGAAGCGCGCCTCGAAGTCACCCCGGTAGCGGGTGCCGGCCAGCAGCGATCCGATGTCCAGGGCGAAGATCTCCGCGTCGGCCAGGTCTTCGGTCACGCGGCCCTCGTGGATGCGCAGCGCCAGGCCTTCGGCGAGTGCAGTCTTGCCGACACCCGCCTCTCCGACGAGGATCGGGTTGTTCTTCCTGCGCCGCGCGAGGATGTGGACGATGCGGTCGAGTTCGCGGCCGCGACCGATCAGCGGGTCGAGCCGCCCCTCTGCAGCCCGTTGGCTGAGCGGGGTGCAGAACGCCGCCAGCGGGTCGGCGGGAACCTCGCCGGGCTCTCCTCCGCCGCGCTCGAACCCCGCCGGAGCGCCCTCGGCCTCGCCGTCGGACGTCGCGCCGCCGGTCAGCTTCGAAATGCCGTGGGCGACGTACTGCACCACGTCGAGCCGAGTCACGCCCTGGGATCGCAACAGGGTCACGGCGTAGGAATCGGGTTCCTGGAAGATCGACGCCAGCAGGTCGCCGGCCTCGACCTCCTCCTTTTCGGCACCCTCACAATGGACTGCGGCGCCTTGCAGCACCCGATGGAAGGCCAGGGTCTGCTGGGCCTCGAACGGCTCGTCGCCCGGCACCTCCTCCACGTCGTCGCCGAAGAATCGCTCGAGGGCGAGCTTCAATCGCTCGATATTGCCGCCGGCGTGAGACACGATCTCGGCACCGGCATCGTCGTGAAGCAAGGCGTAGAGCAGGTGCTCCACCGTGACGTAGGCGTGCCGCCGCGCCACGGCTTCGCGAAAGGCCGCTTGGAGGGCCAGCTGGATCTCCCGGGAGAGACGACTCATTCTTTCTCCACGCCCGCGCGCAGGGGGTGACCCCGCTGCTCGGCGGTAGCATGTACCTGGGCCACCTTGGTCTCCGCCACATCGAGCAGGAAGACACCGGCAACGCCCAGCCCGTTCTTGTGGATCGCCAGCATGATGGCAGTCGCCTCAGAGGGCCCTTTCCCGAAGATCTGCTCCAGGACCGCCACGACGAACTCCATCGGAGTGTAGTCGTCGTTGTAGAGGATCACCTTGTAGCGCGGCGGCCGCGCCACCTTCTTGCGGGTCGCCGTGGCGACCCCACCCTCGCGCCGCGGATCTCCCACCGGGGGCCCGCCCGGTCCCGGCCCCTCGGGCTCGTTCGCCATGCCCGAAAGGATAGCGGCGGGCGTTAGACTGGGGCGATGCCTGCGTTTGAACTCGCCTCGGGCGTCTCCTCACTGCCCCCCGAAGAGTGGAACGCGCTCGTCGGGGAGGAGTCCCCATTCCTCGAATGGGAATGGCTGGCCTCTCTGGAAGATGCGGGCTGTGTCGGGCCCGAAACGGGCTGGCAGGCCCGGCCACTGGTGGCCCGGGAGAACGGGCGCCTGGTGGCCGCCTGCCCGGTCTACGTCAAGGGACACTCCGAGGGCGAGTTCGTCTACGACTGGGCCTGGGCTGACGCCGCCGAGCGGGCCGGTATTCACTACTACCCGAAGCTGCTCGTCGGAGTGCCCTTCACCCCGGTTGGCGGCGCGCGTTTCCTGGTGGCGCGGGGTCAGGACCGCCACCTCTGGATCGAACAGATGGCTTCGGCGCTCCGCGAGATCTGCCTCACCAACGAGTTCTCGGGGGTGCACGTCAATTTCTGCAGCGAGGAAGAAATCGCGACCGCAGACGAAAACCGCTTCCTAAAGCGCGTCGGCATCCAGTACCACTGGCACAATCGAGGCTACGAATCCTTCGACGATTGGCTCGGCGTCTTCCGCAGCAAACGCCGCAACCAGATCCGCCGGGAGAGGCGCGCGCTGCTCGAAGACGGCGTGCGCATCTCGGTGCTCACCGGGCCAGACATCGAGGATGAGATCTTCGAATCCATGTTCCGCTGCTACCTCGCGACGATCGGGTCCCGCGCCTGGGGCCGCCAGTATCTGAACCGCCGCTTCTTCGACCTCCTGGCCGAGCGATTCCGCCATCGGCTGTGCTTCGTGGTGGCGCGTCGCGGCGACGAGGTGCTGGCCGGCACGACCAATGTCGTGAAGGGCAACCGCTTCTACGGCCGCTACTGGGGTGCGCTCCGCCCGCTGCGCCACCTGCATTTCAACGTCTGCTACTACGCACCGGTCGAGTGGTGCATCGAGCGAGGCCTCGACTGCGTCGAGCCCGGGGCCGGTGGAGACTACAAGTGGCTGCGCGGCTTCGACGCAACGCCGACCTTCAGCCTGCACTTCCTCGCCCAACCGCGCCTCGCAGGGGCCGTCGGGCGCTTCCTCGAGGCCGAGCGTGCCCAGGCACGGGAGGTGATCGCCAGACTCGATCGCGCGAGCCCGGTCAGCCGAACGTTTCGCTCAGGAACCCGACGACCGCGGCGTTGAACGCGTCGTTGCGATCACCGGCGACCATGTGGCCCGCACCGGAGACGTCGACGTAGCGCGCGTGCGGCACTGCATCGAGAAGTTCCTGCGCCCCCTCTTCCGCGACCACGTCGCTCGCCCGCCCGCGGATGAGGAGCACCGGGACCCGCAAGCTGCGCGCCGCTTCCAGCATGCGATCCGAGCTGTGGAATTCTCCAATCGTCCTGTGCTCTCGGAGCCCCTCGATGCTCCCCAGCCGCTCCCGGTTGATGAAGGCCGGGTCCCAGTGCCAGCGCCAGCGCCCGTCGGGATCGTGGCGAAGGTTCTTGCGCAGCCCGGACAGATCCGTTGGGCGCCCGCGGTGCTGCCGGTAGCCCGCTACGGCTTCCGCAGCCTCATCGAGGCTCGTGAACCCATCCGGCTTCGCGAGCATGAACGATACGATGCGCTCGACACCCCGCGGCTCGATGCGCGGCGCGATGTCCACGAGAACGACACCGGCGAGCACCCCCGCCTCCTCCCCCTCGGCAAGCAGCGCCGCCATTCCGCCGAGCGACGCGCCGACCACCACCGGCGGTTTCGGGAGGACCCGGGCGACAGCGCGAAGGTCGGCGGCAAAATGATCGGGGAGATAGGACCCGTCCGGGGCCCAATCACTCTCGCCGTGCCCCCGCAGATCGAGCGCGATCGCCCGCCACCCGGAAAGGGCCAGTTCACGGCCAGCGCCTGCCCACGAGTGGCGCGTCTGGCCACCGCCGTGGAGCAGCACCACCGGGCGCGCGCAGGGATCGCCCCAGGCTTCTCCGCGGAGCATGACCCCGCCGTGACCTGCGAATGCGACCGGACGGCTATCGTCTCGCTCTGCCGTCACGGCCTCGCTCGTGTGCGTCGTTCGACTCCCGGTACCCGAGGGAATCCGGGGCGGGTCTCGCACGGTAGCGCAACCCAAGAGCCGGCAGCCGTGGAGCACGGGACCCCGGGCAGGGACCCGCGATTCGCGGCGTGCTGTACACCTGAGAGCGAGCGGGCTGGCTGGCAAAATCACCTGATGGGCTCTGTACCGGACACTTCGAATGCGACTGAGCACTCGACGGTCTCTCGAATCGCTGAGCTAGAGTCGAACGATGGCAGAACGCAGCGACCCCGGCCTCGAGGGCCAAATCGCCGTCGTTACGGGCGGCGCCTCCGGGATCGGGCGCGCTGCGGTCGACCTGCTCGAAGCCGCCGGCGCCCGCGTATTCGTCGCCGACCTGAACGAATCCGATGGGCCGGGCGAGTTCATCTGCACCGATGTGACCGTTGATGCGGCGATTGAGGCGTTGTCCGAGACGGTCCTGGAACGAGCGGGTGCACCCCATGTCCTGGTCAACGCCGCGGGTTGGGACGAGATCCGACCGTTCGTCGAGAGCGACTTCGAGTTCATCGAGCGAATCGTCAGAATCAACCTGCTCGGCTGCATGAAGGTGACTCGCTGCTTGCTGCCCGCAATGCTCGAAGCTGGCCGCGGAAAGGTCGTAAACGTGGCGAGCGACGCGGGGCGTGTCGGCTCGAGCGGTGAGACCGCCTATGCCAGCGCCAAGGGCGGCGTCATCGCGTTTACCAAGTCGGTGGCACGCGAAACCGCGCGCGGGCCCCTGCACGTGAACTGTGTCTGTCCCGGCCCGACGGACACTCCGCTTTTCGCATCGCTACCCGAGAAGCTTCGCGGTGCCCTGGAGCGCGCGATTCCCTTCCGGCGCCTGGCACGGCCAGAGGAGGTGGCCGAAGCGATCCTTTTCTTTGCGAGCCGCCGCTCCGACTACGTGACGGGACAGGTCATGAGTGTGAGCGGCGGCCTCACCATGGCGGGTTGAGATGGAGTACCAGGACGTCTGCTACGAGGTCGACGGACCGAATGCAATCGTCACAATCGACCGACCGGAGCGCCTCAACGCGTTCCGTGGCCGCACCATCGGCGAGCTCCTGCACGCGTTCAAACGCGCCTGGGCAGACGCGCGGGTCGCCTGCGTGATCTTCACCGGCGCAGGAGAGCGGGCCTTCTGCGCGGGTGGCGACCAGAAGGAGTACGCCGAATCGGGTGGCTACGGCACCAGCGAAAACGGCCTCTGGGAACTCGAGGAGCTTCAGCAGACGATCCGGAACATCCCGAAACCCGTGATCGCGGCCGTCAACGGGGTCGCAATCGGTGGTGGCCACGTCCTCCAGGTCATCTGCGACGTGACGATAGCCGCCGAGCACGCGCGCTTTGGTCAGGCCGGGCCCCGGGTTGCGTCCTTCGACGCCGGCTTCGGCACCGCCTACCTGGCGCGCATCGTCGGAGAGAAACGCGCCCGGGAGATCTGGTTCTTCTGCCGTCAGTACGACGCAGAGACCGCTCTTGCGTGGGGTCTGGTCAACAAGATCGTGCCATCCGAGCGGCTCCTCGAAGAGGCGAAGGCCTGGGGCCGGGACACAGCGGCGCTTTCGCCAACGGCGATCCGCTTCCTCAAGGCCGCGTTCAACGCCGATAGCGACCACATCGCCGGGCAGGGAAAGCTCGCTTTTGCCGGTCTCGACGCATTCGCGCCCAGCGCGGAGTCCGAAGAGGGCCACCGAGCATTTGCCGAGAAGCGCGTTCCAGACTTCTCGCGCTTTCGGTAGGAAGAGGCGTGCAGCGGTTCGGCACACGCATCCGAAGACGGACCAGCCGGTGGGCTCTGCTGGTTGCGGCCGGCTGCTCCGTAGCCTGCAGCGAAGCGGCTCAGCGGCCGGGCGGCCGGGCGCTGGTGATCGGGATCGACGGAATGAGTCCGGTTCTGGTCGAACGCATGCTTCGCGAGGGCGAACTCCCCCATCTCGCGGAGCTGGCAGAACGGGGATCCTGGGGGCGCCTGCGCTCGCTCAAGCCGATCCTCTCCCCGCGCATCTGGACCTCCATGGCAACGGGCAAGCTCCCCGCGGAGCATGGCATCGAGCACTTTGCCCGGATCGACGCCGACGGCACACCCCGGCTCTACTCGAGCCTCGACCGGCGTGTACCCGCGGTATGGAATATCGCCAGCAGCGCCGGTTTTAGCGTCGGAGTCGTCAACTGGCTCATGACCCACCCGCCGGAACGGGTGCGCGGCGTGATGATCTCCGACCACGCGGCGCCCGGGGCGCTGGCCGGACGCTTGGGGCTAGCGGCAGGGGTTCTGAAAACTCCTCAAAAAAAGATCGAGGGGGCGAGCCGTGAAGCGGTCTTCACGCATCCGGCCGCTTGGGCCGAGCGCTTCACAGCACTGGGCACGGCAGCGTCTCCCTTGACGAAGGTCCCCAACCCCTTTGCCGCACCTCCCCCGGGCAAGGGCCGGCTCCTTTGGGAGCGCCTGGCCAACATCGCAGCACGCGACGAACACGTCGTGCGGGCCGCGCTCGAAATCGATGCCGAGCTGCGGCCCGACCTCCTCTTGGTCTACGTGAACGGCGTCGACGCCGTCTCGCATTTCTTCTGGCCGAGCGTCGCACTCGATGGCCCGGACCCGCCTGCACACCGGCAGCCGGCAGCACCCTTGGCGCGTCAGCGAGCAGCGCTATACGCCACCTATCGCTTCGCCGACGCGCTCGTCGGCGTGCTCCTGCGCGGCTTCGGCACACAGGACCTGGTGCTCGTCGTCTCCGACCACGGCTTCGAGAACGCCCGCCCGGGCGACCCGAGTTCCGGGGTGCACGTCACGGAGCAGGCGATCGATGGGATCGTCTTCGCCGCGGGGCCCGGTGTGCCGTCTGGAGGCCAGGTTCGCAACATGTCGGTGACGGACATTGCCCCGACGTTGCTGGCGTGGCTGGGTCTCGCCGTGGGAAGCGACATGAGTGGCCGGGTCGCAGACTTCCTGCCAATAGAGACGGGCCGGATCCGCAGCTGGGACGATCTCCCGGTCGAACATGTGGGTGGAAAGGAGTCAGGAGCGGAAGACGTGATCGTCGAGCAACTGAGGGCGCTTGGCTACCTCGAGTAGCGGAATCCCCCTTCTGCAAAAACAGGGACCCCAAAACGCAAGACACCCCGAGTCTTAACGACCCGGGGCGTCTCGTTTTTCATCCTACTGGCGAAGGCAATGCCTCGCTAGCGGTCGCGTCGCCTTCCGGCGAGCACCAGACCGACGATGCCCAGACCGAGCAGCGATACCGTGCCCGGCTCCGGAATCGGAACCAGCGTTACATAGCCACTAGCCCCCGGGCCTGTGCCGGGAAGCTCTCCGATCGTATTGCCAATGCCGTCGATGTTCTCGCGGAAGAAGTTCTCAATTTCATGCGTCCCAACAACAGTTCCGGTTAGATCGAAGTTGACCGAACCGAGAGTCCAGGTACCAGCAGCACCTGAGTCAGCTCCCGCGGCAGCGCCAACGCTACCAATCACCTTGTCGCAGCCCACAACGCTGCATTCATTAGTCATCCGGTACATCGGGCCCACATGTGTCATGCCCAGGGCTGTCAACGGGTTGTTGAATCCGAAAGATTCATTCGCAACATTGGTGTTCGCCATTCCCGAACCTGCTTCACTCCATCCGAAATTGCTGGTCGCAGCAGCCCACGGGACATCGATTGTCAAGATCAACTCCAAGCAGTAGCCGTCCTGCTGGCCCACGCCGAACTTAAGGCAACCACCACCCAAATTGGCATCTGGAGTCCCTACAAACGACAGCGTCGGAGTCCCGCCGCCAACAGAAGCCGGTGCTGCCCAAATCATATCCAAAGTAATGGCCGCGCCAGCACTTCCCGCGATGAAGCACGTCGCTGCAATGATCGAAA
>PBYF01000128.1 GCA_002729515.1 Deltaproteobacteria bacterium
GATCGCCGCCGTCAACGTCGTCTTCCCGTGGTCCACGTGTCCGATCGTCCCCACGTTTACATGAGGCTTCGTCCTCTCGAACTTTTCCTTGGCCATGGCGCCTCAGTCCCCTTCCTAGGAGTAGACGATTCCCTTCGCCGCGGACTTGGGAACCGCGGCGTAGTGGGAGAACTGCATCGTATAAGTGGCGCGGCCCTGGGTGAGAGACCGCAGGTTGTTCACGTACCCGAACATGGTGGCGAGCGGCACTTGGGCTTGTACGGCCTGACTGGCGCTGCGCATCTCGATGCCCGTAATTTCACCGCGACGGCTGCTGAGATCGCCCTGGACCGAGCCCACGAAATCCTCGGGCGTGACCGCCTCGACGGCCATGACCGGCTCGAGCAGCACCGGCCCGGCCTGTTCCAGGGCATCCTTCATCGCGATCGAGCCGGCAATCTTGAACGATCGCTCCGATGAATCGACGTCGTGGGCCTGCCCATCGAGGAGCCGGACCCACACATCGACGACCGGGTAGCCGGCGAGCGGTCCGCTCTGAGAAGCCTCCTCGCAGCCGCGGCGCACCGCAGAGATGAACTCGGTGGGAACCGCGCCGCCCTTGACCGCGCTTTTGAAGGAAAAGCCAGAACCCGGCTCGCCGGGACCCACCTCGATCTCGACCACACCGAAGTCTCCCGAACCACCCGTCTGCTTGATGTAGCGCCCCTCGACCTTGGCGCTGCGGGTAATGCTCTCCTTGTAGGCCACCTGCGGACGACCCACGTTCGCCCTGACGCCGAACTCGCGCAGCAGACGGTCCGTAATGATCTCCAGGTGGAGCTCTCCCATACCCGAAATGAGGGTCTGGCCCGTCTCCTCATCGACCGAAACCCGGAAGGAGGGATCTTCCTGGGACAGGCGCTCGAGCGCGCCGGCGAGCCGATCGAGGTCTGCCTTGGTCTTCGGCTCGATCGCGATCCAGAGGACCGGATCGGGAAACCGGAGGGCCTCGAGGACAATCGGCGTTTCGGGATCGCAGAGGGTCTCGCCCGTCGAGATCTGCTTCAGGCCCACCACCGCGGCGATGTCCCCGGTACGCACCTCCTCGAGATCCTGACGCTTGTTGGCATGCATCTGGAGCAACCGGCCGAGGCGCTGCTTGCGATCGCGGTTCGAATTCAGGACCTGCCCGCCGGACTTCGCCGCGCCGGAATAGACGCGGATGTAAGTAAGGTGCCCCACGTGCTGATCGCTCATCAGCTTGAAGGCCAGAGCCGCAAAAGGCTCGTTGTCGTCCGCCTGGCGCAACCCCTCCGATGCCCCATCCTCGCTCACGCCACGCACCGGGGGGACGTCGAGGGGAGACGGGAGATAGTCGACGATGCCGTCGAGCAGAGGCTGCACACCCTTGTTCTTGAAGGCACTGCCACAGAGCACCGGCACCAGCTTCTGCCGGAGCGTCCCGGCCCGAACGGCCTTTCCCAGTTGCTCGGGCGACACCGGCTGATCGTCGAGGAACCGGTGCGCCACGTCCTCGTCGATGTCGGCGGCCGCTTCGACCAGCTGTTCTCGCGCTTCCGCCACCGCCTCGCGCATTGCCTCGGGAACGTCCTCGGTGTGGTACTCGGCACCCAGGCTGTCGTCGTCCCAATAGATCGCTTTCTCCGCGAGTAGATCGACGACGCCGCGGAACTCATCTTCGGCACCGATCGGTACCTGAACGGCCACCGCACGCGCTCCGAGCCGGCCCCGGATCATTCCAATCACCCGCTCGTAATCCGCACCCACGCGATCCATCTTGTTGACGAACGCGAGACGCGGCACCTGATACTGATCCGCCTGGCGCCACACGGTTTCAGACTGGGGCTCCACGCCCGCCACCCCACAGAATACCCCCACCGCACCGTCCAGAACGCGCAATGAGCGCTCCACCTCGATGGTGAAATCCACGTGCCCCGGTGTATCGATGATGTTGATGCGATGCTCCTTCCAGGAACAAGTGGTCGCCGCCGAGGTGATCGTGATCCCCCGCTCTTGCTCCTGCTGCATCCAATCCATGGTGGCGGCACCGTCGTGCACCTCACCCATTTTGTAGTTCACGCCCGTGTAGTAGAGGATCCGCTCGGTGGTCGTCGTCTTCCCGGCATCGATGTGGGCCATGATGCCGATGTTTCGCGTTCTCTCGAGCGGTGACGTACGGGCCATGACTTGCTTCTCGCCGCAGGGTGTTTCCCTACCACCGGTAGTGGGAGAAGGCCTTGTTGGCCTCCGCCATCCGGTGAGTGTCTTCGCGCTTCTTCACCGCGTCCCCGCGCTCGTTGGCAGCATCGATGATCTCGTCCGCAAGCCTCTCGCGAGTGCTCTTTCCACTGCGTCCGCGCGCGTAGTCCGCAAGCCAGCGCATCGCGAGCGAAGTGGCGCGTTCCGGGCGCACCTCCACGGGGACCTGGTAGGTCGCACCCCCCACGCGGCGGGACTTCACCTCGACACGGGGCCGCACGTTCTCGAGAGCCCGGCGAAACATCGCCAGCGGGTCGTTTCGCGTCTTCCTCTCGATCACCTCGAAGGCGCCATACACGATGTGCTCGGCAGTGCTCTTCTTTCCGTCCTTCATGATCACGCTCGTAAAACGTCCCACCAGCCGGTCCTTGTACTTGGGATCCGGCTGGATCGGCCGCTTCGGAACTTCCCTTCGTCGAGGCACGTGATCTCTCCTGACTCTTCCAACGCGATACGGCCAACGGTGCGCTCGGGGTACTAGGCCGACCGCCTGGCGGGCCGGTCACTTCGGCCGCTTCGCTCCATACTTCGAACGCCCGCGGTGACGATCTGCAACGCCCTGGGTATCGAGAGTGCCGCGCACGATGTGATAGCGGACACCGGGCAGATCCTTGACGCGCCCACCGCGAACCAACACCACCGAGTGCTCCTGGAGGTTGTGCCCGACGCCCGGGATGTAGGCGTTCACCTCGCGACCGTTGGTCAGGCGCACGCGCGCGACCTTGCGAAGCGCGGAGTTCGGCTTCTTCGGGGTCGCGGTGAAGACGCGGAGACACACCCCGCGCCGCTGGGGCGCACTCTTCAGGTCGGGCGACTTGGACCCTGACTTCTGGAGCTTGCGGCCCTTGCGAACCAACTGCTGAACGGTGGGCATTCCGCACTCCGATGGGCTGACAGACAGAACCCCCCTTTGGTCACACCGCCGAGCACCGAACAGACCGGAGGCAGCGGCCTCGGGAACCCTGTTCGGGCCAGGGGTGGACCGCCGGAGGACGGCTCGAACCCCAAAAACCGCCGGAGGTTAGCGACGTTGCGTACCCTGTCAACGCAGGGTTCCGGGTCTTGTTGCACACCGGAGCGGGCGCGGGGACATTCTCCCGCTACCCCTCGTGAGCCCCGCGGGGATCAGCTCTCGATGGGCTCACCGCCGGTCGCCGGTGCAGCCATGAGACCCTCTGCGGGCGTCGCGTGACCTCCGGACGGGTACTCTGAATCCTCTCTCATGGGCGGCTCCCCGCCCTCTACCTCGAGCAGCCCCTCGGGCGCGTCGATCTGGATTCCGATCTGCTGGTATCGGGCCATGCCGGTACCGGCCGGAATCAAGCGCCCCATGATCACGTTCTCCTTGAGACCGCGGAGGTGGTCGACCTTGCCCCAGATGGAGGCCTCGGTGAGCACCTTGGTGGTCTCCTGGAAGGATGCCGCCGAAATGAACGACTCGGTGGAGAGCGACGCCTTGGTGATGCCCAGGAGTAGCGGTTCGCGTACGGCCGGCTCACGCCCCTCTTCGAGCATGCGCTCGTTAGCCGCCTCGAACACAACCTTCTCCACGTGCTCACCGACCAGGAAGTCCGTGTCTCCTACGTTCGTGACACGCACCCGTCGCAACATCTGGCGCACGATCACCTCGATGTGCTTGTCGTTGATGCGCACGCCCTGCAGGCGGTAGACCTCCTGCACCTCATCGACCAGGTACTTCGCCAGCTCCTCCTCGCCCTTGATCTTCAGAATGTCATGGGGGTTCTCCGCGCCGCCCATCAGCCGGTCGCCCGCGCGGACCACATCCTCCTCGTGGACACTGATGTGCTTGCCCTTCGGGATCAGGTATTCGCTCGGCTCCCTGTCCGCGACATCGGGCGTCACGATCACGCGGCGCTTGCCGCGCGAATCGGGCCCGAACGACACGGTCCCATCGATCTCGGTGACGATCGCGAAATCCTTGGGCTTGCGCGCCTCGAAGAGTTCCGCGACGCGCGGGAGACCGCCCGTAATGTCCTTGGTCTTCGTGGTCTCTCGAGGCATCTTGGCCAGCACGTCGCCAGCTGCCACCGTGTCGCCCTCGCCGACGGCGAGGTTGGAGCCGACCGGAAGCAACGCCCGGTAGGCCGTGGAACCGTCCGCGTTCTTGATCGAAATTCTCGGACGCAGATCCGGGTCCTTCGACTCGATGATCATCTTCGACGAGACGCCGGTGAACTCGTCCACCTGCTCGCGCATGGTCCCGCCCTCGATGATGTCTCCGAACTTCACCTCACCCGTCTGCTCGGAGAGAATCGGATTCGCAAACGGGTCCCATTCGAGGAGCATGTCTCCGGGCTCCACGTGATCGCCGTTCTGCACCTGCACGTGGGCGCCATACACCACCGGGTGCCGTTCACGCTCGCGGCCCGTGGCGTCAAAAACGCCGACTTCCCCATTCCGCGTCATGGCGATCTGCCTTCCGTCGCGATCCGGCACGACGCGGAGATTGCTGCTGTAGCGAACCTCGCCCTCCGATCCGACCTTGGCGTGGGACTGCTCAGCCCGCCGCGTCGCTGTGCCACCGATGTGGAACGTGCGCATGGTGAGCTGTGTGCCCGGCTCGCCAATCGACTGGGCCGCAATCACGCCGACGGCCTCACCCAGGTTCACCAACTCACCGCGGGACAGATCGCGCCCGTAGCAGAGAGCACAGACACCATACGACGTGGCACATGTCAGCACCGATCGGATCATGACCTTCTCGGGACCCGCATCCTCGATGATACGCACCTTTTCTTCGTCGATTTCTGCGTTGGCCTCCACGAGGACCGCGTCGTTCAACGGGTCCTTCACGTCGTGCAGCGCAACGCGCCCGAGAATCCGCTCCCCGATCGGTTCGATGACCTCGCCGCCCTCCACGAGCGGCCCGATCTCGATGCCGTCGGCGGTCCCGCAGTCGCGCAGGCGGACGATCATGTCCTGGGAGACGTCGACCAGGCGGCGGGTCAGGTAACCCGAGTTCGCCGTCTTGAGCGCCGTATCCGCCAGACCCTTGCGCGCACCGTGCGTGGAGATGAAGTACTGGAGGACCGAGAGCCCCTCGCGGAAATTCGAAGTGATCGGCGTCTCGATGATCTCGCCCGAGGGCTTCGCCATCAAGCCGCGCATGCCAGCCAGCTGCCGCATCTGGTTCGCGGCCCCGCGAGCACCCGAGTCGGCCATCATGAAGATCGGGTTGAAGCTCGGTCGCTCCCTGCCCGCTCCGCCGTCCTCGCTGCCGAGACGCGCGAGCATCTGCGATGCCACACGCTCGGTACAGCCCGCCCAGATGTCGATCACCTTGTTGTAGCGCTCACCGTCGGTGATCAGGCCCTCCTGGTACTGATGCTCGATCTCCTGGACCTCGGAGGTCGCACTGTCGATGAAGCGCTGCTTGTCCGGCGGGACCTGCATGTCGTCCAGACAAATCGAAACCCCCGCCCGGGTGGCGTACTGGTAGCCGAGTGTGCGCAGCCGATCCGCCAGGAGGACGGTGGCCTTGTTCCCGAGCCGGCGATACGTCTGGTCGATCAGCTCGCCCAGCGCCTTCTTGTCCATCACCTGGTTGAGGATCTCGAACGGAATCTCCTCGGGAACGATGTCGCGGAGCAGTATGCGTCCGACAGACGTGTCGACCATCTCCCCGTTCAACCGGACCTTGATCGGGGCGTGCAGGTGGACCTCACCCAGTTCGTGAGCGATGCGCACCTCGTCGACGTTGGAGAACACCATCCCGCTGCCGAGGCCTCCGGGAACCTCCCGAGTCATGTAGTAGCAGCCGAGCACGATGTCCTGGGTCGGCCCGATGACCGGCCGCCCTGTCGCCGGGCTCAGGATGTTGTTGGTCGACATCATCAATACGCGCGCTTCGATCTGCGCCTCGACGGATAGCGGGACGTGCACCGCCATCTGGTCGCCGTCGAAATCGGCGTTGAAAGCCGCGCATACCAGGGGGTGGAGCTGAAGCGCCTTCCCATCGATCAGCGTCGGCTCGAAGGCCTGCATTCCAAGTCGGTGGAGCGTCGGTGCACGATTGAGCAGGACCGGGTGCTCCGTCACCACCTCGGCGAGGATGTCCCAGACCTCGGGGTGCTCGTTTTCCACCATCTTCTTCGCGGCCTTGATCGTCGTGACGTAACCACGCTGCTCGAGCTTCGAATAGATGAAGGGCTTGAACAGCTCGATGGCCATCCGGGTGGGCAGCCCACATTGGTGGAGCCGCAGCTCCGGACCGACCACGATCACCGAGCGGCCCGAATAGTCAACGCGCTTGCCGAGCAGGTTCTGCCGGAAGCGGCCTGTCTTGCCCTTGAGCATGTCGGACAGCGACTTCAGCGGCCGTTTCGATGGCCCCGTGATGACTCGGCCGCGCCGGCCGTTGTCGAAGAGCGCATCGACTGCTTCCTGGAGCATCCGCATCTCGTTGCGGATGATCACCTCGGGCGCGTTCAGTTCCTGGAGCCGCTTGAGGCGGTTGTTGCGGTTGATGACGCGGCGGTAGAGATCGTTGAGATCGCTCGTCGCGAACCGACCGCCCTCGAGCGGAACCAGCGGCCGCAGATCCGGCGGAATTACCGGCACGACCTCGAGGATCATGTGCTCGGGCTTGTTGCCGGACTCTCGAAAGGCATCCAGAACCTTCAGACGCTTGGAAATCTTCTTGCGCTTCGCTTCGCTCGTCGCCTCGCGCATGTCATGGCGCAGCCGCTTGCACTCGTGGTCGACGTCGAGGGCGTTGAGCATTTCGCGGATGGCCACGGCGCCGATGCCGTAGCGGAATGCATCCCGCCCGTACTGCTCACGAGCCTCCGCGAGCTGCTCGTCGTTCAATAGTTCACCGAAGATCAGCTCCGTGTCTCCAGGGTCGATCACGATATGCGATTCGAAGTAGAGGACCTTCTCGAGATCGCGGAGTGAGGTCTCGAGGATGTTGCCGATGCGGGACGGAAGCGACTTCAGGAACCAGATGTGGGCCACCGGCGTGGCGAGAGTGACGTGGCCCATCCGCTCCCGTCGCACCTTGCTCTGGATCACCTCGACGCCGCACTTCTCACACACCACGCCGCGATGCTTCATGCGCTTGTACTTGCCGCAGTTGCACTCGTAGTCCTTGACCGGGCCAAAGATCTTGGCGCAGAAGAGCCCATCGCGTTCCGGCTTGAAGGTCCGGTAGTTGATGGTCTCCGGCTTCTTGACCTCGCCGAAGGACCACTCCCGGATCTTCTCCGGCGATGCGATGGAGATCCGGACGGAATTGAAGTTCACCGGATCGCGGGGCTTCTCGAAGAGGTTGTAGAGATCGCGCAAGCGCTCCCCCTCCTGTTCTATGTTCTTCGCGGAGTGCCACTAGCTCGGCACGCCACCATTGATCGCTTTCAGTTCTTGTCCTCGATGAGCCCGACGTCGAGACCCAGAGCCTGCAGCTCCTTGACCAGGACGTTGAAGCTCTCGGGCATGCCCGGTTCCAGAGTGCACTCACCGCGCACGATCGACTCGTAGATCCGGGTCCGGCCCTGCACGTCGTCCGACTTGACCGTCAGAAATTCCTGAAGAGCGAAGGCGGCACCGTAGGCCTCCATGGCCCAGACCTCCATCTCGCCGAGCCGCTGACCGCCGAACTGCGCCTTGCCCCCGAGCGGCTGCTGAGTGACGAGGCTGTAGGGTCCGATCGAACGCGCGTGGATCTTGTCGTCCGCGAGGTGGTGGAGCTTCATCATGTACATGACGCCCACCGTGACCTCTTCGTCGAAGGGCTCACCCGTACGGCCATCGCGGAGGACCGTCTTGCCGGTCAGCGGCAACCCGGCCCTTTCCAGCTCGGCACGGATCTCATCCTCGGTTGCCCCATCGAAGACCGCGGTGGCCATGTGCACGCCGTTGCGGCCGCGGCTCGCCAGAGCGAGGATCGCCGTTTCGGAAGCCGCGTCCACCGCCGCGCTGATCTCCTCCTTGGCATAGATTTCCTTCAGCTTGCTGCGGAGGGTCGAAACCTCGACGCCTCCACCGTTGAGCGCGTGGTCGATCTGCTGGCCCAGACCGTGGGCGGCCCAGCCCAAGTGGGTCTCGAGGATCTGTCCCACGTTCATCCGCGACGGCACACCGAGGGGATTGAGCACGATGTCGACGGGGATTCCATCGGCCATGTAGGGCATATCCTCCTCGGGAAGGATCCGGGAGATCACGCCCTTGTTGCCATGACGTCCGGCCATCTTGTCACCCACGGAGAGCTTGCGTTTGATGGCGAGGTAGACCTTGATCATCTTGAAGACCCCGGGCGGAAGCTCGTCGCCCTTGCGCAGACGCGCGATCTTCTCGTCGAAGACCGCCTTGATCATGCCCGCCTGCTCTTCGAGGGCCTGGAGAGACCGGTCGAGCTGCTCCTGCGCCCCGGTGTCGGTCACCTGGATGTCCCTCCAGCGCCGCGCCGGAATATCGTCGAGAATCTTGGGGGTGATCGTATCGCCGGTGTTCAACCACTCGAGCTTGCGTCGTTCGTCGGCAATGCGATTCGCCGCCTTCTTGCCTACGAGAGCATCGCGCAGCGCCGCTTCCCGGATGATCCGGACCTCGTCCTCCTGGTCCTTCCGCAGGCGATCGATCTCCGCTTCCTCGATGGCCTGGGCGCGCTCGTCCTTGACGACGCCCCGCCGGGAGAAGACCTGCGCGCCGATGACGGTGCCGGTGACACCGGGCGGAACCCGCAATGAGGTGTCTCGAACGTCCCCCGCTTTCTCACCGAAGATCGCGCGCAGCAAGCGCTCTTCCGGGGAAAGCTGCGTCTCGCCCTTCGGGGGGATCTTGCCCACGAGCACGTCATCGGGCCCGACCTCGGCACCGATTCGAACGATCCCGGACTCGTCCAGATCCCGCAGGGCGTCCTCGCCCACGTTCGGAATATCCCGGGTGATTTCCTCTTTTCCAAGCTTCGTATCGCGTGCGACGCACTCAAACTCCTCGATGTGAATCGAGGTGTAGGAGTCGTCCTTGACCACGCGCTCGGAGATGAGGATGGAGTCCTCGAAGTTGTAGCCGCCCCACGGCATGAATCCAACCACGACGTTGCGGCCCAGCGCGAGCTCCCCGCTTTCGGTCGCGGGACCATCCGCGATCACCTGACCGGCCTTCACCCGATCGCCCTTGCGCACGATCGGCTTCTGGTTGATGCAGGTGTTCTGATTGGAGCGCTGGTACTTGATCAGGTTGATGATGTCGACGCTCGAGTTGCTTCCATCGTCGTGGTCGGGTTTGACCACAATCCGGCCCGCATCGGCCGATTCCACCGATCCCGCGCGCTTCGCCACGACGGTAACGCCGGAATCCCTGGCCACGACCGCTTCGAACCCGGTTCCCACCAGCGGGGCCTGAGTGCGCAGCAGCGGCACGGCTTGACGCTGCATATTCGAGCCCATCAGCGCGCGGTTCGCGTCATCGTGCTCGAGGAAGGGGATCAGTGACGTCGCCACCGACACCAACTGGTTCGGCGACACGTCCATCATGTCGACCTCGGTCGGCGGAACGACCACGAATTCCCCAGCCTTGCGGGACTGGACGGAATCGCGCACGTACTGGCCCCTCTCGTCCACTGGCGCGTTGGCCTGGGCGATCGAGAGCTTCTCCTCATCGAGGGCGGAGAGGTACTCGACGTCCGTCGACACCGTTCCCTCCGCCACCGAGCGGTACGGTGTCTCGATGAAACCGAGGTCATTGACCCGGGCGTAGGTCGAAAGCGAAGCGATGAGCCCGATATTCGGACCCTCCGGCGTCTCGATCGGGCAGATCCGTCCGTAGTGGGTGGGGTGCACATCGCGCACCTCGAAGCCCGCCCGCTCCCGTGTGAGCCCCCCCGGCCCCAGGGCGGAGAGGCGTCTCTTGTGCGTCACCGTGGAAAGCGGGTTGGTCTGGTCCATGAACTGCGAGAGCTGGCTAGAGCCGAAGAACTCCTTGATCACGGCGGACACGGGCTTCGAGTTGATCAGGTCGTGGGGCATGAGCGTCTCGATCTCCTGAAGAGACATGCGCTCCTTGATCGCCCGCTCCATCCGCACCAATCCAATCCGGTACTGGTTCTCGAGCAGCTCACCCACGACGCGAACGCGCCGGTTCCCGAGGTGGTCGATGTCGTCGACCCGCTTCTCGGCATCCGCTCCGTTCTTCAGGTCCACCAGATACTTGAAGGCTTCGAGAATGTCCTCGGGGCGCAGCGTAGGCAGATCACCGAGGTCGATGCGCTGCATACCGCTGCCGGGCCCCGCCGGCTCCCACTCGACGGGCTCATCGGTCTGGAACCCGAGCTTGTGATTGACCTTCAGCCGACCGACCCGCGAGAGGTCGTAGCGATCCGGGTTGAAGAAGAGATTTCGGAACAGATTGGTGGCCGTCTCTGCCGTAGGCGGATCTCCGGGGCGTAGCCGCCGGTAGATCTCGATGATGGCTTCCTCCTGGGTGAGCGTCTTGTCCATCACCAAGGTGTCCCGCAACGCCATCCCGGTCGTCAGGGGATCCAGGTACAGCAGAGGGAACTCGTCGATCCCGCGAGCCTTGAACTCGTCGAGGTGAGCTTCCGTCAGTTCCTCATTGCACTCGAGCACCACCTCGCCAGTGTTCTCGTCGACCACATCGATGGGTGCCACGCGCTTGGACGCATCCGCGCGGATCAGGTCGGACATCGCTACCGGAAGCCACTCGAAGCCTGCCTCGACCATCCGGCGAACCGCACCAGCGGTGAACTTCCGGTCCTTGCGCACCAGGACCTTCCCGGAACCATCCTTCACTTCCTTGGTGCAACGCTGTCCGACCAGCACCTCGGGAACAACCGACTTCATCATCTTCTTGCCATCGATCTTGATGGTTTCGGCTCTGTAGAAGTAGGCGAGCATCTCCTCCGGCGTGTAGCCGAGAGCCTTGAGCAGTACGGTGCCGAAAATCTTTCGCCTTCGGTCGATGCGCGAGTAGAGCAGATCCTTGTGGTCGAACTCGAGGTCGAGCCAAGACCCCCGGTACGGGATGATCCGGCAGGAGTAGATCTTCTTGCCCGCCGCACTTACGGTAGTCGATGTCGTCGTGTCGAAGAAGATTCCCGGTGAGCGGTGAAGCTGGGAAACGATCACCCGCTCCGTCCCGTTGATGATGAACGTTCCGTTCGCGGTCATCACCGGGATCTCCCCGAAGTAGACCTCCTGCTCCTTGACGTCGCGGATCGCCTGGGAACCCTCCGTATCGTCCCAGGCAACGAGTCGAATCGTCACCTTGAACGGTGCGGCGTAGGTCATGCCGCGCTGCAGACACTCCTGGACGTCGTACTTCGGCTCCTCGAGCGTGTACCCGACGAATTCGAGCGATGCGGAGTCGTTGAAGTCCTTGATCGGAAAGACGGAGTTGAACACCGCCTGAAGACCGACGTTCTCCCGTTTCTCCATCTCGACACTGGCTTGGAGAAAGCGATCAAATGTCTTCTTCTGAATCTCGATCAGGTCCGGAATCTCGAGGATCGAAGGGATCTTCGAGAAGTCCTTGCGAACGCGGAGCACATTGTCGGTGAGAGCGATCGTGTTCACGGGATCGTCTCGGCCTCCCAGGCTTTCGAATACGAGGAATCAAATGAACATCGTGCGTCGACCACACGGCCGCGCACGGCACCAAAGGACCACTACTTGACGTCGGCCTGACCACCCGCCTCTTCGATCTTCTTCTTGATCTCGTCGGCCTCGTCCTTCGCCACACCCTCTTTGATCGCCTTGGGGGCGCTCTCCACCAGATCCTTGGCCTCCTTGAGGCCGAGACCGGTAATGGCGCGAACCTCCTTGATGACCTGGATCTTCTTGTCGCCGGAGGAGATGAGGACGATGTCGAACTCGGTCTTCTCCTCTGCGGCTTCGGCGGTGGACGCGCCGGCGGCGGCCGCCACGGCAACCGGCGCTGCAGCAGACACGCCCCACTTCTCCTCGAGGAGCTTCGTCAGCTCCGCCGCCTCCATGATCGTGAGGCTGGAGAGATCTTCCACGATTGCGTTCAAATCAGCCATTTCTTCAAACCCCTGTCTTTCCAGCCCGGTGAAACGGGCGGTTCTGGCGGACGTCGTCCGCGAATCAATCTTCCTCGCTACCGCGTGCCGACAGCACGCGGGCAATCTGTGCGCCGGGCTCCGACACCAGCCGCACCAGCTTGGTAGCGGGTGCCTGAACCAGCCCGAGGAGCATTGCGCGCAACTCGTCGAGCGACGGCAGCGTGGCAAGCGTCCCGATCTCACTGGCATCGATGGCCCGGCCGTCCAGCAAGCCGGCCCGCAACTCGAATACCTCGTGGTCCTTGGCAAAGTCTACGAGAATCTTCGCGAGGCCCACCGAGTCGCCGTAGGAAATTGCCACGGCGGTCGGGCCCGCGAAGCTCTCGGCCAGCTCCGCCACCGGAGTATCCGTTACCGCGCGACGCACGACGCTGTTTTTTGCGACCCGGTACTCGTAGTCGCCGTCGCCCTCCTTGCGTATGCGTCGCCGAAGCTGATTGGCCGACTGCACACCAATGCCCCGATAGTCCGCAACGTAGACGCAGGTGGCCCGAGCGAACTTCTCCCGAAGCTCGGCGACCTGCTGCTCCTTCTGCGCTCGGCTCAGCACACCCGTCCTCCTAGGCCGCCGCCTGTAGGCTCGATGGGTCGATCCGTATGCCTGGGCCCATCGTGGTGGAGATGGAGATATTCTTGAGATAGATGCCCTTCGCGGTCGCCGGCTTCGCCTTGATCACCACATCGATGAGCGCCGCCGCGTTGCCCACGAGCTTCTCCGCGTCGAACGACTTCTTGCCGATGGCTACGTGAACGATGCCGGCCTTGTCGACCCGGTACTCGACCTTTCCCGCCTTCTGCTCGCGAACGGCGTTTCCCACGTCCATGGTCACGGTCCCCAGCTTCGGATTCGGCATGATCCCACGGGGACCCAGTATCTTTCCGAGCCGGCCCACGACGCTCATCATGTCGGGCGTCGCAATCACGCGTTCGAAGTCGAGCCAGCCCTCGTCCTGAATCCTCTTCGCAAGCTCATCGGCGCCCACATGATCCGCCCCGGCCTCCCGCGCCTCCTTTTCCTTCTCTCCCTTGGCAAAGACCAGGATCCTGTTCGTCTTGCCGAGGCCGTGGGGCATGACGACAGCACCCCGGACCATCTGATCCGAGTGCTTCGGATCCACGCCGAGCTTGATCGCAAGGTCGACGCTCTCATCGAACTTCCCGTCCTGCCACTCCTTGAGTATGCCGACCGCCTCCTCGAGACCGTATGCGCGCTCCCGATCGAATTGTTCGACCGCCGCCCTGTACCGCTTGCTGGCACTCACCGCCTCAGCCCTCCACTTCGATGCCCATGGAGCGGGCCGTCCCCTCGATGATCCGCATGGCCATATCCACGTCGTGAGCGTTGAGGTCCGGCGCCTTCAGTTCCGCAATCTCCTGAACCTGCGCCTTCGTCACAGTCCCCACCTTGTCTCGATTCGGCTCACCGGAACCCTTCGCGATCTTTGCGGCGCGCTTCAGAAGCACCGCGGCCGGTGGGGTCTTCAGCTCGAACGTGAAACTCCGATCGGCATAGATCGTAATGATCGACGGGATGATCAGGCCCGGCTTGTCCTGCGTACGCGCGTTGAACGCCTTGCAGAACTCCATGATGTTCACGCCGTGCTGACCGAGCGCCGGGCCCACGGGCGGCGAGGGATTGGCCTGCCCGGCCGGACACTGAAGTTTGACAATGGCTATGATTTTCTTCGCCATGACTCGGACTCTCTAGGCCTTTTCCACGTTCGTGTAGTCGAGAACCACTGGGGTCGCGCGCCCGAACACGTGCACCATCACGCGCAGCTTCTCCTTCTCTTCCATCACCTCATCGACGAAGCCAGAGAAGTTTACGAACGGTCCCGAGACAACCCGCACGTTTTCGCCCTCCTCGAAGGCGATCTTCGGCTTCGGCTTCTCGGTGGCGTCCTTCATCTCCTGCGTCATCCGCGCGACCTCGTCTTCCGAGATCGGCGGCGGGTGCTTGTCCCCACCCACGAAGCCGGTGATCTTCGGAGTGCCGCGGACGATATGCCACGTGTCGTCGTTGAGTTCCATGTGAACCAGGATGTAGCCCGGAAAGTATTTTCGCTTGGAGGTGCGGCGCTCGCCCTTGACCATCTCCACCACGGTCTCCTCGGGAATCAGCACCTCGTCGAACTTGTCCTCCACGCCGGCGGCCTTCGCGCGGTCGAGCAGAGACTTCATGGCTTTCGCCTCGTGCCCCGAGTACGTATGGATGATGTACCACTGCTTCGACATCGCTCTCTCCGGTGCTACCGCACCGCCGCTCACCCGAAGATCCACTGAACCGCCTGGCCCAGGATCAAGTCGACGAGACCCAGGACCAGCGTGATGATCGCAACCACTACCACCACCCCGATCGTTCCCGCCGTAGCCTCCTTCTGGGTCGGCCACGTCACCTTGCGAAACTCGGACCGCACCTCAGTCAAGAACTGACGCGACTCGCCGAACCAGACCACTGGATTCCATTGCATGCGTTCGATTTCACTCGCTGTTCTGGCAGGCGCGGAGGGACTCGAACCCCCAACCCCCGGTTTTGGAGACCGGTGCACTACCAGTTGTGCTACGCGCCTCTACTACTCGATGATCTCGCTGACGACGCCGGCACCGACAGTTCGTCCGCCTTCGCTTTATTCGATGATGTCACTGACGACGCCGGCACCGACAGTACGGCCACCTTCGCGAATCGCGAAGCGCAGCTCCTTGTCCATCGCGATCGGCGTAATCAGATCGACCTGCATTTCC
>PBYF01000129.1 GCA_002729515.1 Deltaproteobacteria bacterium
ATATATCTCGCGATCCATTTGCTGCGGGGTAGAGCAGTCTGGTAGCTCGTCGGGCTCATAACCCGGAGGTCGGGGGTTCGAATCCCTCCCCCGCTACCACCTCAAGCCCTCGGAACTGTGAAGGTTCCGGGGGCTTTTTCGCGTTCGGGCTGCCGCCGGACCCGGCTGCCGGGCGGCAGCGAAACTGAGCTACTACTTCATGCCCCCACCCACACCGGAAGGTCGCTCCAAATGAGCCTGCAGCAACAGCCGAAGCCCGTAGACTCGCTGCCGCCCCACGCCCCGCTCACCCGCTACTACGGCGACGGACCCGACGCCGAGCGCCAACGCTACGTCGTCGATCTCTTCAACAAGACGGCCCGCCACTACAACACCATCGAAAGGCTGCTGTTGAACGGCGGACTCTGGTACCGCCGCTCCTGTTTGCGGCGGGCGGGCCTGGGTCCGGGAATGAGGGTTCTGGACGTCGCCATCGGCACAGCTGCGGTCGCGCGCGGTGCCGCACAACTCGTCGGACCGAAAGGCCGCGTGTTCGGAGTCGATCCGACCCGGGGGATGCTCAACGAGGCCAAGAAGGTATTTCACGGTCCGCTGACACGTGGAGTTGCAGAGCGGCTGCCCTTCGCCAGCGACTACTTCGATTTCGTGACCATGGGAATCGCCCTTCGCCACGTTTCCGACCTGGTCGCCACCTTCCGCGAGTACCACCGGGTGCTGAAACCCGGCGGCACCGTGTGGATCCTGGAGGGTCACACGCCGACTTCTGGCATCGGCCGGTCGGTCAACCGCTTCATGATGGGGCGGGTGGTGCCCGGGATGACGCTGCTTTTCACCCGCAGCCGCGACGCAAAGCTCCTCATGGATTTCTATTGGGACACCGTGGAGCAGAGCGTCCCGCCGGACCGGATCCTCCAGGCCATGACGGACGTCGGCTTCGAAGGCCTCCAGCACCGGGTCGTCTCTCCGGTTTGTGAGTACATCGGAAAGAAGCGCGCCTCCTGAAGAACTCCAAACACGTGTGCCCGCCACAACCGAAACGGCACTCGCGGCTAGGCCCGACCGGCGTTCGCGACCTCGACCTCTCTCTAACCGGGCACCCTCGGCGGGATCACTCCGAGGGCCCGGAGAACCCGCGATCGAAGCTCACCTCCCGCGTGTCTGACGACCCCGGGAAAGGGCCTGAAACCCCGTTCGGGACCCCGAACCTGCACCCGGGGGCGGCCCAACGCTATGCTGCCCAGGAGATGTCCTCAGATCGATCACCCGCCGACCGGAACGCCCGCCGCGTACTTCTGGTTGGAAACGAACGCTTCGACACCCCTATCGACTCGTTTCGAAGAGCCCTCTCCGATCACTACGAGGTTTGCGTCGCCGACCCCTTCAACATGCTGGGTGCGGCGCGCCGGATACTCAGTCAGCCGCTGGCGGCAAGGCTCGAGAGCCGTGTGACGCTCTTGGCTAGCCTCTTCACCGGCGAGCCCCTCGCGCTCGCCGAGAGGCGCCTGCGGCGCATCGCAGCGGACTTCGCTCCCGACATCGCCCTCGTCGCCTGCGGCCCGCTGCTGCGCCCTTCCGCCGTGGCAAGCCTCCGGGCCGGGAACGCGGACTGCCGGGTTCTCAGCGTCTACCCCGATCACCTGGCAAATTTCGGCCGCGGGTACTTCTTTGCCGCGGACTACGATCGGCTCTTCTTCAAAGACGCTACATCGTCGAAAACTTCCGCAGCAAGCTCGGCTGGAGCAACGTCCACTACCTTCCACAGTCCTGCGACCGGGCTCTGCACCGGAAAATACCTCTCAGCGACGCCGACCGGCACAAGTACGGCTGCGACCTGACACTCGCCGGCAACCCGTACCTCTACCGCGCCGAGAGTCTGCACCCGCTGATCGACCGCAATATCCGCGTCTGGGGCAGCCCGCCAGCGCGCTGGTTCGACCATCCAACGGCGCGGCTTTTCGAGGGCCAGTACGTCGCGGGCGACGAGAAGTGCAAGGCAATGCTCGCGGCGAAGATCGTTCTCAACCAGAACCACTACGCCGAAATCTTCGGAACCAACAAGCGCACGTTCGAGGTGGCAGCCATCGGAGCCTTCCAGCTCACCGACACACCGGCGCTGCGCGACGTCTTCGAACCGGACAGCGAGGTCGCCACCTTCGGCTCCCGCGAGGACCTGCTCGAAAAGATCGACTACTACCTCGCCCGGCCCGAACTCCGCCTCGAGATGGCCGAGCGGGCCGCGCGACGCGCCCACGCCGACCACACCTACGAGCACCGCTGGACCGCCATGCTCGAAACGCTGGGCCTGCGCCCCCCGGCGCATTTTCCCGTGCAGCCCGAGACCCTTGCGCTGCGCGCAGAATGACCGCACGCGCCTCGCAGCGTGGGCAGACGCCCAGAACCCGGCCGCAGGATCGCGGCGCGAGATGGCCGAACCCTCGGGGCGGGGGTGGTGGCCAGATCGAAACGCGAGCCGCGCCTCGCTCGCCGTTCGGCGCTATTCGGCCCAGCCCTTCTCACGCATGCACGCCGCGTGGGCGGCGTCGGCATTCGCGGGTGTCGAGGACTCGGCTTGAATCGACTGCCAGCACAAATCGCTGTCCAGGTCGTGCTCTCCCTGGTAGATCGCGCGGTTTTCGCCGCGGGGGATCTGACTCATCGCGCGCTCCTTTTCCAACACCGCGCATCCCGCGAGCGTGAAAATGGCCAGTGCAGCTGCAGCGCATCGTCCGAGCATGGGGCGGTCTCCTCTTGTGCCGGCGGGGTTCACCCCAGAAGCCGGGCGGAAGCCTGGCTTCGTTGGGAACCCCTGCGGCGGTCGGAACCGGACCATACGTCCACCCCGCAGCAGTGCCAAACGGGTCCCCTGCGGCTGCTCCGCTGCTCGACACGGCTCGGGCCGGCCGAGGAGGAGGAGCCGAGGCCAGTCAACGAGGCACGAGCCGATACAGCCAGAGAGCCTCCAGGCCGCCCGGGTTCCGGCGAAACAGCGACTGGCTCGTCCACGCCCGGGCAAACGCTGCGATCGTGGCCGGGTTCTCCACGCGCTCGGCGCGCATGTCGTAGAGCACCCCGTCCAAGCGGAACCTCACCTGCGAATCGGCCGCGATGTTCTTCACCCACTTCGTCTCGGTATCCCCGGCGTTGATGAAAGGACTCCCGTCGACGATCGTGTAGACAATATTGACCGAATAGGGATCCCCCGGCCGGGTCTCGAGCTGGGCGGTCCCGTAGTCTCCGGCAAACGCCCAGTCCGTGGGAACGGGCCGCGTCTCCCCATCGAGTTTTCCGCCGGGGAGCAGGACCACGGGGCCGTTGCATCCGAACGCGATCAACACTGGGAGCAGTGAAAGGAATCGATGCAGCACCGGGATGCCTCCTCTGGTATCTCGCGCGGCCATGAACCCGAGGATAACCTGAATGGAACCCGGCAGACTCCGGGGAGGCCTTGGCATGAACGACCTCCGCTACGGCGTGATCGGCGCCGGCATGATGGGCCTCGAGCACATGCGGAATCTCCGGCTGCTCGAAGGCGTGCGCGTCACGGCGGTGGCGGATCCGCACGCAGCTTCGAGAGCCTGGGCCAGTCTCGCCGCCCAGGAGGCGGGCGACCCGATCTCGCTCTATGCGCAACCCCGCGAGATGCTCGCCCGCGAGGCACTCGACGCGGTGATCGTGAGTACGCCCAACGCCACACACGCGTCCATTCTGCAGCCGATCCTCGAGACCGACCTGCACGTGCTGGTGGAAAAGCCACTCTGCACCACACTCGACGATGCCCGGCGCACAGTGGAAGCCGCCGATCGACACGGCGGCGTCTTCTGGGTCGGCATGGAATACCGCTACATGCCGCCCGTGGCCCGCCTGCTCGAGGAGTTGCGCGCCGGAGCCGTCGGGCGCCTTCGCATGCTCGCGATCCGCGAACACCGCATGCCCTTCCTGCCGAAGGTCGGAGACTGGAACCGCTTCGCAATCCAGACCGGCGGCACGCTCGTAGAAAAATGCTGCCACTTCTTCGACCTCATGCGCCTCCTGACGAACGAAGAGCCCGTGCGCATCTACGCCTCGGCCGGCCAGGACGTGAACCACCTCGACGAGTGTTACGACGGCCGGGTGCCCGACATTCTCGACAATGCGTTCACCATCGTCGATTTTGACGGCGGCGCCCGCGCGCTGCTCGACCTCTGCATGTTCGCCGAAGGCTCGCGCAACCGGGAAGAGATCGCGGCAACGGGAGATGCGGGAAAGCTCGAATGCTTCATCCCCGATTCCACCCTCGTGATCGGGAAACGCAACCCCCGCAGCATCGAAAGCCGGCCGATCCCCGTCGAGCAGCGGATCCTCGAGGCCGGGTTTCACCACGGCTCGACCTACTATCAACACGTTCGCTTCCAGCGGGCGATCCGCGAGGGAGGCGCCGCCGAAGTGAGCGCGCACGACGGAATGCTCGCGGTCGCGATGGGCGTGGCCGCCGAACGCTCCGCTGCTACCGGACACCCGGTCGAAATGCGCGAACTGGGCTTCTAGGCCGGGGCTGTGTTCAGCGGCCTTGGGGAATGTCGCGATCGAGGACGGTCTTGCGCTCGCTGCGCCGCGCGTTCTCGATGGCTTCGTCACACACCCGGCGCAGGATGTCCGAGAGCGGCGCCAACACGCGCTCCGAGGTGTTCATCCCCGAGCGAGCCAGGATGTAGCTCTTGAGTCGCGACGCGACGACCAGGATCTCGCGGGATGGGCCAGAGTCGGGCGAGGCCGCCGCCGGTGCGCGCGCAGGCTCCGGTCGCACCGGCCGGCGCTGCGGCGGAGGGCGTTCGGCCGGTTTTCCGCCAGAATTCGCCCTGGCCTGCTCGGCCTGCTCGGCCTGCCACTCGGAGCGGCTCGGCGAGTGCTTTTCCACCGCCCAGGACTCCCGGTGATTCATGGATGAGAGGTGCGCATCCCAGCAGCGGACCGTGCAGAAGAGCAGCCCCGTGCGTTTGCGATTGCAGGTAGAGACGTTGCAGACCCAGTAGAGGGTCTTGAAGCCGATCCACTCCTTGCAGCTGCTGCACCGGCGCCATTGTGCCGCTGCTCCCGCCTCGTCCATCGCCATGCCCCCTTGTCGGTCCTTCGATCGCCCCACGTAAGCCAATCTTCGGCAGTCCCGCCCATTCTTCGGCAGTCCCGCCCATTCCGAGGACCGAGAGCCTTCCGCAGGCGCCACGCCGATGCAAAGGGCCGCCTTCCCTGCCCTACTCGCCTCGAACGCCACCGGGCTCCGCGACGCTCCGCGGGCCTTCCCCGAGTTCGACCGCCACCGCCTGCTTGGGACCGGTCCGCCGGATGACCCGGAGGGGGCCACCCGCCGCAATCGCTGCCGCAATCGCCTCGGCATCGAGCTTCGGATCGGCGTCCGCGCCGGCGTCAAAGGAGTCTCCGGAGCGCAGGCCGTAGGCCTCGGCCGGGCTACCGGTTCGGTTCCGTCAAGATCACGGAACTGACGTCCACCAGGGGCGGAACCGTCGTGCTGGAAGAGGATCCGCCCGAGGAAGAGTGCGTGACGACAATCGACGTCACTCCGCCCCCCCACTGCCTGGGCAAGATCGAGAAGCTGACCCTGCGCTACACCGGCGGCGACTGCTCGCAGAGCATGAACTCGCAGGATCCCGCCAAGCTGGGCTGCACGGACGTCAACCCGGCGGGAACCTACCCGGTGCGCGTAATCGTCAAGGAGTCGGCCAGCACGTCCTCGCCGACCTACGTCGATCTGTCGCCGCTCGAGATCGGAGACACCTTCGTGGTGGACGGGGACACACCGGGCTGCAGCCAGTACCTGAAATCGACCACCGGATACTGGATCAAGGACGCCGCCACGGACGAACTCGTCCAGGACGGCTTCTTCCACAGCTCCTGCTCCCAGCCGGTGAACCTGGGGGACCAGTTCGGCGGACTCCAGGTATTCGCCCTCGAGACGACCCAGGGCGGCACGGTGTCGCTCGAGCACGAGGTCGAATACACCTATGAAGTCACCAATCCGAACGCAACCGCCGCGACGAGCGTCAGCGTCGACGACGATCAGCTCGGTAACATCGTGAGCAGCGCCAGCATCGGAGCGGGGATGACCGAGACATACACCACGACTGCCTATATCTCCGAAGAAACCACGAACCTCGCAATGTTGAACGGCAGCGTCGATGGCGTGACCTGCAACGAGGCGAGCGCATCGGCGACGATGACGGTGACGGAGCCTCCGGATCCGGGTCTGATCTGCACGAGCAAGGTGCAGGCGATGCGCCTGCGCTACACGGGTCCGGATGTGGCAGGTGCGCGGGTCGAAATCGAAGCGAAGACGTTCCCGTACGAGGACGTCGTCTACGATCCGATCGATCTCGTCGGCGGAGTCACCGAGTTGACCTTGGCGAGCGAGAACGGATTCAGCATCGACGCGACGGCCCACGGCGAGATCGATCTGGGTTCAAAGACCACGCTACGGATCAACGGTGCGGAAGAGCGCATCCACACCAGCTGCTCGACTGCGTTCGAATCCGGCAAGCCCGCGCCGCTAAACCATCCGAAGGGGGACCCGTCGCCGAATTGGTTCGTGATCGACTTCACCCAGAAGAATTGATCGAGCCAGAAGCGAGATGGAAACGGCCGCCCCGCATCCACCGAGGTGCGGGGTGGCCGCCGTCGCTCTCGAAGCTGAATCAATGCTGTCCGAGAAACAACGCACCGCTTTGGGACGCCAGACGTGGGCCGATCTGCTGTGGCTCATGCTGCCGGGAACCGCTTGGCAGAGCCGCATCTTGCCGGCGGACCAGCCCGAGCTCGGGGTGCTGCGGCGACAGTTGTTGCTCCTCGCCGGAACCGGTCTGGTCCTGGTGGCGACGGTCTTCTGGGTTTCGGGGCGGGGACAACCCCTCGCTCCTCCGACCGCGCCCGAAGCGTCGCTCGCACCGGATCCGGCGCCCGAACCCGCGCCCGCTGTAGCGTTGCCCCCACCGCTCATCGATGCGGCGCCGGAACTCCCCCCGTCCTCTCCGCCCGAGATCCCAGAGGCCAGCCTCGCCGAAATGAGAATGCAGCCGACGCTTTTCAGCACGGCGAAAGTAACGGCCGTCTACGAGGGTCACGATGTCCGAGGAGTACGCGTGGACAGGGTCGGTGCCGGGAGCTTCTGGGATATCGTGGGCGTGCGCAGCGGCGACGTCGTCGTTGCCTACAACGGCGTTCGAATCGACACCGCAACTGCGATGCTGGCGCTGCTCAACTCGCTGGAACAGGACAGCGTAATTCGCCTCCGCGTGCGCGGGGATGACGAAGAAGAACGCACACTCTACTACTCGGCGCCCCGCTGACCCACGCACCGGGCGCAGCCGAGCGCCTCGGCCCAAGCAATGCGATCAGACTGCCACGCCTGCCGTGCGGCCGAATGGGCCTCGGCGCCAAAACCGGCCTTCGCACCGCCTCGGAGTGTCCGAGAAACGAAGAAAAATCCCGAGAGGCGTCACACCCGAAGCGACGTCTCGAAGATGGGGCGCATTCTGTAAAAGCCGGTCTATATTCCCGACCAGCAATGGCCGAAGTCGAACCGGATCCGCTCCGAGAGGAACTCGAAGCCCACATCGGCGAGCCGCTGGGCGCCTCCACACCAACACTGGCTCCCGACGCGGTGAACCTGCCCATGATTCGGCATTGGGTCGACGCATTCGACGATCGGAATCCGGTGTACCTCGACGGGGAAAGCGCGGCTTCCGCGCGCTTCGGGGGAGTGGTCGCCCCCCCCGCGATGCTCCAGACCTGGACGATGCCGCGCCTGCAAATCGTGGGAATCGCCGAGCGGGGCGGCGCTTCCGGGGAGCTCCCCCCGGACAACCCACTCAGCACGCTGGCCGATGCCGGCTACACCGGAACGCTGGCCACGAACTCCGAGCTCGAGTTCGAGCGCTACCTGCGACCCGGGGATCAGCTCCGAGCGGCGACCGTGCTCGAGTCCATCTCGAACCGAAAGACCACGACGATTGGACGCGGCTATTTCGTGACCTGGGTGACCACCTACACGGACGGCAAAGACGAAGTCGTGGGCCGCCAGCGCTTCCGCATCCTGAAATTCGATCCCACGACTGCTGGAGATGGCTCGTGACGACGCAGCCCGGCGACTCGCTGCGCTTCGGGGACGTGACGCTAGGTGACGAGCTGACGCCTCTCGACCTCCCGATCACCGCTACTGTGATCGTCGCCGGGGCGATCGCTTCTCGCGACTTCATGCCCGTGCACCACGACCGGGCCTTTGCCACGGCGCAAGGCTCGCCGGACATCTTCATGAACATTCTCACCACCAACGGCTACGTGTCCCGGTTCGTCACCGATTGGGCCGGCCCAGAGGCAACGCTTCGCAGCATCTCGATTCGCCTGGGCGCACCGGCGGTGCCCGACAAGATCCTGCGCTTCACCGGCCAGGTGACCGACACGCAACGCGAGGGCAAGGAGGGAATCGTCGAGGTGGCCATCCGCGCGGCAAACGATCTCGGCGATCACGCGACCGGCAGTGTCGTGATCAGCCTGCCGCTCGACACCGAGGCATAGAGCCGCGAAGCCACCCGAACGTCCGCTTCGATCCCGACTTTCCCGCCGACCCCTGCCCAAAGTACGCCGAGCTGCGGAAACCCTCGAGGACCACGGTTGCTCCCGGTACCCGGCCCGAAGGTGCGCCCCTTGCGCTGGCCGGTACGCCAGGCGCCCGCGTTCGACGCGTCAGGGACGCCCGGCCAGCTCGACCACGAGCCGGTAGAGGAACTCGACCCCCGGCCGGAGACCCCCAGCGGGAATGCGCTCGTCGACACCGTGGATGCGGCGCCCATCTGCCTCGCTCACGGCAATCGGCCCGAGGCCATAGGCCGCCATTCCCTTCGCGCGCAGGAAGCGCGAATCGGTCGCGCCGCGCGACATGAAGGGAACGATCGGGATGCCGGGGGCCATCTGCTCGACAACGGCTGCGATTGCGCTCGGACCCGGCCCATCGAGCGGCGAGGGCCTCCCGGAGCCGAACTCGCTCGGCATCGAGATCTCGATCTCGGGGTCGTCAACGACGCGGACGAGCGCGGCGTGCACCGCTGCTGCGGTCTCGTCCGGGAGGATCCGGCAGTTGACAATCGCTCGCGCCTCGGCCGGGAGCGCGTTCTCGCGCGTGCCGCCTTCGATCATGGTCGCAACGCAGGTCGTGCGGAGGCTGGCGGCGAGCGCCGGGTCGCGGTCCAGGGTGGCGATGGCCGCGGCGGGCGGCGCCGCCGGTGAGGCCACCACGGCCCGCATGGCTTCCGCCTCCTCTCGGGACGCCGTCGGCGCGCGCCCGGCGAGGCTGGCCTGGGTCACCGGAAGGATGCGCACCGGAAAGCTGTGCTTCGCGATCCGGTTGAGCGCCCCGGAAAGCCGGTAGATCGCGTTGTCCGGCAGCGGTACCGAAGAGTGCCCGGTCGGTCCGCGCGCACGCAGCGCGTAGTCCTGGTAGATCTTCTCCGCCGTCTGGAGGTCCACCCTGAGCGGCTCCCCGTCATCGCCGAGCCGGATTCCCCCGCCTTCGTTCAACACCACCTCGGCCTCGATCGACTCCGGCGCGTTCTCGAGCAGCCACTCGATACCACTCCCGCCCGATTCCTCGTCCCCCGTCCACGCCACGATGACATCGCGAGCGAGCGGCAACCCGCTTTCTGCGAGCAGGAGAAGCACTTCGAGTTCGATCGCAGCCATAGCGAGGTCGTCGAGCACACCGCGACCGTAGAGATAGCCGTCGCGCTCGGTGAGACGGTGGGGCTCGACCGTCCATTCCTGCCCCCCGGCGCCGACCACATCGATGTGAGCAAGTAGCAGCAACGGCTCGGCCGAGCCGTCTCCCTCGAGCCGCGCGACCAGGTTCTCGCGCCCAGGCGCAAATTCGGTCACGCGATAGGGGATGCCGGCTGCCTGCAGCTTTTTCACGCCGATCGCCACGGCACGCGCCTCGTTTCCCGGCGGGTTGCTCGTATCCGCGGCGACGAGTTGGGCCAGGAGTTCCCGGGTGCTGCGCGCCGCCGCATCGAAGTCCGGTGCGTCCGCACGGGCGGCACAGGCGGCAAACACGGCAAGAACCAACGCGATCGCGTGAAAACGGGTGGGCATTTCTCTCCTCGGATGGAGTTCGATTCTAAGCGATTTCGGCCGCTGTTTTCCCGTGGGCACGTCCCGGATTCTGCTTCCAGACTTTCCCCGCCCTGCTCCCGACCGACGCGGCGGAATCCGCCGGTGGGCGCCGGCCTGTCTACCGGTCCGACCGGGTATACCAGGGACCCGTGGCCAGTACGGCGAAGGCGACTGCGGCAATCGCGCTGGCCACGGCAAAGACAGGCGGGTAGCCCATCCGCTCGGCCAGAAGCCCCAATCCGAAGACTCCGGTCGAGAGACCCACGTTGAACGCCGCATTGAACAATGCCATGGCCTTGCCGCGCTCGTGCTCCCCCATGTCCTGCACGGCCAGCGCGTTGAAAGTGGGGTAGAAAAGCCCGTGGGCCAGACCGAAAACAGCACCCACGGCGGCCAACCCCACCTCACCCAGAGCCGTCGCGAGCGCCGCAGCGAAGGCGTAGAGAACCAATGCCACGAGCGACACCCTTGCGCGGCCCCAGCGGTCGGCAAAAGGCCCCAGGCCCAGGCGCGCCCCCAGCGCTGCCCCGGTATACGCGACGAACATACTCCTCACGTGCTCCATGCCGAGTTCCAGGGCGAAGGGCTGTGAGAAGGTGAACATGGCGCCAAACACGGCCCCCGCCAGCGCAACCACAACTCCAATCCTCAGGTTCCCGGGCCGCAGGACTACGTCCTGCAGACGCGTCTCCCCAACGCCGCACACCGGCTGCAAGCGTTCCCGCACGCGCAACGACAGCAGGGCCGAGAGCAGCGCCGCGCCGGCAGCGAGCAGGAAGACGGGTTCCCAGCCCCGGCGCTCTGCGATCTCCTCCACCAGCACCGGAGCCAGTGCATTGTTGGAAAGCATGGTGAGCCCAAAGATGCCCAGCGCAAGGGCGAGCCGGTCCGGCGGGGCCTCGTCCACGGCCAGTGCCGATCCCGCAACGAACGCCATGGCGAACGCGACGCCCTGAACGGCGCGCAGTACGTAGATCAAGGGGCCCAGGCCATCGACGAAGACAAAACCGGCTGAGGCCGGTGCCATCAACAGAGCGCCGGCGGTGAGGAAACGCCGCCGGCCACGCCGATCCACGATCGAGCCCATGAGTGGCTGCAAGAGCACCGCCGCCACGTAGAAGACCGCACTGACCCGGCCAATCTCGGCGGGCCCGGCCGCGAGTTCCACGCTCATGTACTTGGGCAGCAGGTAGAAGGCCGCAAACGCGAAACCAAAACTCGCCTGGGCCGCGAGCAGGGCGACGAAGCTGCGGGTAAACAGGGACGTCATCGATCGACTCCGACCGCCGGGGCCGTGGGGATCTCGACGTCGGCGCGACCCCCTCCGGCCGATTCGGCGGAAGAGGGTTCGCGGTGCGCGCTCAGCGGCCGGAGATCCCCTCTCCCACCCTCGCCTTCCAGATGGAAAGGACGGTGGAATCGGTGACGCTCCAGAGCTGCCGCTGTACTGCGCTCATGCGGGGACTATACCCTGCGCATTCCCAGCTCGCTGCTGAATCGATCCGATGGGAGTCGGTCCGTGCCTATTTCCCCAGAATCCCGTCCACGATGCTCTTGGCCGCTTCACCCACCGCGTCACCACCGAGTTTCTTGTCGATGAGTTGGTCGATCTGATGCTGCGCTTCCGAACGAGCAACCGCGACGACAACCTGCTGGACGAAGTCACCCGCGATGAGCTTCGCGATCTCGCCGGCTGTGGCGCCGGAGCTACCACCGATATTTGACCGGTTCACGGGTGAGAGAGTCATCTCGTAGTTCTTGCCTCCCACGGCCGAGACGTCCGCACTGAGCTTCGTGCCCGCGATCTCGAGTCTCCGGATGCCGAGCCGCGTCGGCGGACCCTCGGACGTCGCTCCACTACTCCCGCTGGGGCGCTTCAGGTTGTCCTGAAGCGCCCCCAGGTTGCTGCGACCGTTCTCGTCCAGAACCAAATTCACACTCGGCTCCTGGACGCGGACCTGCGTGAGCACGATCGGGTTGCGCGAGACCAACGAAGCGGGGTCGATCCCGATCGTGATGTCTCGGAACGAAACCGCCTCTCCCGAAAAACCCTTGGGGTTTTCGATACGCAGGCCGCGAATCGAACCCTTGGCGTCACGCAGCGAGATGTGGACCCCCGAGACGCTGACCGTCGTCCCGGTGACCGCTGAGCCATTGCGCTCGATCGCGCGGGCGACGATCCCGTCCAGCGAAAAGCTGAAGTAGTAGACCGCACCGCAGACCGCGACCAGCGCGACCGCACCAAAAAGGATGAGCTTCCGGAGCATGGCAGAATCCTCCTGTATCAGGCGTAAACACGAATCTCGGTCTGGCCTCGGGTGAAATGCACAAAACTGGGGGCTGAGCGCGCCAGCCGACCGCAGGCGCTCGCGAAGACTCTACAGAGATCCATGTGCACTCGCCCAGAAGTCCGGCTCGTGATCCTCCTTGAGCGTGACGAGCAAGTGATCGGCGTCAGCGCAGTGTCGTTTCGTCGGCCCCGGGGCCAGCTGAAATGCGACCGAACCGC
Source organism: Deltaproteobacteria bacterium (assembly GCA_002729515.1). GTDB lineage: Bacteria > Myxococcota_A > UBA9160 > UBA9160 > SMWR01. The sequence goes on from PBYF01000129.1 coordinate 12,662, forward strand.
CCCGGCCCGCAACAGCCGCGTGGCATCCCTTCCAGTAGACTAATCGGCGTGGACCTGAATGCGTTTCTGCCGGCGAACCCCCAATCGACGTGATCGACCCCCCGGACCACAGGAATCCCGGCTTCGGCGCGCTGCCGATCGTCGTGTAGGCAGGTGCCATGTCGCGCGGTTTCGCAGCTCTCGCGGCCCTACTCCTCGCCCCTTGGTTGTTTCGGGCGCTGGCTCTGCTCGAGAGCGCCCGGGGACCCGCACTGGGCGACCTCCGGGGATTCCTCGCCGACGTCGCAGTGAGCCTGGCGATTCTCGCGCCGGTCTGTCTCCTCTCCCGCTGGATCCGTTGGCTCGGCATCCTCCTGGTCGGGGTGCTGGCTGCCGCCTACTACGCCAACTACGAGACCATCACGGCGCTCGGCGCCATCGCCTCTCCCCTCGATCTGAAGTTCATGGCGGATCCGACCTTCGTGCAAGGCTCGGCTTTCGCCCTGGCACACACAGCGGTCCTCGTTGTCGCGGTCGTCGCCTCGCTCGGGCTCGCATGGATCGGATTGGGCCGGGCCCGTGCCAGCGATGTGCTGCTGGCGTTCGCCGGTGCGGGGGTCTTCTTCGGTGCGCTCTCGTTCTGGCCGGCCGATCCGACTCTCGTGCCCTGGCGCCAGGTCAACGCAATCCAATACAACGTCGAATGGCTCGCGTTCCGCGAAGTCGAGACACAGCGCGGCGATTTCGCCAATCCGGCGATTGCGATGCGTGAGCTGGTTCCCGAAATCGGGGCGGATCTCGAAGCGCCGCCGCGCTTCGCCTTCGACGGCAGGGGCCAAAACGTGTTGCTCGTGGTGCTCGAGGGGGTGTCGGGCGGTTACCTCCCAACCGCAGCTCGGCGTCACCAACGCGCACCCTTCTATCCACTTGCGAAACTCGACCACACGTTCTCGGAGAACATCGGCTACTCGACCTTTCTGAACCACCAGCGACGCACGAACCGGGGACTGTTCGCGCTGCTCTGTGGCGAATATCCCCGACTCCTCGTGGGAATGCCGAAGATGTCCACGACGTCCGGAACGCCTTGGCGTCGATGCCTGCCAGAGATCCTTCGCGAGCACGGCTACCACACGGTCTATCTCCAGTCGGCATCGCTCTCCTTCATGCAGAAAGATCGCTTCATGCCGGCGATCGGTTTCACCGAGACCCTCGGACAGGACTGGTTCGAAGAACCACACCTGCGCACCTTCTGGGGCGTCGACGATCGAACCCTTTTCGAACAGGCCCTCGAAAAGCTCAAGGAACTGGAATCGGAGCACCGACCGTGGTTCGTAACCATGCTCAACGTCGGAACCCATCACCCTTTCACAGTGCCAGAGTCTTTCGAAACGCCCTACGACGACCAGTTCCGCCGAGCCTTCAACTACATGGATCGCTACTTCCGGCGTTTCCTGCGCCAGCTCGAGAACCGCGGCCTGCGCAGAGACACCCTCGTGCTCGTAACCTCCGATGAATCCCGAGGCGATCTCATGACGACCGAGGATGGGATGGCATCGATCCTGACGGAGAACTGGGGCTTTCTGGTCGCGCTTCTCCCCGAGCGGCAGCGCCTCGTAGTGGACGAAGTCTTCGCTCAGAGCGACGTGCCGCTCTCGATCCTCGATTATCTCGGGTTGGCCGAATACGGCACGGATTTCTTCGGCCGCAGCGTATTCCGACACTACGGGCGCGGCCGTCCGATCTTCTACGGAAACGTGAACCACCGGATGATCGGAGGACTCAAGGCGGACGGATCAATCGTTCAGTGCCAGTTCGAAGGGAAAAAAGGATGCGGCCGGTACCAACCGACCGACGGCCGGATTTTCAGCGACACGCTTCCCCGGATCAACAACGACGAAGCTTTTGCGGAAACCGTACGCGAGATGGCGCGGCGCAGCCTGCCTCCGCAAGACACTGGGCCGCTGATCGTACCCCTTGTTGCGGACCCGGTTTTCGAGGTCCGCCACGATCATTTCCAGATGGTGCAGGGCATCACCCAGATCTCGGTCGAAACCGACGAATGGTACGAGGTCGATCTGGAGTTCGAGGTGCGCGGCGAGGGCGCCGTCAACATCTACCACAAGCTGACACTCTCGCCGGTGCGGCCTCTCATCGAGGTGAGAACGAAGCTCGAACCAGGGCAGACCCTGAAGCTCCGGTACACGGTGGCCCCCGATATCCGGGTGTCGGCTTCATCGCTGCGAACGCACGCGCGGATGGCTGAAGGGCTCCCGGCCCAGCTGGTGTTCCGCAAGCGCCGTTTCGAGCTCGTGCGCGGTGGCGAGCGTCCTCCGCAGGGACCCAACCTACTGGTCGCCGAGATCGACCCCCCTCCGGAGGAGCCGGCCAGACTGTCTACGCTGGTGACCCCGCTGCAAAAATACCGATCGTTCCTTCATAAACGCGAACGCAGGGGCATGACCCGCGAAGACCTGCGCGGGGCTGCACCGAACGAATGACCTCGCAACCTTTCGACGGATGGCGAGTCGTAGGGGCCGCGTTCGTCGTGGAGTTCGTCTCCATCGGGACCAGCTTCAGCGCCTTCGGTGTCTTCATGGACCCGCTGGCAGAGCAGTTCGACACCACGCGCGGAGTGATCTCCAGCGGACTCGGCGGGCTGTTGCTGGTGACCGGGCTGATGGGACCACTGCTGGGACGCGTGATCGACCGCGGCCCATTGAAGGCCATGATGCTCTGCGGGGTCTTCCTGCTCGCCACCGGGTTGCTACTCGCGTCGCGTGCCGCGTCGCTCTGGCAGGCCGGGGTCGCATTCTGCCTGCTCGCTGCCGTTGGAACCGCGATGTTCGGGCCGCTCCCGGCCATGGCGATCACGGCGAACTGGTTCGTGAGGAGACGAGGGCTGGCCCTGGGGGTGACCGTCGCCGGCGCGACAGCCGCGAGCATGCTGGCTCCGCCGATTGCCGCGGCCCTGATCGATGCACTCGGCTGGCGCAACGCGGTCGCAGCCTTCGGCCTGGGTGCCGCCGTGATCGCCGCCCCGGTCATCCTCCTCTTTGTCGTGCGGCGACCGGAAGACGTGGGACAGCTCCCGGACGGCGACCCGCCCCGCAACGGCGCAACCCCGGCGCCCGTTGCCGGGGCCGAGACACGCGACCTCATTCGCGATCCCCGGCTCTGGCTGATCAGTCTGGGCTTTGCGCTCTTGTTCGCATCGTCCATCGTGCTGGGGCTCCACCTGGTGCCTTACGCCGAGGACCTGGGCTTGAGCCGCCTGCACGCCGCCGGCGCCCTCAGTGTCATGGCACCGTTCTCGCTGCTCGGGAAGGTCGCCTTCGGCGCTGTCGCAGACCGGGTCGACGTACGAAAGGCGCTCTGGCTCGGGATCGCACTCATGGCCGTGGGCTGGCTGCTGCTCTTGACCAGACCGACGTACGCGTTGCTCTTGGCAACCACAGCACTCTTCGGCCTGGGCGCCGGGGCGCTCGGACCGATCCATGGCGTCATCATCGGGCTTTGCTTTGGGCGCGGGGCCTTCGGGCGCGTGATGGGAATCGGCAGCCTCGTCGGCCTGCCGTTCATCGCGGGCGCTGGTCCGGCGGTGGGGTTCCTCTTCGACGCCACCCGGAGCTATCAGCTGGGCTTCGCGATTCAGCCGGCGATCCTCGCAGCAGCGACGGTGATCTTCTTCTTCGTAACCGTTCCACGTTCCGAGCCCGAGTATTCGGCGTAAGCGTTCCGCGGCCCGAGTATTCGGCGTAAGCGTTCCGCGGCCCGAGTATTCG
>PBYF01000130.1 GCA_002729515.1 Deltaproteobacteria bacterium
TCGCCGCGTCCTACGCCGGCATGCTGCCGAATGACACCCGGGCCACAAACCCGGCGAACCCTTGGCCGCGTCCTACGCCGGCATGCTGCCGAATGTCACCGGACGGCCAGGAGAAGCAGCCCGAAGAAAATCTTTGCAGCGCCGTGGAACCGTTCGGCCTTGCCGAATGCGGCGACCGACACGAGAGCCCTTGCGAAGACACTGCACAAAGCGGCGGGCGCGGGCGTTGGAAAACTCACCAGCCTCCCGGTCCGATCACGTTCTCGGCGAAGGCCTCGGCGGCCTGGATCTTCTGCTCCACCGTGAGGGTGTCCGGCTCGTACGGGTTGCGGGCGCCGGCACTCAGCTCGTCGACACCCGCGTCCTCGAGGCGCCTGATGTCGTCGATGCCCTGGATGTCGGTCACGCCGGCGTGGATGAAGAACGGCTCGTTCTGCTTGCCGTACTCCTTCCGGTAGGCCCGGAGCTTCGCGACGCTCTCGAGCGTGTACGCGAGCGTTCCCCCCGCGAAGGTGAAGCCGTCACACAGACGCGCTGCCCTGCGCCAGGCGGGCTCGCTGTGTCCCCCGTACAGGATCGGAAGCGGCTCGCTCGGCACCGGGCAGAGCTTGATGCGCGGAACGTCGTAGAACTCGCTGTGGTACTCGAAGTAATCGCCGCGGGTGAGGCCCCGGATGATCTCGATCATCTGGTCCATGCGCTTGCCGCGGCTCTTCCAATCTGTGTGCGTCACCCGAAAGTCCTCGATCCAGGGCGAAAGGCCCACCCCGAGCTCGAAGCGGTTGCCCGTCCACACCGCGAGCGAGGTCGCCTGCTTCGCAACGAGCACCGGCTCGCGGATCGGGAGCTTGAGCACGCCGGTGCGAAACCGGATTCGCTGCGTCACCGTCGCAAGCGCCGCCACGAGCTGAAACGGGTCGATGAACGGGGCCCCATCCAGAAACGTGCGGTCCCCGCTCTCGAGGTAGGGGTAGTCGCCCTCGGCCGCCTCCGGGTAGCAGATGCTGTCGCCGATCGGGAACGTGTGGTAGCCAAGCGCATCGACGGCCTTGGCGAGCGGAACGTAGTGGGCCGGGTCGCACATGGAATCGCTGAAGGCAAATTGCACGGGGATCCTCTCGTTGCTCCAACCCGAGCCGGGCGCGGTGCTGACGCCCGGCTCTAGGCGAGCCAGTTTCGATGCAGCTGCTCGTGTTGCTCGGCGCTGAGCCCGAGCCCTTCGCGGAAATAGCCCTCGAGGCTACCCCACCCCGCGACCGCCGCGTCGATCGAAGCCCGCACGTATTCCTCGCGCACCTTCATGAGCGGCGCGAGGAGTGCCACGAACTCGGTGTCGAGCTCGGGGAACCCGAGGTTCTGCTTGCCGACGTCGAAGGTCTCGTTCGACACCAGGTAGTGCGCAATCACGTGCTCCTCTTCCACGCCGAGCGCGAGGAGGAGCGACGACGCAGCCCAGCCGGCGCGATCCTTCCCGGCAGAACAGTGAAATAGCGCCGGCGGGCAGCCGGGCTCGGCGAGCCGCTTCAGGAACGCCGCATAGCTGTCGCCGCGATCGGTGACGAGCGCGGCCGCGGCGCGGGTCATGTACTCGACGGCACGCCCGTCTCCGAAGTATTCGTGCAGCGTTTCGAGACCGCCTTCCATGATCAGGGTGCGTGCGTCGTCCGCTGCCGCGGGGTCTCCGGTGGGCAGCATCACGTGTTCGACCCCCATCGGAAGCAGGTCGGCACCCTCGTGCGCCACGTCCTGCTCCGTCCGGAAGTCGACCACCACCCCGACCCCGCGTCGTTCGAGTTCGTCGAGGTCCCCGGCACTGGCGCAACCCCAGTGCCCACTCCGGAAGAGCGCCCCGCTGCGAACCCGCCGGCCGCCGGCGGTGGGCAACCCACCGAGTTCGCGGAAGTTGGTAACCCCGTCCAGGGCGGGAAGCGCGTCTCGTGTGTCCATGGCAGCCGCGAGTATTGCACCCGGAGAGCGGGGCGCGCAGGGGTGCGCCCGGAAACCGATCAGCCGGCGCCGCGCGAACCCAGGACCCGGTTCCGGGCGGCCCGCGCCACCGCGAACGCCACCAGCAGGAGCGCGGCCCCCAACCACGGGAGCCCTCTCCCCTCCGATCCGAAGACCGGGATCGACACCGGCCCCGGGGTGGCGACCAGAGCGTGCTCTTCGTTCATGCAAGTCAGCGCCTGGCTCTCGGGTGTACCGGCGGTATGCAGACAGGTCGCGGCCGCCGGTTGTGCCGCTCCGGTGATCTCCACGCCCGCCGCCGTGCGCAGCGTGTAGCCGTTGGCCGGATCCAGCACATCCGCCGGGATCGAAGCACTGGTCGCGCCACCGCTCTTGTCCCAGAAGACGTACGCACCGGTAGCCGGAAAATACACCGAGGCAATCGCCACCCGGTCATCCTGGGGCGGCGGATTGATGTGGTTCCCCGGGTCGGTCCGCCAGCAGTAGTTGACGCCACTCGGCGGGTAGCTGATCACGGCACAGGACTGGCTCGTTCCCACCTGGGGCGGTGTCGCCGGCTCCCAGAGCACCCACTCGGCCATCTGCTGCGCGGCCCCGAAGGCGGCCTTCGGCGTACCGTCGCAGTGGCGCAACCCGTAGGTCGTTCCCGCATTGGCGCTCTCCTGCGGGAGTTCGAGCCCCGAGAAGGCGACGGTGTCCACTCCCTCCGCAAAGGCCAGAGTCGCCATCTCGAGGTAGGCGCTCGCCTGGCGCTCCTCGACCTCGAGGTCGTGGTTCGCCGCCGCAGTGTCGCAGTCGACGTAATCGAGCGTCCCGCCCCACAGCGCCGGCACCGAGAACTCCGTCAGCTGCACCGGATCCGGGGTCCATCCCGATGCGGCCACGTTGTCCAGGTAATGGTTCACGTTCGCGCGGTTGGGCTGTGTGTCGAGATCCCCAAACCAGATATAGTGGAAGCTGTACCCATCGAGATGAGCGGCGACTCCCTGGGCGACGACGTAGTACCACCAGTCGTTGGGCTGCGTCATCACCGACCCCTGGAAATAGTCCGGCAGCCAGTGGTTGCCGCCGGCCACGCCATCGGTCGGAAACGCCAGTCCCCCGTTCGAAAGCGAGCACCCCGTGCACGTGGCGTTGAACGCCATCCGCGCCTCCTTCACCAGCTCTCCGTAGGCGAGAGCGCCCTGCTGGGTCTGGGCGGCACTGACCCAGCGGAAATCGACGCCTTCGTCGTACACGAAATTCTCCGGCTCGTTGACCACCTCCCAGTTCTTGATGCCGAGCCAACCCGAGGGACACGGATTCCCCGGACCGGTCGGAACGTCCTCGACGCCATCGACGTCGTAGCGCTCGAAGAGCGCCTGCAGGAAATGGCCCGACGCAGCCAGCCAGGGAACGCAGGCGGCGCAGTGAAACGGGGTCCCCCCCTTCGCCGACTCGAGGTCGCAGACCGGTGCTGCGGCACAATCCGGGTCGGCGCAATCGTCAAGCAAGTCGCCGTCATCGTCCGACTCATTCCCACAGTCGCACTCGACTCCGGTCGCGGAACACGAAGAACCGCAGATAGCGATGTCACACAGACCCAGAGGGGGCACACTCGGGTGGTTCCAGTAGCTGCACGTGTTCGCGAGAATCACGGGACTCGGTCCCTGGCCCGGGCATCCGGGCGCGGTGTCGAAGATGGCGTTGTTGTTGTAGGGCCAGAAGACCCCGAGCGTCTCGAAATTCGGTTCCGTCGCCGGATCGATGACACCGTCTGCGTTGAGATCGACCGCGGCGCTGCAGGCCAGCGGATCGAGCCGAGACCAGTCGTAGTCCTGGTTGAGCGAATTCGCGTACGGGAAGCTGGAGACGGCATGGGGCGCAGCCAGCTCCCACGAGAAGTGCCGCCGCTGGTCGAGATCGCCCAGGCGTCGCAAGGAGGTCGCGACGCTCGCCATGGCGGCAGGGTCCGGAATCGAGGTCCCGATGACGTTGACCGCATAGTTCGAACCGGGTGCCGGCGTGGCGGTCGCCGTGCCCCCGAGACACACCGCGGCCAGACTTGCCACGACGACCCGAACCGTCGCCGAACTCCAGACGGGGGTTGCAGCCATGAGTGACCTCACATCGACAGCCCCAGCGTAGCTGGGACTTCGAACGGGGGCCGCTGTGGCGCAGTCCCCAGAACCACCCCAGGGGCCGCGGTGGCGCAGTCCCAGAACCTCCCCGGGGGCCGCGGTGGCGCAGTCCCCAGAACCACCCCGGGGGCCGCGGTGGCGCTACAACCCGGCCCGCTTGAGCCGGTTGGCGTGCGTCCGGTACAGGGACTTGGGATTCGTCTCGAAGAGCGGGACGAGGCCGAAGAGCTGGTTCACCTCATCGAGATGATTGTGGAAATAATCGTCGCGGATGACGTCGCCCAGGTGGGCGCTGCACTGGCCCACGAGACCGTCGTTCGCCTCGTCGCCGAGCAGGGCGGTGAGCGCAAACACCCAGTCGAAGAGGTCGAGCGGGTTCGTGAGAACTCCGGTGCCGGTCCACGAGTAGTAGCGGATGCCATTCGTCGAGGACGCGCCCTCGCCACAGGGCTGCGCGGGGAGCCCCTGAGGATGCAGGGCGTTGAAGGCCGCGATCCCCTCGGGCGAGAGTTCGGCGGCCAACGCGGCTGCGTCCTGGGGATCGTCGGAGCCGGCGACCAATGCGATGAGTTCTCCCAGCGCCCCGAGAAGATCCTCTGCGAGTTCCTCGTTGCCGCTCAGCGCCGACGCCAGCCCCCCGGTCCCTTGGTGCGGCGAACCCACGCTGGTCACCGAAGCGACCAGGTCCGGGCGCACCGAGGCGACGTAGCGAACGTCGAGCCCGCCCTGGCTGTGTCCGATCAAATTGAACTTCTGCTTGCCCGTGATCGCCCGCAGCTCTTCGAGGTATTCGATGATCGACTCGCCGCGATTGGTGCTCGAGTTGAGGGGTGAAACCTGCGAGACGAAAACGGTCGCGCCATCCTTCGCCAGCGTGCTCGGTATCCCGGGCCAGTAGTCGATGACGCCCAGCAGGGAATCGAAGCCGAAGAGCCCGTGCGACAGCACGATCGGGTACTTGGTCTTCGTGTAGTTGCAGCCCCAGGGCCACCACCACGTGCACAGGGCCTGGGCCGAAGTGGGAACGAGCCCCACGGACAAGATGGCAACCAACGTGGTCAGTGCCGCGCGCCGAGCGCTTCGCATGCGATTCCCCCCCATGAACGGCGCGGCCCGGGAACGGCTCTGCAACCGGGCGCGCAGTCGCGGCGATTAAAGCACCCGGACAGAGCCGGAACAAGAAAAAACCGTTCACCCGAAGAGTTTTTTGGGTCGTGAGGTGTCCTCATCTTTAGCCCCTCGACCTTTAGTCGCAAAAACTTCGCGCGTTCCGGCATTTCCGCTTCCCAGGCCGCGACAACCGGACGACAATGCCTAACATCAGCGCTGCGCATCGCGCCAAGGAGGCAACCGGCTGCGTCGTTCACGAAGCACTCTCGCGCTGGCATGCGCCGCAGGGACACTCACGCTGGGAATAGCCCTCCTGTTCCGCTTCGATCGCCCCGGCGAACCGCACCCGGCCCCGCCAACACCCGCCGTGGCGCTCGGAGAACACACGGCCCACCCGACGCCTGTACCCGAACGCAGTTCCGCCGACCCGCCCGAGGTCTCGCACCCCGACCTCCCGGACTCACTGCGGGGAAGTGAAGTCGACGGGCGTCTCGCCGTAGACGCAGCCGGGCGCCTGCTGCCCGGACCGGGTCTGCTCCAGCTCTTCGATTACTTCCTGGCGGCAAGCGGCGAGGAGCCGGAGGCGGTGCTCCGCGACCGCATCGTCCGGACGCTCAGAAGCGCCCTGCCCCCCCTGGCGGCGGCTGAGGCGACGAAGCTCCTGGACCAATACCTGGGCTTCCGCAACGCCCTGCGCGAACTCGCGCTTGCCGGCAACGCGCCCGAGAGCGCCGAGCGGCGCCTGCAGTGGTTCCGCGAGCTTCGCTACGGCTTCTTCACGTCTGCCGAAAGCACCGCGCTCTTCGGCGAGAGCGATCGCGTGGCCGAGATCGATCTCGAGCGGCGCACGGTTGTCCTGGATCCGGAACTCGACGAGGCCCAGCGTGCGAACGCCCTCGCCGCGCTCGACGAAGCTCTTCCCGAGCCCGTGCGCGAGGCCCGGCACCGCGCGGGAGCTCCCGCGCGGGTCCGCGACCAGGTGTCGGAGCTGCGCGCGGCCGGCGGCTCAGACCGCGAGGTCTACGCAATCCGGGAACGGGCGTTCGGCTTCGAAGCGGCAGAGCGCCTGGCGGCGCTCGACCGGCAGCGCGCCGACTGGAAGCGCCGCCTCGCCAGCTACGCGGCAGAACGCGATGCGCTGCTGCGCGACCCGGCCCTCGAGGCCGAGCAGCGCGCGGCCGCCCTCGAAGCCCTGCGCGCGGAGCGCTTCTCACCCGACGAACTGGCCCGCGTGCGCTCGCTCGACAGCGTCGCAGCGATCCCAACCCACTGAGCTCACCGACCCGGGGACGGGACACCGTCGCAGACGCGCCCCCGGACTGAATCCACCCGACTCCGGGTCTGGGTCACCAGCCGCATCACTCCGCTCCGCCCGCGGCTTGCCCTTCGAGCGCGGCATCGCGCAGCCGCTTGTGGCGGCTGAAAGCCTGGATGGCCTTATTCGGTTGTCCGATGCCCACCATCACCCTGCTCCGGTACAGCTCGAGGCCCGCCCGGGGCAACCCCCGGTAGGCCGGGGGAAGCTCCGCGAGAACCGGATCCGTCTCCGGCGGAGCGGCCGAAAAAACCGCGTCGTAGAAGTCGAGAAGTTCCACGTTTTCGATCACGGCTACTGCGTTGATCCTGCTGTCACGCTCGGTGACCGGTGCGCTGTACTCCACGAAGGGGCGATCGTCGGTGTTGATCGGTGCATCGCTCAGCAGCTCGCGTGCGGCGGTGAGATTGCCCTGGTAGCTGGAAAGCACGTGCACGGCATCCGGTGGGATCGCGGGGTCGTCCGGCTCCCGGGGTGTCGCGTCGCGCGCAACCGGCGAAATGGCTTCGATCCGCCGACCGATGGACTCCAGATCCAACGGTGCCGGGTCACGTTCTGCCAGCAAGAGCACCAGGTGATGGGTGTGACGCCGGTTCCCGCGCCATAGCGTGACGCGCGGAAAGCTCTCGACGAGCGTATTCGCCACGGCGGCGAATTCGTCACGGGAGAACTGGTACAGGGCCAGCCACTGCGCGTAGACCCCACCCGGGGCGAGCCGCTCGCGCGCAGCGGCGTAGTGCTCTCGGCTGTAGAGGCTCCCGGTCCCGGACTTCCAGGGCAGGAAGAGATCGGCGACGATCGCGTCGTAAAGGGCACGCGATCCGAGCAGGTGGTTGCGCCCGTCCTCGACCAGAACCGTGGCCCTCGAGTCTTCGAACAAGCCGTTGAGCCAAGGTGCGAAGTGCCTCCGGGAGGCCTCCGAAACCTCGGGAACGATCTCGGTCACCAGCAGATGCTCCAGGGGGTGCTGGAGAGCGGCCCCGGCGGTGATCCCGGTACCGAGACCGAGAAAGAACACGCGGCGGGGTTCCGGGTGCAAGACCAGCGGGTAGTGCGCCTGGCGCGCCTCCTGGTCCCGGTCGTCCGTCCCGCCCACTCCGTAACTGTTGTTGTGCCAGAGATCGAGCGAGGTGGGATGCTCCACCACCGCAACGGTTCCCGACGGCCCCTCCAGAACGGCGACGATTTCCTTGCTCGCTGGAAGCGGCGCGTACGGCAGACGGGAAGCGCCGGCCCCGGCGACGATGACGATCGCGGCTCCCACCGACAGGGCACCCCAGAGGAGGGCGTCGAACGTCCGCACGGAGAGCGCGAGGCTCGTCCCAAGGTAGAGGAGAGCCACGAGTGCAATGCCGTGCCACAGCCCGATCCACTCCAGCACCACAAAGCCTGCAGCGAGAGCGCCCGCGACCCCACCGAGCGTGTTGATCGCGGCGAGCTCTCCGACCACCCGTCCCGGAGAGGTCCGCCACACCTCGGCGGCCTTCAACAAGTAGGGAAAGAGAAGCCCGAGCCAGACGGTCGGCAGACCGAGGATCAGCACGGTCGCACCCAAGACACGCCACACGTACTCCGAGAAACCCGTGAGCGCGGGTCCCGCATCGACGCCCGCCAGACCGTTCGTGTACCAGACGAAGAAGTACGGGGTTGCGGCGACCAGCAAGCCCCCGCCAACGAGAAGCAGCACCAGGACACGCCGGGGATCCACCGATCGCGTCGCCAGCACGCGTGCACCCGCGGCGCCCGCCGCCAATGCCAGCAGGAAGGTCGTCAGAATCAACGCGAACGTGTAGACGGAGTTCTGCAGGACCTGGGCAAACATCCGGGTCCAGAGCACTTCGAGCGCCAGGGTGGCGAAGCCGGAGACGGCAGCCAGCAGCCGCAGCTCGCGCGGGGCGGAGGCCCCGGGCTCCGGCGCGGGAAGCCGTCCGGGCGAGCGGGCCCGCCCGAAGCCCGCTGCCACCGCGGCAACACCCAGCGACGTGGCCAAGGCCACGCCGTAGGTCGTGCGGACCCCAGCGTCGGCACCAGAACGAAGGCGGCCGCGACGGCGCCGAGCGCCGCCCCGAGCGTGTTGAGCCCGTAGAGAGTCGAGGCGGTGACGCCCAGCGTATCGGCGCGGCGAACCAGATGCTGGCTCATGAGCGGCAGCGTTCCGCCCATGAAGAAGGCCGGCGGCAATAGCGCCGCCAGGGCGCAGAGGAACTTCACGCTGGTGAAGCCGATGCGGTGCCCACCGAGAACCGCGAAGAGAGGCTCGTAGAAAAAATGGAAGAGGTCCAGCAGCCCGAAATAGAGCAGCGCTGCAGCCGCGACACCGACTTCGAGTCCCGCATAAGCCACCAGTGGACGTGCATAACGGTGCGCCCGGTGCCCAAAGACCACGCTGCCGCTAGCAATGCCCAGGAAGAACGCCGCGAGGGTTGTGGCAACCGCGTAGGCATCGTTCCCGAACAGGAGGCCGAGTTCGCGCATCCACAGCACCTGGTAGATCAGGCCTGCGAATCCCGAGGCGAAGAGCAGCGTGCCGGTGAGGAAGCGGTCCTGCCGCTCCGGCACCGCATCGGTAACCGGCGAGCGTGACGGCGGCATACCGGTGCCTATAGCAGAGGCCGCGGGGGCCGGAAACGTCACTCTCCCGAGCAAAGTGGTCGGCCCGTCACGACGGTCGAGAACACGGAATGCCATCCGCACCGCCGACGAACTCACCCCCGGAAGCCCCGGCGGTTGGAGTTCGAAGCGCTGAAGTGGGTAGTGAGTGCGGAAGAAGTGGGTGGTGAGCGCGGAAGGGTTCGAACCTTCGACCGGCGGATTAAGAGTCCGCTGCTCTGCCAGCTGAGCTACGCGCCCACCGCGCGTCGAACAGTAGGAGCGCGACTCCGGCGGGGCAAGGGTCGACGGGATTTACGCTGCGCCGAAGCCACCGCCTCCGGGGGTCTCGACGCGAAGACCGTCTCCGGCAGCGAGTTCCGCTGTCGCGCGCCCCGGGAGCTCCTGCGCACTCCCATCGCCGCGCTCGACGACGTTGCGCCCGGACGCGCCCGGCTCCCCACCGGCGGCGCCCCACGGCCGCTGCGTCCGGCGCTCGCAGAGGAGAGACACCGTTACGGGCGCGAGGAAGTGGTAGCGGCGAATCAGTCCGTCTCCCCCGCCGTGGCGCCCCGACCCCCCGGAGCCGCGCCGCAGCGAGAATTCCACGAGGCGCACCGGGTGACGAGCCTCGAGCACCTCGGCGTCGGTGATGCGGGTGTTGGTCATGTGGCTGTGCACACCGGACGCGCCGTCGCAGCCCGCCGTGGCTCCGGCGCCGCCGCCGACCGTCTCGTAGTAGCCAAAGCTCGCGTCGCCGAACGTGACGTTGTTCATCGTGCCCTGGCTCGCCGCCGCAATTCCGAGCGCTCCCAGCAGCACGTCGACGATGCGCTGGGAAGTTTCGACGTTCCCGCCCACCACCGCTGAAGCGTCGGGCGGATCGAGCAACGAACCCGGCGGAACCCGGATTTCCACCGGCTCGAGGCAACCCCCATTGAGCGGTATGGGCTCGGCCACGAGCGAGCGCAGCGCGTAGATGACGGCGGCCTTCACCACCGCCGGCGGCGCGTTCAGGTTTCCCGGATGCACACCGCCCGTTCCGGAGAAGTCGATCGTCATCCGGGGGCCGGAGATCTCGAGCGCCACCTGCACCGGGGTGCCGTCGTCCATCTGATCGGCAAAGGCGTGCCGGCCGTCCGGCAGGCGCTCGATCTCGCGCGCCACCTTGCCGGCGGCGGCGCCCTGGAGTTCCCGCATCATGCGCTCGACCGCCTGGCGACCGTGCTCGGCCAGCAATTCGCAGAACAACGCCACGCCCGCCCGGTTGGCGGCGAGCATCGCCTCGAGTTCGGCCACGTTGTCGTCCGGGCTCCGCGCCGGATAGCGCGCAGCGGCCAGCAACTCGCGCACCCGTGCCTCCTCGAAGCGGCCCGCGCGCACCAGCCGGAAGGGGGCCAGGACGACTCCCTCCTCCTCGAGCCGCGTCGAGTCCGCCGGCATCGATCCGGGAGTTCGCCCGCCGATGTCGGCGTGGTGCCCCCGGCTCGCCACGAAGAACGCCGGGTACTCGCCGCCGGCGAAGACCGGGGTCACGACCGTCACGTCCGGCAGGTGCGACCCGCCCGCGAACGGATCATTGGTGACGACCGACTCGTCCTCGGCGAGATCCGGGAAGCGATCGCGCACGACCCGCACCGTCTCCGACATGGCGCCCAGGTGGACCGGAATGTGCGGGGCATTTGCGACGAGTCCGCCCTCCGCGTCGAAAACAGCGCAGGAGTAGTCGAGGCGCTCCTTGATGTTGGTGGAGACCGAGGTGTTGCGAAGCACCGCGCCCATTTGTTCTGCGATGGACATGAAGCGGCTGCCGAAGACCTCGAGCTGGATGGGGTCGACGGTCACCCGGGTCGCATCGGCCTCGACACCGCGCCGGGGCGCCGTGTCCGTCAGCACCAGGATGCCCTCGGGCCCGAGTGCGGCTTCGAACCCCGGGTCGAGCACGATCGTCCCCGTGTCCTCCAGGACGAGAGCCGGACCCACCAGGCGCTGGCCCGGACCCAGCGCCTCCCGCGCAAAGACCGGAGCCGAAACTCGGCCGATCCCCGGAAACCAGACCGTCTCTTCCCGCAGCGGCGCGGCCGGACCGTGCCCGGCCGGGGCTGGCGGGGCCACCCGGTCCCAGCCCGGGTCGACCGCGCCGGCGTGTACCCGGGCGGTCACAATCTCGACCGGACGCCCCGGACGCTCGTAGCCGAAGCGCGCCCGGTGCTCGGCGGCGAACGCGGCGAGCCAATCGCCGTCGGCCGGCTCGCGCACGGCGAGGGCCGTCTCGGTTCCCACGCTGCGCAGGTCGAGCCGGCGCTCGACTGCGAGACCCGCCTCCACGCCCTCCCCGGCCAGCGCCCGGCGCGCCCTGCCTTCGAGTTCGACGAGCAGCGCCTCCACCGCCGCCGGGAGCGGCGCGCCCAGCCGCACTCGTCCGGCATCTCGTTGACCATCCCACGAGACCGGTGCGCGCCCGATGCCGTAGGCCGAGAGGATCCCGGCAAAGGGGTGGAGCAGCACGGTCTCCATCCCAAGCTCGCGCGCCACCGCGCAGACGTGCTGGCCCGCCGCGCCGCCAAAGCCCACGAGCGCGCAGTCGCGCGGGTCGACGCCCCGGGCCACCGACACCTGGGCGATGGCCTGGGCCATGCCCGCGTTGGCGACCGCGACGAAGCCCGCCGCCAACGCGTCCGGAGCCATCGGGTGCCCCGCCGCCGCGAGTTCCTCGCCCAGGCGCGCGAGCGCCCCCTCGACCGGTGCCCGGTGCAGCGCAAAGGGGAAGCGGTCGGGCTGCACGCGCCCGAGAAAGAAGTTCACGTCCGTCAGCGCAACGCCGCTCGCCTGGGGATCACTCGGGGCGTGCCCGTAGCACAGCGGTCCCGGGTCGGCGCCGGCGCTCTCGGGACCCACGGTGAGGCGAAAGCCGTCGAAACGGCACAGCGACCCGCCGCCCGCCGCCACGGTGTGGATGCGCAGCATCGGGGCCTTGACGCGGACGCCGCCCACCAGCGTCTCGAAGCTGCGATCGACGTCGCCATCGCGGAGCAGCGACACGTCCGTCGACGTGCCGCCCATGTCGAAGCCCACGGCGCGGGTGTGCCCCGCCGCGGCGGCGACGTGCGCCGCACCGACTACGCCCCCCGCCGGTCCCGAGAGCAGCGCGAAGGGCCCGCGGAAACGCTCGGCCTCGGTGAGTCCCCCCGAAGACTGCATGAGCCGCAGCCGCGCGCCGGGGAGCGCCTCGCGCAGCCCGGCCACGTGCGTGCGCAGCAGGGGCGTCAGGTAGGCGTCGACACTCGCCGTCTCGCCCCGGGCGAGCAGGCCCATCTCGCGCGCGATCTCGTGGGAAGCCACCACGTGCCCGAAGCCCAGGTCCCGGGCCAGCGCCGCGAACTGCGCCTCGAATTCGGGATGCGCGTAGGCGTGCAGCAGCGAGATCGCCACCGAGTCGATGCCCGCCGCCCGCGCTTCGAGCAAGATGTCTCGCGCCGCGTCCACGTCGAAGGGCTCGACGATTTCGCCGTCGGCCGCGACGCGCCCGGGCACCTCGGCCACACGCGCGTGAAGCGGCGGCGGCTTGCGAATTTCGAGGTCGAAAAGATCCGGGCGCTCCTGGGTCCCGATGGCGAGCACGTCGCCGAGCCCGCGGTTCGCGACGAATAGCATCGGCACGCCGCGCCGCTCGAGCAGCGCATTGGTCGCAACGGTGGTGCCGAGCCGCACGGCGCACTCGACACGTTCCGGCTCGACGCCCGCACGCGCCAGGATGCGGCGCACGCCTTGCTCCGGCGCGCTGTCGGACGACAAGAGCTTCGCCACGTGGACGCCCCCGTCCGGCGCCACCCCGATGCAGTCGGTGAAGGTGCCCCCGCGGTCGATCGCGAAGACCCAGCCGTCAGCCACGGCGTCCGAAGAGCTTCCCGACCGCCCCCCGCACGACCTCGCGCGTCGCTTCATCTCCGAGCGTCCAAAGGCCCGGAATTGCAACGATCGCGAAGGCAGCCCCCCCGAGAAGACAACCCGCCCAGGGCGTTTGCACGAGCGAGGCCGCCCAGCCGGCGGCGACGCCCGCGGGCAGCGCCACGAGCAGCGCACGGCCCAGCGCACCGATCAGCGGTGTGAGACGCGGCCCCCCGTGGAGCACGCGCAGGAACAACAGCAGGCACAGGGCGCTGACGCTCATGGCCAGCGCACCGGCCCCGGCGATGCCCTGGGAACCGAACCGTTCGCCCAGCTCGAGGTAAAGCGGAATCGCCAGGAGCGCGACGGCCGTGCTCAGCAGCATGGGGCGCCACATGTCCTCGCGCGCGTAGAAGCCCCGCCCGGCGACTTGCTGGATCACCCAGCCCGGCACGCCGAGGCAGAACACCACGAGGATCGAAGCGACACCCGCCGAATCCTCGGCCGTAAAGCGCCCCCGTTCGAACAGGAGCGCTACACCGGGCTCGGCCAGCGCCAGGGTTCCAGCCGCCAGCACGACGGCGAGTGTCAGCGATGCGCGCAGGATCGAGAGCAGCGTGCGGTCCAGTTCTTCGCGCCGCCCCTCGCTGGCAAGCTGTGAGAGCGCGGGGAGCGCCGCTGTCGCGACCGCCTGACCGATCAATCCGACGGGCACGAGCATCAGCATCCGCGCGTAGCCGATCTGTGCCACGGCTCCCTCGCCCAGGAGCCCGCCGAACCACTTGTCGTACCACTCGTCCACCGTGAGGAGTGACATCCCGAGGATCAGCGGCGCCGCCCGCCACAGGTAGGCGAGAAAGTCCCGGTCGAAGGGAGCGAAGCGGAAGCGCAGGCGCAACCCGGCGCGCCGCAGATCGAGCAGCGGCAACAGGAAGGGCCCCACCACCGCGCCGGCCAGGGCGCCCCAGGCAAAGCCCTCGGCACCCATCGCCCGCGCGCCCAGCACACCGCCCGCGATGATGCCGGCGTTGTATACGAGCGGCGCCAGCGCCTGGGGCGCGAAGCGGTCGTTCGCCATCAACGCGGCGCGAAGCACGCCGCCGGTGACGAAGAAGATCTGTGCGGGCAGGACGATCCGCGTGAGGCGCACGGTGAGCGCCTGCGTCTCCGGCGCAAAGCGCGGGAACTGGAGCGCCACGAGTTCTTCGGCCCAGATCCACAGGCCTGCCGTGGCCAGGGCGGACACCACCGCCATGGTCCCGAAGCCCACGGCCAGCAGCCGTTCGGCGGCCGCGTCGCCCCGGGTCTCGCGGATGCGCGTGTAGAAGGGCACGAACGCCACTGCAAAAGCGCCACCCGACAAGAAGTGAAACAGGATGTCGGGAACCTGGAAGGCCGCGCGGTAGGCGTCGACCTCCGCACCCGCCCCCAACTCGGCAGCCAGCACCATCTCGCGCACCAGTCCCAGAACCCGGGACAGCAGCACGCTCCCGCCCAGCAACGCGACAAGAAACGGAATTCGCGAGGCGCGCGGGCGTCTTGTGACTTCAGGGTTCAAGTGGATTCGGCTCCCTCCACAGGTGGCCGTCCCAGCTTTCGACGACCACTTCGTCTCCCTCGCGGCCCCGGAAGCTCGGGGCGGCCAGGGGAACCTTGCCGTGGGGGGTGTCGAGAACGTACTGCGGGATCGCGAAGCCGCTCGTTCGGCCCCGCATGCCGCGAAAGAGTTCCATGCCGCGCTCGATCGGCACCCGGAAGTGCGCCGTGCCCTCGAGCCACTGGGCCTGGTAGCAGTAGTAGGGCCGCACGCGCAGCCGCACGAGGCCCTCGCAGAGCGTCCGCATCACGTCGGGGGTGTCGTTGATGCCGCGCAGCAGCACGCTCTGGTTGCCCACCGGAATACCCGCCCGGGTGAGCCGGTCACAGGCCTCGGCGGCTTCGGGCGTGAGTTCCTTCGGGTGGTTGAAATGCGTGTTGACCCAGACCGGGTGGTGACGGGCCAGCATCGCCACCAGGTCGTCGGTCACGCGGAAGGGAAGTGTCACCGGAAGCCGCGTGCCGAGCCGCAGGAGTTCCACGTGGGGAATCGCGCGCAACTCGCCGAGCAGCCAGTCCAGGCGCGCGTCCGAGAAGACGAGCGGGTCGCCCCCGGTGAGCAGCACGTCCCGGATCTCGGGTGTGCGGCGGATCCAGGCCAGCGCGGCCTCGAGCTCGCGCTGCTTCATCGCCCAGCCGGGCTCGCCGACCATTCGCTTGCGCAGGCAGAAGCGGCAGTAGAGGGCGCACTCGTTATTCACGCAGAAGGCGATGCGGTCGGGGTAGACGCGGATCACGTTCTTCACCGGTGAGTGGGCCACCTCGTCCAGCGGGTCCGCGAGGCCCGCCGGGTCGCGCACCTCGGCCGTGGCGGGCACGACCTGGCGGCGGATCGGGCAGTTCGGGTCGTCCGGATCCATCAGCGCCGCGTAGTAGGGCGTGATCACGAAGTGGAAACGCGACGCGAGCAAGGCGATCGCGTCCTTCTCGTCCGCGGTCGGCAGTACCCAGCGCGCCAGGGCCTCGGCGCTGCGGATGCGCTCGCGCAGCTGCCAGGTCCAGTCGCGCCAGTGGGGGCGCGCCGCGTCGCCGCGGTCCGCCGTCACGCGAGCCCCAACCGCGCGAGGCCCAGGGCCAGAACCTCGGCCACCAGGGCTTCGGGGGCGCGCCCCTCGAGTTCGGCCAGGATGCCGAACGAGCCGCTCGGGTCGAACGTGGGCAGCGGGTTCATCTCGAGGAAATACGCCCTGCCCTGCGCGTCGAGCTTGAAGTCCGCACGCGCGAAGTCGCGGCACTCGAGCGCCGTGTAGGCGCGGAGGGCGAGTTCGACCAGTTCTCGTTCGAGCGCGCCGCCCAGCGTGCCAGGTGTCCGGGGCCGCGCGGCCCCGGGCGGCAGATGGCGCTCGACCGCGTGGAGCCCGATGCCGCTTTCCGCATCGAGTGCCCGCTGCAACACGGGCAGCGCGCGGGCCGGCGCGTTGCCAACCACCGTCACGGTGTACTCGGCGCCGGGCAGGAAGGCCTCGACCAGCGCCGGCTGGTCGTAGTCGGCGACGATGCGCGCCACCTCGCGCACCAGCGCCGCGCGATCCTCGACCCGCGAACTGGGCCGGATGCCCTTCGCCGTTCCCTCCCAACGCGGTTTCACGAATAGTGGGAAACACGCCGGAAGTGCAGTCGTTTCCGCCTCTCCAGCGGAACCGAGGGAGCGCTGTGGCACGACCGGCACGCCGGCGGTGGCAACGAGCGCCGCAGCCCAGGATTTGTCGAGCGTCGCCGAAAGCGTGAGCGCGTCCGAGCCGAGCGCGGGGATGCCCGCCATCTGGAGCAGCACGGGCGCCCAGCCCTCGCGGTCGCGGCCGCGCGTACCCTCGGCGACATTGAGCGCCACGTCGATCGGCGGCAGCTCGCCCTTGCCGAGTTGGGCCAACAGGTCGAAGGGGCTCCCGAGCCGTACCGGCTCGTGACCCAGCGCGCGCAGCGCAGACTCGAGCAGCACCAGCGTCGCCTCGGGTTCGAACTCCGCGTCGATATCGTCCGGGTCCCCGGGGCGCCGCGGAAAGCTCCCGAGCAGATCGAAGAGGAGGCCAAACGCGAGCGACGCCATCGGGGCGAGGATACCGCTCCGGCCCGGGCGGGCGCGCCGGCCCAATCGGTACACTCGTCCAGCATGCGAAGAGTCGACCAGCGCGTTCTCGTGGCCTGGCTCTGCGTCGCCGCTTGGATCTCGATGATCTGGGTCTCTTCGAACGAGGAGTTCTCCTTCCAGACCACGTCGGGCGTCCTCGTCCCGTTTCTGCGCTGGCTCTCCCCGGAACTGAGCTGGCAGGCGATCCAGAACATCCACGATGTGATCCGGAAGGCCGCGCACCTCGCCGAATACGCCGTGCTCGCAGGACTGGCGTTCCGGGCCTTCCGGGTGAGCCTCGACATTCGGCTCGGGCACGTGGGCGTTCTCACGCTGGCGGTCGTCCTCGCCATCGCGGGTCTGGACGAGTTGCGCCAGAGCTGGCTTCCCGCGCGTACGGGATCCGTGACCGACGTTCTCATCGACCTCACCGGCGGCGCGATCGGCGTCGTGACGCTGATCGGCTTCCACCGCTGGCTCGGCATCCGGAGACCCGGAACCGGCGTCTGAGCAACGCGGCGGCCAAGGGTCGCCGGGGATTCCCTCGTGCCGTGCGAGCGGATTCACGTCTTCACACTCGACTGCCCCCCGCCCAGATGCTTGCGCCCGAGGGCCGTGCGAAGCGCGCAGCGGGATGCTTGCGCCCGAGGGCCGTGCGAAGCGCGCAGCGGGATGCTTGCGCCCGA
>PBYF01000131.1 GCA_002729515.1 Deltaproteobacteria bacterium
AAGCCCGCCACCGCGCAGAGGCCGAAGGCGGCTGCGCTCCACGCGCGGGGCCGCTCGAGGTCGCGCTCCAGCAACCACAGGCCCGCCAGGGCAAAGGCGACCGTCGGGCCCGAGCCACGGGCCTCGGACGAGAAGTGGACGAGAGCGAAGCTGCCGGCGGTGAGCCAACTCGCCAGGACGGCTTCGAGGTGCCCGCGGCGCCAGGCCACGGCGGCGGCGAGTGCCACGCTGGCGCTCCCGAGACCGAGTGCCGGAAGCCGGTAGAGCCACCAGTCCGGCGTGTCGCCGATCCAATAGAAGGTGAGGGTGTTGAGGTGGTGATTGTTCGAGTGGTGGATGCGCGTGAAGACGTCGAGCACCGAGTCGACGCGCGTGGCGATGCGCCAAGTCCAGATCTCGTCGAGCCAGAAGTCGCTCGAGAGTCCCACGACCCGCAGCGCGATTCCCACGCCGACGGCGCCCAAGATGGCGAGCCATGCTGTACGGGGACTCACTCGGTCTTCTCCGGTAGCCGTTCCCAGATGATGACGGGGGGGCGCCCGCCGTGGGCGCGGAACGGGCGCACTCGGGGGTCCTCTCGGCTCTCGAAGGGGAGATCCGGTGCATCGAGCACGTGGCGGCGAAAATCGCCCGCGGCGAGGGCGGCGCGGAGTGCGGCGTTCACGTCGCGACTTCGAGCTGCGGGCACACGGCGGCGTGGGATCAGCCAGCGGGCGGATTCCACCTCGTCGAGCGACTCGCCGGTCAGCCCGCCCACCACCCGCAATCCCGTGTAGAACTTCACGGGCAGGTCCCCGTAGGCGATCGCGACGCGATCCCGGGCCTCGGCGCGGTCGGCGAGGAACGCAACGATCCCGGTGATGGGGCCGGTGACCGGCGCGCTGCGCTCGCGCACCAGGTCGTCGAGTGAACCGAAAGCCAGCGCCAGGGCGACGGCAAGGCCGGCGACGAGCGGGCGGATCCGGAAAAGGCCGCCGATCGCGAGTCCGAGCAACATGAAGAGGGGCGGAAGCACCGGCGCCAGATAGCGCAGGTAGGGCAGGGGGCTCAGCAGCGCCAGCAGCAAGATCGTGATGGCGACGTGCAGGACGAGGAGGGTCGCGTGGCGTCGCGACTCGGCGTCGAAGAGCGACTCGCGCCTCCGCATGCGTTCGAAGGCCAGCACCACGGGTGCGGCGAGGAGCGCACCGCTGGCGAGCACCGGGTCGAAGAGCATCTCCGCGTAGTGCGCCAACTGCAGCGGGGTGTCTCGCCAGTCGAGGAAACGCGCGATTCCCGGCACGCCCGTCTCGAGCCCGACCCAGACGATCCACGGCAGCGCGAACACCGTGGTGGCGGCGGTCGCCGCCAGTGCCGGGCGCAGCGCCCGGCGGTTCAGAAGCGCCGCGTGAACGAGGATCGCGAGTAACAGCGCGGCCGCGTAGACTGCCTGGGTGTGGAAGAGCAGGCTCGCCACGGCGACCAGAGCCAGTGTGCGCGTCCAGCCGCTCCGGTCCAGCCGTGCGCCGATCCAGAGTCCCGCGAGCGAGAGCAGGGTCGCCAGCGCGTAGTAGCGGCTCTGGCGCGAGAGCACCACGAACGAGAGCGAGAGGCAGAGCAACACGGCGCCGGCCACTGCACCGAGCCGGTCGCGGAACAGGTCCCGCCCCGCCGCCCAGGCGAGCAGGACCGTGGCGAATCCGCACAGCGCGAAAGGAAGTCTCGCCGGTGCGGTGTCGGCCTCGAACACGGCGAACGTTGCCGCGACCAGATAGAAGGGTAGCCACGGGTGCCAGCGCCAGATCCGGTCCTCGCCGTACTCGACGCCGAGTTCCTGCGAGTAGGAGTTGAGTCCATCGAATCCGACCGGAACGCCGAACTCGAGGATCGAGCGCGCCAGCAGCGCCGTCTGTGCCTCGTCCTGCCACAGCATCGGCCGGTCCAGCCGCGTCAGCAACACGAGGCCTGCCAGCGCCGCGATGCCGAGGGCGATGCTCCTGTCGCTGGCTCGCACGAGCGGCGAACGTAGCGCGCTACGCCGGCCGGCCCTCATTCGCGGTGCCGCCCCCTCCCGCATGGGTTTCGCCGAGGCACTGGGCTGGTTGCTGCCGAGCGTGCTTGTTGCAGTGGGCTGTGTGTTGCGCGCGGCCGGTCACGAGACGGTCAGGAGGATTGGGTGGCGGGTGAATCGCAAGCGCCTGAGCGGATCTGGCGGGAGGCGGGACTGAAGGTGTCGAAGAAGCAGATCGAATGGCGACGTCTATGGCCGGGCGATGGCTCGTGTCTCCGCCTGAGACCGCAGCACAAGGACCCCTTGTTGTCCTGCGACTTCATCGAAGATGCGACCCACGATGGCCGGAAGCTCCGCATCCTGGTGGTGATCGATGAGTTCTCCCGCAAATGCCTGGCGATCGCGAACTCTTCAATGCGCTGCTGGAGGCACAGGGCCCGCTAGGGCACCGTGAGGCCCATCTGCCTGTCCAGGTTGTCGGTGTTGATGTCTTCGAACTGGATGATCTCGAGATTCTCGAAGGCGCTCCGCACCCGCGGTGTCAGCAGGCCCAGCTGCTTCACGTTGGGGACGACGCGCATGAAGAGGAACTGCCGAAACTGCGCCATCACCGGCGATTCGAGCACGACCTGTCTGACCTCGGCCCGATCCATCCCGAACTCCTCGGCGAGGTCTTCGCCTACCAGCCGATCGCGCATCAGCTCGCAGGCCGTGATCAAGAAGTCCTCGCGGTCGCGGAGTTCGCTCGCCTCCATATCCGTGTAGTAGCCCCGGAGCGAGAGCACGCCGAACGCCACGTGGCGTGACTCGTCGCGCATCGCGTTGTAGACCAGGCTCTTCAGCAGCGGCTCCTGGCACATCTGGTACATGTTGGCGAAGGCCGCCATTGCCAACCCCTCCACCAGGATCTGCATGCCCAGGTACTTCACGTCCCAGCGCGAGTCGATCAGGATCAGGTCGAGCAGGCCCTTCAGGTTCGTGTTGATCGGCCACTCCCACTCCAGCTTCTCGCGCAGGTAGCGGTCGAAGACCTCGACGTGGCGGGCTTCGTCCACCGTCTGGGTAGCCGCGTAGTACTTGGCGTCCATCCAGGGCACCGCCGTCACCAGCTGGGAGGCGGCCATCAGCGCGCCCTGCTCACCGTGCAGGAACTGTGAGAGGGTCCAGGCAAGCTGGCCGTGCTTGAAGCGAGCCTTTTCCTTGGCGCTGAGCTTCTTGTAGGGCGCGTAGTCCTGAAGCGGGTTGAAGACCTGAGGGATGATGTCGCCCTCGGGCTCCACCGGGGAGTCCCATGCGAGTTCGGCGCCATTCCATTGCTCGGTTTTCGCCTTCTCGTAGAGCGCCCGCAGGCCCTCTTTCTGAGTCCCATAGTTCCAGGTGAAATTCGTGTCGAAGGCGGTGTGGAGGACGTCGAGATCGCTGTTCTCTGCGGCGGAGATGGGATTGCTGGTCATCGGAAAAACCTCGTATTTGGGGGGGGCCACGAAGTGTGGAAAGGACCGTAATTCAGCGTCTTAGTATGTCAATAGGAAATTGAGCTCAAGTTCATATTTTTTGCATTTTTGAGGCCTGATTGGGCTAGCCTGGAGCCGTGGCCAGCCCGTCCAGACCCGATAGCCCCGCACCGGGGGAGGTGCGGATCCCCCAGCAAGCCCGCAGCCGTCGAACCCGTGCCCGGATTCTCGACGCGGCGACTCGCGCCTTCGAGGAACTGGGCTACGACGACGCCACCACCGCCGCCATCGCCCAGCTCGCCGGCGTAGCGGTGGGCAGCGTCTACAGCTACTTCGCCGACAAGCGGTCGATCCTGCTCGAGATTCTCCAAGAAACACTGGATCAGATGAGACGCGAAATCATCGCTGGGCTGGCCCCGGAGCTCTGGCGCCAGGGCGACCTGCGGCTGAAGGTGAGGGCGCTGGTGGAGACGGCCCTCAAGCCCCGCCGGTTCCAACCCGGGCTCCAGCGCATTCTCTGGGAGCGCTACTTCAAGGATCCGCTGGTTCGGGATGCGATAGAGGCCATCGAACGCCCGCTCATCGACGCCATCGAACAGCTCTTGGAAGTGCTGCGGGAGGAAGGCCTGTCCGATGTGGCCGACGTCTCGTCGGCCTCGTTCGTGATTCACACATCCGTCGAGTGGATCGCCGCCCGGCTGGTTCTCGGTGAGGCCCCGCAAGAGAAAGTCGATGCGGCCGTCGACACCACGTCGGCGATGATTTCGCGGCTGATTCTCAGCGAAGCCCCAGGTTTCTCGCAGGGATTGACATAACGCCCATACTCGGATGTCGAGCCCCGTACTGGGCCCCGATCCTCTCGGCTTCCTCTATTTGACAGAATGTCTATTTATCGCCCTTAGCGAAAACGCAGCTCGAACTTCCTGTACTCTCGAGTTACCGCCTTCGCCGCTCATGCGTCCGCCAGACTGTGCAGCGCGATGGATCTCCTCATAGCGTTCCCCCTATCTCCTGCAGGTCTTCGGGGTGCCTCTCCTTCAGCATGTCCCGCACGGCCGTCTCCGGCCTGAACCTCGCATAGCCTCTGTCAAACGATGCCGCAGGTACTACTGAGAAGGGAGTTGCGAAGTCACTGACCCGCTTGATCACCGCAGCAATTACTGCCCGGAAAGGCCCGGGATGTAGATCCTATCTGCACGGGCTCCACTTTTGACAGATCACTTGCGTGCCTGCCCCCTCTCGCGATTCGATTTCGACCGCATCCATCAGCCGCTGTATGCCGGGCTGTCCCCCCGAGACCTCTCTTGGTGATGAACCCGACTCACGATCGGCTTCTCCTTACAGTGATCTCTACGCGTGTATTGCCGGGCTCCGAAATGATGTCCAAGGAATGGACCAGCCGACGTGTTCTGGGAAGTCCCGAACCAAGCCCACCTCCGGTACTGAAGCCGTCACGAAGTGCCTCCTGCAGGTCGGGAATGCCGGGTCCCGAGTCGCCGACGACGACACGGACCTCCACGAATTCTGGGCTCGAAGCGTTCTCGATCACGCAGAAGCCGAAGCCGGCATACTGAATGACGTTGCGAATGAGTTCCGAGATGGCAGTTGCCAGCCGCGTTTGATCGGCAGAGCCAAAACCCAACGCCCGGGCCATGTCCCGGCCGTCGCGTCGAGCCGTCACGACGTCGGTGCGATCTCTGATTTCGACCCGCGACGCCTTCATCTCAGAGGTTCGATCGCGAGCCGATGAGATCTTCGAGTCGATTCATGGCCTGGTCCAGGTTGAGGGCAGTTAATACGCCAACGAGTTCGCGTCCGTCTCGATCCGCGTCAAGGGTGGCGCCTTCCCGAATCGTGACAGGATGTCTGATCCAACGCGGAGCAGTTCAGAGTCACTCTGCTTCTCTGCCATCTCGTTGCCCACGAACGGTTGCGCTGCCCGGGCAATCGGGATGCCGGTTATCGGGGCCGGGCTCTGGATCGAGGGGTGCTCGGGCAACGGCCGTCGGCGTTGCAACTTTGGGAGAAGGTTCCGTAGCCCGGACCCTGGGGAGGTCTGGCGGGGAGGGTTGTCGGCCCTTAGTCGTCGATATTGCCGGGATCGAGATCGGAGTGTCCACTGCCGCACGGTGCGGGCCCGCTCGGGTCCATCAGGGTCAGCGGAAGGTTCGAGCGTTGTTTCCAGTTGCATCCAGATCACACGGACAGCTCGGAAACAGTTGATGCAGTAGAAAGGCTCTGCGATCGTGACAGTAAGTCAATACCAACAGTCGAAAAATCTTTACTCCGACGAGGGAAAGTGTCCGGTTATGTTTCAACCAGACGATTGCAATTCTTTACCATTTCATGTTCGAACTGTTCGACCATTGTTCGGTGTTCTGACGTTCCGATCACATGCACAATACAGCCCACGGTAAGTGCAGTTAGGGTCGTTAGTTGCCGGATGGCGGTATGCCAGGATTCGGGTCAGATTGGAGAGCGTGCCGTCGGAGATGCCCGAACTCCGTCTCTGGTGGGCTCTTGGAATTGTCTCCACCTGCCAGATTTTGACGATCCAGAGCAGGACGTATCAGCAAGGGGTTGCGGGGGAATAGGATGTTTGCAGCAATGCGCGACGCGACTCAGCAGGAGCGGCAAAATGTCCCGCGGCACTGGATGGTTTTTTTTGGGAAGGCACGCCTCTATTTGACAGAATGTCTACTGGTCGGACCCAAGGAAAACGCTGCTTGAACTTCCTATGCTTGCACAATCGGCTCTCGGCCTTCCCGCAACCGACTGACTAGATCGCTTCCC
Organism: Deltaproteobacteria bacterium; assembly: GCA_002729515.1. Lineage (GTDB taxonomy): Bacteria > Myxococcota_A > UBA9160 > UBA9160 > SMWR01. The sequence goes on from PBYF01000131.1 coordinate 6,238, forward strand.
TCCAAGGAGAAAACTCCACCATGCTGCGCGTACTCATTACCGGTTCCAACTCAGGTATTGGACGGGCCACCGCCGTGCACCTTGGCGCACGCGGCTACGAGGTCTTCGCAGGTATGCGCAACCTCGACAAGGCCGAGCGGCTTCTGGAACTGGCTGCAGAAGAGAAGGCGAATGTTCGGCCCATCGAACTCGATGTGAATAGCGACAACTCGGTCAAGAAGGCCCTGGGAGAACTGCTTTCGAACTCGGGCCCCGTCGATGTCCTCATCAACAATGCCGGGATTGGCATGAACGCGACACTTGAGGATGTCGACATCGAGAAAGCCAAAATCGTCTTCGATACGAACTTCTGGGGCATCATCCGCTGTACCCAGGCGGTACTTCCCGCGATGCGTGAACAGGGATCCGGACACGTCGTGAATATCAGTTCCGTAGCCGGCCGGATCGCAGCCCTGGCTCAGGTGATCTACTCCTCGTCCAAGTGGGCGGTAGAGTGTCTGAGCGAAAGCCTGGCGCAAGAAGTCGCACCATTTGGCATTCGGGTTTCCATCATTGAGCCTGGAGTTACGCGCACCGCCATTCTTCCCAAGAATGTGGGGCACCCCACGCCCACCGTGTATGAAACTGCCTACCGCCGCATGCTTCAGTTCTACGCGGCGGGCATTGCGGCCAATGTGCGCGCCGAGGAGGTGGCCGAGGTGATTCTGGGTGCCCTCGAGAACGCCGAGCCCACGCTCCGCCACTCCTGTGCCTGGGGTGGTGAGGAATTGTGTGCGGGACGCGCCCGGATCAGCGACGAAGAATGGGTCGAACTGGGCCGCCACGAGGAAGATTCCGACTACTGCGCCGCTTTCAAGGATCTCTTCAAACTCGAAATCGGTCCAGAGACCAGATAGGGCTGCTGCCCAGCGGCCCCGCTTCGAATCAGTTCCGAGTCTGCCAATTGTTCCGTCTTTCCGACCAGAACAAGCCTGCGCCCAGAATTGACAAGACAAAAAGAAGCCAGGAGTGGGAGGGCTACGAGCGAATCGATACTTACCTGACCGTTTGATACGGTCAACTGGTACTACCGGCCGCGGCCACTACACCACGAGTCACCTGGGCGCTGGCACTCCAGTACTGAGGAGCGACCAGCCAACGAGATGCGTATGACTGGAGGCGAAAAGACGAAATTCGGCGGGATCTTGCCGGAGAGCACCGGATGCTGGTCGATTCGCACGTGCAGTCGCAGTAGAGCACCGCAATGTCGACGCTCCCGAGTGCCATCGTGGCCGCCGGGAAGAGCAGCTCGAAGTCGCCGAAGGGGTTGGAATTTCCGAAGTCGCTGCACCGCTGCACGAACCGCTCGCAGCCCCTCCGTCTCGTCATTTTTGTGCCACACAACGAGTTGCTGATCGGCATCTCCAGGATCACGCTCCGGACCTTGGCAAAGCAGGTGGCAGATAGGAAGTTCAAGCTGCGCTTTCCCTGGGTCCGATAAGTAGGCATTCTTTCCAATGGAGGCGGGCGAGGGGATCAGGCCCGGTACGGGTTGGTCCCCAGGAGATGGGTGCTTTCATGACTGCGACTCCGCGCGAAAAGATGTCAACCGAGCTCCGACGGAGAAAGGCATGAGTGATAGGGTTTCGGGCAAGGCACTGAGTTTTCCCACGGAAGAAGCTGAAAGGTATGCAAGAGGAATAGGCATGAACAACCTGGTCGCACTGATCACCGGCGTCACCGGACAAGATGGAGCCTACCTGGCGGAACTGCTGCTCGCGAAAGGCTACGAGGTCCATGGGATGGTGAGGAGGACCTCTCAGTTCAATCGACAACGTATCGAGCCGCTGCGCGAGCGAGCGCGGGAAGAGGGAAAGGTCTTCATCCTCCACTACGGAGACCTCGGTGACTCCAGTAGCCTCAACTGCCTCCTCAGGGAGACCCAACCACAGGAATTGTACAACCTGGCCGCCCAATCCCATGTGGGGGTCTCCTTTCAGCAGCCCGAATACACGAGCGACGTGGATGGCATAGGTACGCTTCGGCTGCTGGAGGCGATCCGCTCCCAGGAGTTGGCGACGCGCTTCTATCAAGCATCGACCTCCGAGCTGTACGGGAAGGTCCACGAGATCCCCCAAACCGAGGAGACTCCCTTCCATCCCCGCTCACCCTACGCCGTCGCCAAGCTGTTCGCCTTCTGGGCCGTAAAGAACTACCGCGAAGCCTACGGCATGCACGCCAGCAACGGGATCCTCTTCAACCACGAGTCACCGCGCCGCGGCGAGAACTTCGTGACCCGCAAGATCACCATGGGCATGGCTCGCATCAAGGCGGGTCAACTCGATCACATTCGCCTGGGAAATCTGTCGGCCAAGCGAGATTGGGGGTTCGCACAGGACTACGTCGAAGCGATGTGGCTGATGTTGCAGCAGGACCAACCGGACGACTACGTGATCGCGAGCGGGGAGACCCACAGCGTGCGAGAGTTCGTCGAGCTGAGCGCGCAGGTGTGCGGCTATCAGATCGCCTGGGAAGGCGAAGGCTGCGATGAGATCGGAAGAGAGGTCGAGAGCGGCAAGGTCCTGGTGCGAGTCGACCCGCGATATTTCCGCCCGGCTGAAGTCGATCTCCTCCTGGGCGACCCCACCAAGGCTGAACATAAGCTCGGCTGGAAGCGGAAGATGAGTTTCCAGCAGCTTGTGGAGACCATGACGAAGGCCGACCTGAACTGGGCCACTGGGGAGGCGCGTTAGCATAGCGCCTCCACCCATCACCTCGTTCCTGGGGCAACTGAATGCGGATAGGAAGTTCAGGCTGTGTTTTTCCTGGGTCCGAGTAGTAAGCATTCTGTCAAATAGAGGCGGGTGAGGGGAAGAGGCCCAGTACGGGGGTGGGCAAGCGAATGTACGCCAACGGCGAAAACAAGGGCACGATCGCTCGCCAACGTCTGCCGATCGCGCCAGCCTCCCGTTCGGTGCATTCGCGAGTGCGTGGCCGCCGACACCCGCATGCCCCCACCGACCGCCAGGTAAAGCGCGCCTAGTTCCCGCCCACGAGTTATTGCTCGCCTCGCACCGGCGTCGCCGGAGGCTGGCCCGCGTCATCGAGGAGCAGCACCCGGTCGGCGCGTCCGGTCCGGCGCTCGCCGCAGTCCTCGTCCAACGCCTCGGTCACGCAGCGCGCCACATTCGCGGTGCCGGCGTCGGTCTCGAGTCCCGCGAGGCCTGGGAGCAAGCGCCGATCAGGCATGACCCCGCGGGGATAGCGATTTGAAGCCGACTAGTAGTGCCCCCGAGGGGACTATCTCTTGTGGTGATTAGGCCACGCTTCTTAAGTCTGGATTCGGTCCGTCGATACGCAAGAACATGGGGGAACCCGTTTTCCCGGAAATCTTACCGGCGGGTTGCCATTTTTCCTCGTCGGCCGCCACTTCCCTATCAATGGAGGCTCCCCCGAAACGCTTCTGGATAGACGGTTCTATGGCGCGTCGCGGGGGCGGGTTTACCTACCTCGTGAATGTGATCCCCGAGCTTTCACGCCTGGCCCCCGATGCCAAGTTCCTGATTGCGGCGGGAGACGAGCAGGTCGCCGACTCGATTCCCCGGTCCGATAATGTCGAAGTCCGCTTTCTGGGGCAGTTGGGCCTTCGCGACCGACTGCGCTTTACCTATCGCCAGGCCGCGCGTCAGGCGGCCGAGTGGGGGGCAGACGTCTATTTCTCCGCAGGCGAAATGGCACCTCTCAATGCCTCCTGCCCGACGCTTGCCGCGTTTCGCAACCCGAACGTCTTTACCCTCGGTAAGGGCCAGGGGCTGCCCTTGAAGCAACAGGTGCGGTTGCGTGCCCTGAACCGGCTGGCACGACTCTCGGCACGCAGGTGCGACCGGATTCTCTTCGTGAGCGAGGATTCGGCGCGCTGGATCGGCGATTCGATCGGCCTGCCCGAGAACAAGCGTCGCGTCGTTCATCACGGCATCAACGTCCCACGGTGGAGCGACCAGGTGAAGCCCGTACGAGAGCGCGCCTTCATCCTCTCCGTGAGTTCGATCTATCCGTACAAGAACTACGTGCGGCTGATCCGGGCCTACGCCGAACTGGCACGCAGGCTTCCCGACGTTCCCGAACTCGTGATCGTAGGCGACAATCAGGATCCGGCCTATGCGAGCAAGATGGAAAAGGCACGGGCCGAGACGGGCGACCTCGCGGAGATGATCCACATCCTGGGTGAGGTGCCTTATCGCGACGTGAAGGCCTTCTACCAGGAGGCATCACTCTTCGTTTTTCCCTCGCACCTCGAGACATTCGGTCATCCCCTGCTCGAGGCGATGGCGAGTGAGGTACCGCTCGTCGCTGCGGACATCCCGGTATTCCGAGAAATTGCAGGTGACGCTGCCATCTACGGTGACCCGTTCGACGAGCGCTCCATGGCTACTGCCATGGAGGACGTCCTGACCTCGATTTCTGCTCCGACGGCTATGGTCAAGCGCGGCCGCCATCGTGTGGCGCAGTTTTCCTGGGAGCGGTCCGCACGAAGTCTGTTGACCCTCTTCGCCGAGGTGGCAGTAAAATCTCCCTCCCCGGCGGTTTCGCCCCGCGCGATTGGCTTCCCCACGACCCTCAACCCCGGGCCCTCCGTCGGCTCACGGATGAGAGTCCGAGCGGGTCGAACGCACTGAATCCCACCGCACGTCCGGGGTTCACCCCCGGCGGCAGGGCCGCGTGAGACCGCTGGGAGGCGGAGCGCGTGGCTGACTTCAGGCTTTGCTTCGGCCGCCCGCCTATCGCGAAGGTCTGGGAGGCAGGCTTGGACTTCCCGACCACCTACGGGTGTTACGAGCTTCTTCCAGAGGCGCGCGGCGATTCGCGGATAGGAAGTTCAGGCTGTGTTTTCCCTGGGTCCGATAAGTAGAGATTCTGTCAAGTAGAGGCGGGCAAGGGGATCAGGGCCCGGTGCGGGGGAGCGATGACTGGTGATCAGGGGAAGAAGTAGCTGGCACCGACCACGACCAGCGCATTGTTGATGCCATCATTGGGATGCTTGGTCCCCATGTTCGAGATGTGCTGCCAGCGCAGCTCCGTACTGATCGCAACCCTGTGGGATACGAACCAATGCACCCCTCCGCCAAAGCCGACGTTGAAGTTGAATCCGTCGGATTGGCGGTTCAGGTCGAGGTTCATGCCGAGGACTCCGAAGTTGGCATCGAGGAAGGGAACGATCCTGTCCGCAAACAAGAAGTTGTATCGCAGAGTGCTTCCGATCCCTCCGCCGACACCGTGATTCTGCGCGGTGTTGTGGAAGAAGACACCCTCAACGAGGAGCTCTACGTTTCCGCTGTACCATGCACCGACCCCCAGCGGATTGGTGACACCCAGGCCGATGCGCGGAAGGAACTCGATCAGCCTGACCCCCGCGAGTTCTCGGCTCAATTTCCGATCGGCTTTACTTCCGAACCGGAAGCCGATCCCGTAGCCCACTGCCAATCCGGCATGGATGGACCCGCGTTGAAAATGCGAAGTACTCGGCGGGTCTACTGCTTCACCTGCCGCGGTGGGAGAGGCGCAGACGAGGAGGAGCGCGATCATGCGAAGAACTCCGCGCAGCATTCCAGGCTGAGGCCCACAGAGGAAACCAGTTCTCAGGTGCGACCTTCCTCGCGGAGGCACGCGTCGGGTATCGGCTCTCTCATAGCGATCACAAGAGCATACCTGTATTGAGGGCCCGCCCCTCCCCAATCCCCATTTGACGGAATCTCTACTCATCGGACCCGGGGAAAACGCAGCTTGTGCTTCCTATGCTCCACCGAGAAGCGTTTCGTGGAAGAAGGCGTCGCTGTCGGCGAGACCCTGGCGGCGGGCCTCCCAGTGGCCGCCGATGTGGGCACCGAGGTTGGCAGCGGCGCGGAAGCCCGCCAGTCGCTCGCTGGGTTCGTTCAGGCTCTTGCGTGTTCCGTCGGCCAGCTCGACCCACATGTCGCCGAGAGTGTCGATGGTCACGGTGCGCCGGCCGAGCCGAACTGCGCCAGGGAGCCACGCCTTGGGCTCCACGGAATCGAACGCGTGGTGGCCGCCCGGGTAGACGCGCACGTCGATCTCCACACCGTACGGCCGCAGTTCGTCGGCGAGTTCGAGGACGAAGTGCAGCGGCGTGTAGTTGTCCTCGGCACCGTGCAGCACCCGGACGGGCGCGCCCGTCCAGCGCTTTTCTTCGGGGCGCAGGTGGGCCGCCGGATAGACGGGCAGGTGCGCGGCAAACCGTTCGCCGTCCGGGGCCAATGCTTCGGCGATGGGCGACCAGGCGCCGTAGAGGGCCACGGTGCCGCCGAGGCTCCAACCCGCGAGCCCGATCCGGCTACCGTCGATGCGCGGATGTCGCACGAGCAGGGCCAGGGCCCGGTAGGCATCGGCAAGCAGCATGGCGTGGGTGACGGCCATCTGGTCCTCGACGACGCTCGCGACACTGCGCGCCTCGAAGCTGTGCACGCGAAAGACCGCGATCCCACTCTCGAGCCAGCGCACGATGTGTTCGTGGTGGTGACCTCGCCAGCCGAGGCTTCCATGACAGGCCACCACGCACGGCATCGGCTCGCGGCTCGCGTGCTCGGGCACCAGCAGGGAACCAAACATTGGCTGCGCGGGGGCTGCATCGAGAGCGCACAGGATGTGGTGGATTTCGAAGGGGTTGGCTGACGAATATGCGATCTGGCCGATGGGTCCGTCGGAGACGTCCGGAAGGGGATCCATGGAACTCCTTGGGCTTGCGGAAGTGCGCGCCGGTAAGGCCGACGGCGTCGCGCTCGTGACCACCTCGAAGATATCAAAATTCGGATCCAGCGGGTTTGCGCCGTACTTCTCGGTGCAGGCTATCTCGTGAGTGCGCTCCGGCCTACCGCAAGCGGTGCTCCTGCGCGGCATTCGCCCCGCAGAAATCGGTGCGCATCGTGCCACCGCACGCACCACAATGCAGGTCCGCCGGAGGTTCCGTACTGGGGCCTGATCCCCGAGCCAGTTCCGATTTGACGGTATGCCGACTTGCCGGGCCCGAAGGAAAATGGATCTTGAGCTTTCTGGCTGCTCTGTCGCGCGATCCGGGTCTGCATGCTGCCAAAGCTGGCCACGGCCATCACGTTGGAGGTCGAATGCTTCGCCCTGCGGGGCGAGCGGAGCTGGTTCGGCTGGGTGATCGACTGGGGTGCAACGACTCTGTTAGGGTGGCCCGATCGAACGTCGCGATGCTGCGGCGGACGAGTCTTCGATAGGGGAGGGCACGTGATGGCGGATTGGTCTCGCGATGAGCTGGAAGCTGCGTTTCACAACTTCAGGGACGCGACGGATCGTTGTTTCGTCTCGGGTGACCTTGAAGAATGGCTCCAGTGCTTCACGGAAGATGTCACGTTTCGCGACTTCGGGTACGGCTTCAATAACGGCTGGGAAACCGAGATCCGGGGACGAGATGCCGTCTGCGAGTGGATCAACGGGCACATCGCACGTTTCCCGCACAGTCAGATGAAATTCTGGCCGGTTCCCTGGTACCTGATCGATGCCGAGCGGGGCTGGGTGGTCTGCGAATGGCGCAACCGCATGCGTGATCCCGGAAACGGCGAGGTGTTCGAAGAAAAGAACTACACGCGTCTGAAGTACGGCGGAAACATGCAGTGGGCCTTTGAAGAGGACGTCTACAACCCGCTGCGCATGGGCAGGATGATCAGCCTCTGGCTACATACTCGGCACCGCTGCGAGGCCGAGGGCCTGGCGATGCCCGATCCCGCAGCGACGGACATCTCGCAGCTGCACGCCGAGGTGTGGGAGACCGATGGCGGCGCCCAGTGGTCGCGAGCCGAGATCGAGCAGGCCGTGAAGCACTTCGAGAAGGTCGGCAACCGCGCGTTCACCGGCGGCGATCACGAGGAGTGGTTGCAGTGCTTCACCGAAGACGTCGTGCATCGCGAGCTTGGCTTCGGCTACGACGGCTTCACAGAGCAGATCGACGGGCGCGACGCGGTGCGAGAGTGGATCGACCGCCACTGTGGGGTCTACCCCGTCGATCACATGGTGAACTTCCCCATGCCCTGGACCGTCATCGACGAAGAGCGGGGCTGGGTCGTGCTCGAGTATCGAAATATCATGGCGGATCCCGGCGACGGGCGTGACTACCAGGAGAAGAGCTACACCCGTCTCAAGTACGCCGGCGGCGGGCAGTGGCGCTTCGAAGAGGACATCTACAGTCCGCTGCGCATGCGCGCCATGCTGGAGCGCTGGCACGACGCGAAGACGCGGCACACTTCGGCATGAACAGGGTGATTGTGAAATTACAGATGGAGCCGGACACCCTGCCATCGTGATGAGGCGGGGTGAACCGGAGGGTCGAAATGACCGTGCCCCCGTCCCTTCGGGATGACGGGGCTGCTCCTGCGTGAACTCATGCGAGAAGGCAAGTGCTGCGGGATCGTCACGATGCGCATCGGCGGGGGCCGGCATCGCTCTTCGGAGCAGCTTGATGCGGGCTCCACTCGCGGCAGCTAGCGGCCGCTGAACTTCGGCCTTCGCTTCTCCTTGATGGCGGCGAGGGCCTCCCGGTGGTCCTCGCTGCGGAACGTGACGAGTTCGAGGGCCGTCGCAGTGTCGAAGGCGACGTTCAGGGAGTCCTTCACGAGCTTGTTGACTGCCTGCTTGGTGTAGCGGATGGCGAGGGGAGCGCCTGCCGCCAGACGGTTCGCAAAGGCCAGGGCTTCTTCCTGGAGCGCGTCTGCCGGGACGACGCGGTTCACCAGTCCGAGACGCTCGGCTTCCGCCGCCGAGACGGCGTCGCCCGTGAGCAGGTACTCCTTGGCCCGGGCCGGTCCGACGGCCATCGGCCAGATGGCGGTGCCGCCGTCGCCGGCGACGATGCCCACCCGGACGTGGGGATCGGCGATGCTCGCGCTGTCCGCCATGTAGATGACGTCGCAGAGGAGCACGAGCGAGGCACCGAGCCCCACGGCCGGCCCGTTCACGGCCGCCACGATCGGAATCTCGACGTCGAGCAGGTCCCAGATCATCTGCTTGGCGTCGCGGCGCAAGTGCTCCAGGGCGGCCGGGTCCTGGAGGCTCGGGAACCAGTCGAAGCTTCCGCCGGCGCTGAAGGTGCGTCCCCGCCCCGTGAGCACGATCGCCCGGGCTCGATTCTCGCGCTTGAGCTCCCGGAAGAGCCGGCTGAACTCCTCGTGGAGGACCCCATCGACGGCGTTGAGGCCGTCGTCTCCGTGATCGATCGTGATCCGGAGGACGTCGCCCAGGTGCTCGAAATCGAGCGCGCGATAGTCGTCCGTCATCCCCACTCCATACTTGGAAGGTGGGTCAGACGCTAGCATCACGAGCCTGTGACCTACGACGAGCCGGAACACGTCCTTCAGCTGCGCGAGACCCTGCGTCGCTTCGTCCGCGAGGAGATGGCTCCGGAGGACGTGCGTCGGTGGGACTTCGAGCATCGCTTCCCCGAGGAGCTCTTCGCGAAGCTCGCGTCCCTGGGCGTCTGCGGTCTCACCGTCGACGCGGAGTACGGCGGTGAGGGCCGGGACCTGCTCGGGGCTGTCGCGGTCATCGAGGAGCTGTGTCAGGCCGGCGCGTTCGCCGCGGGGCCGTTCATCCACTGCGCGTTCTACGGCGGAGTGAACATCTCCGAGAACGGCTCTCCGGAGCAGAAGCGCGATCTCCTGCCCAGGCTCGCCGCCGGGAAGATGCGCTTCGCCTACGGGCTGTCGGAGCCCGACGTCGGTGGCGATCTCGCCAGCGTGCGCACGACCGCCCGCCGAGACGGGAGTGAGATCGTCCTGAACGGCTTCAAGCGTTGGTGCACGGGCGCGGATTTCGCCGACTACATCTACTGCCTCGTCAACAGCGATCCGAGCGGAAGCCGCTACGAGAACCTCTCCTTCGTACTCGTTCCGCCGGACACGCCGGGCGTCACCCTTCATGCCATCGACCACGTGAATCTCCGCTACACGCTCTCGAGCGACGTGATCTTCGAGGATGTAAGGGTTCCGGCTTCGAACCTGGTGGGAGGGGAGGGCGGCTGGAATCGCGGCTGGGGGATGCTCGTCGGTCAGGCGCTCGACGTGGAGAAGCTCGAGATCACGGCCGTCACCTATGGAATCGCCCGGGCGGCGGTCGAAGAGGCCTGGGCGTACTCCCAGCAGCGCGTCCAGTTCGGCAAGCCCATCAGCGGGCACCAGGCGGTCCGGCACGCCCTCGTGGACGCCCGGACGAAGCTCCAGGCCTGCCGACACATGCTCTACCACGCAACGGGCCTGGCCCAGGCGGATCGGCCGTGTAGTGTCGAGACCTCCATGGCAAAGCTCTTCGTCGCCGAGACGGCCGTGCAGATCGCACTCACGTGCCAGCAGGTGATGGGGGCCTACGGACTCTCGGAGGGGCACGCAATGGAACGGCACGTGCGGGATCTGCTCGGCATGCCGATCGTAGGAGGCTCTTCGAACATGCAACGGAACAACATCGCGAACCGTCTGGGGCTGGCGAGCTGACATGACGACATTCGCCGCTGCTGCAGAGAAGATGGTCGACGACCTTCGCACCGCCGCCGCGGACATCGAGGCCGCCCGCCGGCTTCCCGACGAGTGGTCGCGGAGGTTCGCCAAGGCGGGCTTCTATCGCCTGTGCGTCCCGGAGGTGTACGGTGGCTTCGAGGCGCCTCCGATGGACTCGATGCGGGTGGTCGAGACCCTCGCCCGGGCCGACGGCTCGGCGGCCTGGGTGGTCTTCATCGGGGCCACGTCGGGCAGCGTGCTCGCCTACCTGCCCGCGGAGGCGGCCGCCGAGGTCTTCTTCAACGAGGAAGTAATGCTCTCGGGTGTGTTCGCGCCGCGCGGGAAAGCCGACGTCGCCGACGGCGGCTTCCGGGTCAACGGCCGCTGGCAGTGGGGATCCGGCACCCTGAACGCCGACTGGGTGATGGGTGGCTGTCAGGTGGTGCGCGACGGGGTCGCCGAGACCATGCCGAACGGCACGCCGCGCTCGCGGATGATGCTCGTGCCCCAGAGTGAGGTCGAGTTCTTCGATACCTGGGATGTCTCGGGCCTGTCGGGTACCGGCAGCACGGACTTCGCGATGAACGATTTGTTCGTCCCGGAATCCCGGGCGATCGGTCTCGCCGGTGGCAAGCCGTTGCGGTCGCCCCTGTATGCCTTTCCTCAGTTCGGTCTGCTGGCGATGGGCATCGCGGCCGTGACCCTCGGTCTGGCGCGCGCCGCGATCGATGAGGTCGTCAGCTTTGCGAACGCCAAGACACCGGTCGGCAGCTCGCGCACCCTGGCGAATCGGCCGAGCACCCAAGCGGACGTCTCGTCCGCCGAGGCGATCCTTCGGTCCGTGCGCGGCTACTACTACGAGACGATCGAAGCGGCCTACGAGATCGCGAAGGGCGAAGGGCGCATGCCGGTCGAGAGCCGGTGCGATATCCGCCTGGCCACCACCCACACGGTGTGGGAGTGCGCGAAAGCCGTAGACCTCATGTACCACGTCTCCGGAGGGACCTCGGTGTACCGCCGCTCGCCCCTCCAGCGCATCTTCCGGGACGTGCACGTCGCGACCCAGCACATGATGGTGGCTCCGCCGGTCCGCGAGTTGACCGGGCGTCTGTTCCTGGGTCTCGAGACGGACACCGCGCTGCTTTGAAGCCCCGGGTCGGCATGCTCGCATCGCCCGAGATACTCCGGGCGCCGGTTTCCGAGCGGGCCGGACACTTCGGGCGCGTCGTGGACGCAGGCTGCAGCCACGTCTTCGTCGCCGACCACGTGAGCTTCCACGTGGGCATCGGCATGGACGGCCTGGTGCAGGCGGCACTGATCGCAGGTCTCGAACCTCGCCTGCAGGTGGTGGTCGGGGTGTACCTGCTGGCGCTTCGTCATCCCGTTCCCGTTGCCCGGCAGATCGCGACCCTATGCGAGTCCGCGCCGGGTCGGCTGGTGCTGGGAGTCGGAGTGGGCGGTGAAGACCGGCACGAGATCGAGATCTGCGGGGTCGATCCCCGCACGCGAGGCCGCCGAACCGACGAGTGCCTGACGGTGCTGCAGGGATTGCTCTCTGGCGAGCCGATCTCCCACGCGGGAGAGTTCTTCGAGTTCGACTCGGCCCGCATCGTGCCAGCCCCGGATCCGGCTGTCCCGATCGTCGTGGGTGGTCGCTCGGATGCGGCGATCCGTCGGGCCGGACGCCTCGGCGATGGATGGTTGGGTGTCTGGTGCTCGCCGGAGCGCTTTGCCCGGGCGGCCGCCGAGGTGGACGAGCACGCATCGGCGGCGGGACGATCCGTCCCCGAGCATCACGGGCTGCAGGTGTGGCTCTCGGTGGACGCGAATCGCGATCGTGCCCGGACTCGTCTTGCCCGGGGCATGGAGAGCATTTACCGCGTTCCCTTCGAGCGCTTCGAGAAGTACAGCCCGTGCGGCGAGCCCGGCGAGATCGCGGACTTCCTCGCCCGGTATGCCCCAGCGGGCTGCCGCTTCTTCAACCTGATGCCCCTGGCGGAGTCGGTGGAGGCGGGCATCGACGCCATTGCCGAGATCCGCGAGCGCCTGCACGCCGGATCGGAGGAATCCCCATGAGCGACGTCGGTCTCTACGAAGCCATGAGTACGCTGCGGGCGGTTCGCCGCCTGCGAACGGATCCGATTCCGGAGGACGTGCTCGGACGCGTCCTGCAGGCGGCAACCTGGGCACCCAGTGGCGGCAACGTCCAGCCCTGGCGGGTAATCGTCGTGCAGGACGCCGCAAAGCGGAAGCGCCTGCAGGAACTCTACGTCGGCCCCTGGAAGCAGTACGCGAAAGAGCATCGGGCGGGGATCGAGCACCTGGCCGGTGAGGTGCGAGCCAAGCAGGAGCGCATGATGGCGGCGGCAGACCATCTCGCCGAGCACCTGCACGAGGCGCCGGCGATCCTGGTCTTCTGCTTCAACCCGGGACGCATGGCGATCACCGACACCGGACTCGACCGTCCGAGCGTGGTGGGCGGGGGCTCGGTGTATCCGGCCGTACAGAACGCACTGCTGGCGTGTCGCGCAGAAGGACTCGGCTGCACCCTAACGACCCTGCTGTGCTTCGCCGAGTCGGAGGTGAAGGCCCTCCTCGACATTCCCGACGGCTGGTACACCTGTGCGTTCGTTCCCATTGGTTACCCGGTCGGGTCCGGCCACGGGACTATCTCGCGCCGTCCGGTTGCGAAGATGGCATTCCGGGACGGCTGGGGCGACGCCTTCGGCGAGTGAGGGACGGAGCGATTGCCCCGTTCCTCCAGAAACCGTGGGATCCGCACCTCCTGCGATACGCCTGAGCCAGGAGTTCGTGCGACAGATCCATCGGCGGCCCCCTCGGCACATGGCGCTCGAGCACGAGATCTACCTGGGGATGTGCTGGCGGTGGCGAAACCTGCCGAAGCCCACCATCGCGCAGGTTCAGGGCAAGGTCATTGCCGGAGGACTGATGCTCATGTGGATCTGCGATCTGGTCGTCGCCAGCGAAGACGCGCAGTTCTCGGATCCAGTGGTCGCATTCGGCGTCAACGGGGTCGAGTACTTCGCTCATCCCTGGGAGCTCGGCGTGCGCAAAGCGAAGGAGATGCTCTTTACCGGCGATGCGATCTCCGCACGGGAAGGCAAGAGCCTCGGCATGCTCAACCACGTCGTCTCGCGAGAAGAACTCGAAGACTTCACACTCGACCTCGCCGGCAGGGTGGCTTCGAGGCCGTCGATGGGCTTGAGACTCGCCAAGCAATCGGTGAACCAGACGCAGGATGCGCAGGGGTTCTGGCAGGCGCTTCAGGCCGCGATGTCGCTCCAGCAGCTGGGCCACAGCCACAACGCCCAGGTCCACGGCATGCCAGTGGACCCAGCGGGCGTGAAGATCATCCGCGACCAAGCCAAGCGCAGCTGACATCTCCCCGCTTCGGAAAATGACAAATCAGGCTCGCCCTGTACCGGGGCCTGGTCCCATCGCCCGTCTCTATTGGACTGAATATCTACTACTCGGACCTGGCGAAAACGCAGCTTGAACTTCCTGTGCTCTCCATCTCTATTGGACTGAATGTCTACTACTCGGACCTGGCGAAAACGCAGCTTGAACTTCACTCGGACCTGGCGAAAACGCAGCTTGAACTTTCTGTGCTCTCCATCTCTATTGGACTGAATGTCTACTACTCGGACCTGGCGAAAATACAGCTTGAACTTCACTCGGACCTGGCGAAAACGCAGCTTGAACTTCCTGTGCTCTCCATCAGCCCGAGGAGTGCAGCGCTCGCGGGTGCCGATACGCCGCAGCGCCTAGCGCTCGAGCCCGAGCAGATCGGCTGTATTGCTGCGCATGATGTGTCGCACCTGCTCGTCGGGCAGGCCCTCCACTTCGCTCAGGAAGTCGAGGGGCTGAGCGGTGCCCTCCGGGTGCGGCCAGTCCGAGCCGAACAGCACGCGCTGCGAGCCGATGACGTCGACGAGCCCGTGCACGTGATCCTCCCAGAAGGGCGACACGTAGACGTGCTTGCAGAAGATCTCGCTCGGCATTTCCTTAAGCGGTCCGCCGAGCCAGCGGCCCGAGGCCTCGCCCTTGGTACTGATGCTGGCCGCCGCAGCGCGATCCATGTTGGCGAGCAGTGCGGGCACCCACTTCGAGCCGTTCTCGATGCTCACCACCTGCAGGTTCGGGTGGCGCCCGAACAGGTTGTGCAGCACGAGGGCCGCCATCATGTCCACCATGGGCCGCTCTCCGAAGCACGTCAGGTACTGGAAGGCCGACATCTCGGTCTCAGTGACACCCGCCGGCTCGCCCCAGAGCGTTCCCCAATCCTGCATGTAGCTACTGACACCGATGTGCAGCACCACGGGCACCTGCGCCTCGTTGAGCCGCGCCCAGAACGGGTCGTAGTACGGGTCGGCGGGTGAGCGCCCCGTCAGGATGCCCGGGCTCATCGCCACCACGCGCGCACCGGCGGCCAGCACCCGGTCGGCCTCCTGGCAGGCGCCGTCGAGGTCGACGAGCGAGAGCAGGGGCGGCGCGAAGATGCGATTTTCGTAGGCGAAGCCCCAGTCTTCTTCGATGAAGCGGTTGAAGGCGCGCACGTTGGCCACCGCCGCTTCCGGGTCGCCGCGCATGTCGCTTTCGATCGCCACTCCGAACGAGGGATACATGATCGACGCCTCGATGGACTGCTTGTCCATGGTCGCCAGGCGCGCCTTGCGATCGCGGTACGCCGGCCGGTCGGTCGAGATGACCGGCGCCGACTCGCCGTCGAATTCCTTGCCCTCGTAGTACGCGCGCAGCGCGCCCGGGCTGATGGTGAAATCCCGTGCGCCGCGGTGGAAGGAGAGGGGCTTGTCGCCGAAGCGCCACTCGCGCGCGCCGTCGGGGAGCGTTTCGATGTGGATGGCGCGCTCGCGGTAGTTCGCCTCCAAGTGGCGGGTGCAGCAATCGTCGGGCTCGTAGTAGTGGTTGTCGGCGTCAACGAGGCGGTAGGGGAGTTCGGGGCGGGGCATGGGGGATCCTCCGGGTGAGGCAGGATACATCGGGGAGTTGTGGTCTGGGGGATTGTCTGGCACCACTGGAGGAGAACGTCGAGTCCCGGGAACGTCGAGGCGATGGGGCTACGGGGGGGGAAGATCCGTGAGTTCACGCGGCAGCTGTGCGACGAGGCCGGTTGCTTGCGATCAGTGGGGACGTGCCTGCTCTGGCCGGTCGGCCGCGGGTCGGTAGTCGCAGCTGAGGCAGCGCCGCATGGCGCTGCGGATCCGCTGGTTCTCGCGCTCGAGCTCGCTCACGCGCGTGCGCGCACGCTCGAGCTCGCGCTCTCGGACGTGGGCATCCCGCAAGCCCTGGAGGCTGCGCCGAAGTCGCTTCAGCATGGACACACCCTTCGGACTCAGCTCGCCGAGCCGGGCTTCCAGCGCATCCTGACCGTGCACGAGGTCTCGGGCAGGTGTGGCTCGAACTCCATCGAGAGCGCACCGTCGGGCTGATTGAAGAGGCGTTCGAACGAGCCCTTGCAGATCAGCAGGCAGCCTTCTTCGGGCAGTGCAGCGGGATTGGGCAGCCGCTCCGCGGGTCCGCACACGTGCCACGCGCAGTCCGGGATGTACATCTGCATGGAGCCGTTGGCGGCGTCGTATTCGCGGATCTCGGCCGGCCCGGTCAGGAAGCCGGCAGGATTGAACATCTCGAACATCAGCTTCTGGCGGCGGCTGGGCTCGCTGGGCGTGCCGACGCGCTCGGCCTGCTTGGGGACCTTGGTCTTGGAGATGTCCCTCATCCTCTTGACGAAGCCCGGCGAGAATTCGAGCGCACCCGAGGCGGCCGTGCCGATCACGAGTTCTTCGTACTGCGGCTGGCCCAGGTGCTTTCGCAGCTCCAGCAGCGCCCACTCGGCCTCGCGCACGAAGTTGCCGTAGTGCTTGCGCCAGCGCTCGCGCGGCGAGTCGAAGAGGCGGACCTTCTCGCGGCGTGACTTCATGTGCTCCCAGCCGAGGTCGATCTTCTCGGGATCCGAGAGCAGCCGAAGCACGGGCAAGAAGGTGTAGACGATGATCTGTCCCGCCTTCTCCACGATCATTCGCCGCGACATGAACATGTCGATCCATGCCTGCGGTCCCCAGTGGTAGAGCAGGCCGTCGTGGCTCTGGGTGATGACTTCCTCGGTCACCGAGGCGATTCCTGTGGGTTCGTGAGAAGACGAGGATCCCATGCTGGCCTCATGGAGAGTAGCAGGCGGGCAGAGCTCAGCGTGGACCGTCGACAGATCGGCGAGCCCCTCGAACGATAGGCCCGCTTTGGCGCGCAACTATTCGGAGCTTCCCGCCACCAGGTAGGCCCTGACTCGAAAGGAGTCCGGTGGGGAAGGGTGTCCTCCCGATCGCGGGCCTTCGCCTGGCTGCTGCGGAACCGGGGCGTTCGTGTCAGCTCAGGTGCCAGCTTCGCAGGGCCTGCGGCGGCACGCTCGGGTCCTCCTGGCCCGCCGCAGGGCTTTCGTCCAGCCGGACCGGGTTGCCGGTCGCCGGTTGGCCGAACAGTTGCAGGCTTGCCCGCCGGCTCTCGTCGCCCGGGTTCAACACTCGGATCACCAGGCCCTCCTCGTGCTCGGCGGGCTTGAGTGCGGAGAGCCACAGGTCCGGGGGAGAGAGTTCGAAAGCCGGTGCCCCCTCCGCAAGGGGTGCCTCATCGCCGCAGGGTACGCCGCGCAGGCCGAGTTCGAAATCGTTGGCCGCACGCACGTCGCCGGGGTCGAAGAGGGCGAGCCGCGCTTGCGTGCGTCCCAGGCATTGGGCACCCGGGGTCTCGGTGCCGGGACCCGCCGGCCCGGGCCGGCTCGTCAGGTCGTGGCGCGAGAGGTGGCTCACGCAGCGCAGCAGGGTGAGGGCCAGGGCGTGGCCCGGGCCGTGGGCAATTACGGCCGCTTCGGAAAGCCCCGGGGCTGCGACTCCGAGGCCGCCCAGGCACACGAACCCCTGGTTGGGAAACGTCTCCGGGGCTCGCTGCACCCAGTCCGCGTCGGCTCGTGATCCCGGTGCGCGTGTGGCCACGCCGAAAGTCGTTTGCGCACGAAATTCGGTCACGGGTTCCGCCACTGGAAAGAGCAGGCGAAGGCGGTGATCCCGGGCGCTGTTGTCCACCGTGACCCGCACGTCGATCCGCGGCACACCAGCGGCGAGTGTCAGTTCGGTGAAAAGAGTGACGGGACTCCGGTCCGTACTGCGGGCCGAGCGGTGCGGTTCGAGTCGCGCGGGGACCGTCAGGCGTCGGGTGACGAGAAGCTGTCGGATGCCAGAGGGATGGACGACGCGCTCGACTTCCACGTCCTCGACTCGCACGTCGTCTTCGCCGGCCGGGTCGAAGTCGTAACTATCGCCTCGGTCGCCCACGTCTTCCACGCCGAGCAGTCCGTCAAAGGTCTGCCCGGCCCGGCGCATCCGGATCGTACCGGTTTCGTTGACAGCTACGCTCAATTCACCGCCTTCGATGGATGCGTCTGGGTGGCCGGCTGCCACGCTTTGCCTGTCTTCGACGATCTCTTCGTCGCTGCGCCGGAGTGAGACTCGCTTCCAGCCCAGGGCCGGAATGTTTTCGGCCACGAATTCCACATCAATTCCTGGGCGGTCCGGAACCAGGGTGACGCGTCCGGTCTGCGCGGGCAGAACCCGCGCGGGTTGCTGGTCGGCCGTGTAAGAGGTCTGGGTCAACTCGAGGGTCAAGACCGGGTGCAGCATGTCCTCCGGGCGCGGGGCAGTGGTCATCCACGGGTGGGGGTCGAGAGGCACCCGGACGCGATCCGTACGCGGATAGGGGGACGGATTGAAGACGGCCACATCCCAGTCGACGGACCAGGGCGGGCGCCGCTCCGGGTTTCCCGCGAGTTGTGCGAGCGAGCGCGCCACGGTTTCCCGGGCGAGTTCGAGCGCGCTATCGAAGCGGCCGCGCATTTGCTCGTGCACCTCGTCGCGCGAGCAGCCGCAGATGGAATCGTGGGCCTGGTTCGGAAGCAGCGTGCGCCAGGCCCGGCGCAGGGCGGGGCGCTCGTCCGTTCCACCGAGCCGGGCCGAAAGGGCCGCAAAGGGTTCGGCCCAACCGGTGAGTTCGGTCTCGGCCGCGCGATTGGCCAGTTTGATCCAGGTTCGCGTCGACCACACTCCCGGCAGCAGTGGCGCCACCCGTGCGCCGGTCAATTCACCGGACCAGTCCAGGCGTGGAACGGCCGACGTCTCGACGGCGTCGACGAAATCTTCGAGCAAGGCTCGCTCCACCCGGAAGCCCGTTTTCTTGGCGATGGCCTCCGCCAGGCTACTCGAGCGGGGATCCGGCGGTTGATGATCGAGGCCGTTCATGAGCAGGATCGCATTGCTGCGGCTGCGGTCGGCCAGTGCACGGGCGCGTTCGGAACTGGCCTCGGCCGCCTGATCGAGATCGTTTGCCGGATCGAGCGCGGCGCTGAAGTAGCCGCGGCCCAGGTGGCAGGCCAACAGAGCGGTACCGTCGGGTGCGACCCAGTTCCATTCGGCCGGCAGGCCGTCGATTTCGTTTCCGTGGCCTCGCCAGTACACGAAGGCCCGAAGTCCGAACCCGGCGAAGAGTTGGGGGAACTGGGCCGGGTGGCCAAATAAGTCGGGCGTGTAGGCAATTCTGGAAACAGGTCCGAAGACTTCCCCAGCCGTCCTGCCGAGTAGCAGATTGCGCACGTGCGCCTCGCCTCCCGGCAGTAGCGAGTCGGGTTGCACATACCAGGGCCCGATGGCCATGCGACCCTCGCCTATCCGCGTGCGCAGTTCCGCGATCCTTCCGGGCCGGATTTCCGCATAGTCTTCGAGAGCAATCGTTTGTCCATCGAGCAGGAAGCGGTAACCGTCGTCCAGGGCGCAGAGGTCGAGCACCCGGTCCACCGCATCGACGAGTCGGCCGCGAAAATCCTCGAAGGTGCGATACCACTCGCGGTCCCAGTGTGTGTGACTCACGAAGAAGGCGCGCATATCGCATAGGATACGCGAGCTTCAGCCGGCC
Organism: Deltaproteobacteria bacterium; assembly: GCA_002729515.1. Classification (GTDB taxonomy): domain Bacteria; phylum Myxococcota_A; class UBA9160; order UBA9160; family SMWR01. The sequence continues at coordinate 25,734 of PBYF01000131.1, forward strand.
GCTTGTGAACCTGGCGCCAGGCCTGGTGCGGTTCTCTGGGTATCGGCGGGGACGTCGTCCAACCGTTCGGAGTGCTCGTTCAGCGCATCATCCCGGGCTTGGCGGATCTGGGTGGCCTGCCCCGATTCTTGTACCAGTTCCTATGTTAGAGAAGCCAGCAAGTTCTCATTCCTGGGCCCAACTGGCCACTGAATCGTATCGGGCACCGGAGGGCGGTAGCCCAACGAGCTGTGGAACCGGAATGTATTGTACTCCCGCCGCCAGCTCTCGATGACGGGCTTCGCCTCGTGGAGCGTGTAGAAGATCTCACCCTTTGGCAACTCGTCTCGAAACTCACCGTTGCACGACTCGATGTATTCGTTCTCCCAGGCGAGCTCCTTTGCCAACTCGATCTCCGCACTTCGAAGTTTCCCGATGATATCAGGCGGGCAGGTCAGATGGACAGGTCCGAACTACAACCCAAGAGCTGGTAGCGGTTCAGTGGGCTTGCCACCTCGCCTAGCAAATTCGGGGCTGGATTCTCCTATGCGCGACCGAAGCCGATGCACCGAACCGATCGGTTTCTCAGAGACGTGCGCGCCCTGCGGCAAGCCAGTCGGACTCGGACCAGACATCGTGGTTCTCGCCCCATCGGAGCGACGCGCCATGCTGCCAACGCACGAGGTTCAATACGGCGTAGACACCGTTGCCGGCATTCGATGCCATCGTGTTGACGCATTCCCCTGAGATTTCGAAGTGCCGCCCTGCGGCGTCTTCGGCTTCGATCCGAACGGCGACGGGCATGCCGCCGCGGAGAGTCGTCTCGCGCAGACCGCCGACCAGTGCCGCGTCGACACCGCCGTCGAGCAAGTAGCCATGGGTGATGGTCTCCCGCCCGTCGGGGGATGGGCTTATGTAGGCGAAGAAGCCGAAATCCTCGGCGGTCGCGTAGGCATTCCCGAGACGGAGCCGATCGGGCATTCGTCGCGGCCCCCACGAGCGATCTCGAATCGTATGACAGTCGACATCCAGGGTACGCCCATGAATCTTGAGCCTGCCGATAACGCGCCCCGGCTGCTCGAAATGTCCGGCAAACATCCCCGGTGAGGCCTCGGGCGCCACGGGGTTTGGCGGCATGATTGCCTGGAACTCGAGGTCGAGTTCTGAGTGAGGCCCCGCATGCCGGAGGCGATAGCGAGAAAGAGGCTCCAGACACTCGATGCGAAGCCGGTCACCGAGATTCAAGTTGCGCAGATCGGGTGAGGACTCGAGTGACTCGGTGAAGCGATCTCCAAAAATACCCTGCGAATTTCCCCTCCAGCCCGCGACTGTGACCTCGAGTTCACGGATGTTGGGACTGATCCGAACGCGAATCGAGGCCGAGATCGATTCATCGGGGACCCAGAATGGAAACCACATCGTCTCGATCCACGCGGGATCGTCTGTGTCGGGTGGATGAAACGCATCGTCGCCAGGACTGACGACGAGGTTGGGGTCGCGGCCGATCATCGAGGGACCAAGAGTTGGGGGAGCCGTTCGAAGAGCACCCCGAGGAGCGCTTTGTGAGATTGCGCGACTCGATGCAATCGAAGCGCGAAGAAACGAGCCAAATCGGCACCACGCTCAGCCCCCGCCGTCGGATCGCCTGCCACGGCATCGCGCAGCGCGGCGTCGATTGATGCCCCATCGGGAAGGGAGGACATGGGTCGGCCGAGCAGCGCGGAAACATCCACACGCTCAGCATCCGTCGGATCCCCGACCGGAGGTGGTTGGTCGGGTCGCTCGATTCCGAGGTTGTCACACAGGACGAGCGCGGCTGCCCGCACGAGCAGGGTCTGGTACATGGTCATCTCGTCGATGTCCATTTGCTTCGAAGGCTGCGCGATCCCAAGACCTATCATGAGACTGTTTCGAACCAGCACGAGTGCACGGTAGTAGTGGACGCGCGGAAGGTCGACGGCATTTCCAGAACACGCTGCGTATTCGTCGAAGCGCTTGGCGAGCGAGCCTACCGGCGTCGCCATGTCGCGTACGGCGATTGCCGCCAGGTCCTCCATTGGATCCCCGAAGTGGGCGACCTCCCAATCGATGATGCCCGTGACTCGCCCCTCCTCAAAGAGGAAGTTGCCCGGCCCCATGTCGCTATGGACGAGCGAATAGTGCTCGACGGAGTTCGGCGCGTTGGCTTCGAGCCAATTGAGCGCAAATTGAAAGAAGGGGTCGGCCGCCTCGCCGAGCGCCCGGAGTGCGCCGCGGACCTCGGTGAGCGTCCTGCGAGCACAGTCCTCGGGCGTCTCGGGCAGAGCGAGGTGCGCGATGCGAAGACGTCTCGGATCGAGTGCGTGCAACTTCGCCGTGAGCGCCATCAGATGCGCCGCGGTTCGCTCCCGTAGCTCCTGGGGCTCATCCGCGGCAGGGAAGTCCGATCGCCCGGGAAGACGCGACAACACCACCACCGCCTGCTTCTTATCCGCAGCCACGACCTCGGGCACGGGAATCCCGGTCTCGGCGAGCGCACGAAGGACCGCCGCATCTCGAATGCTGCCGCCTCCGTCTCGCTTGTCCTTGAGCAGGAAGAGCCGCCGGACCGCACCAGCCGCTTCGACTTCCAAGTTCCATGCTGAGCGACTCGCGCCAGCATGATGAGACGCGCTGGCGACCACCGTGCTGCCGGTTTCGCGTTCGACCCAAGCCCGCAACGCGTCGGGCAACTCGATCCGAGCCGTGCGACTCACCCTTCCGACACGACGGGCGGAAAGAGCTGAACGATGCCCTCGGGGCCGACCTCCACTTCTCGCCCCACCACCACCGTGGGCGAACCCGCGATATCCATGAAGCTCTCGAGATCCGCCCAATGAGCCCGTCCCCGCTCGGTTTCCTGATAGAAGCGAGACGTCGCGGCGAGGCTCTCGGCATCAGGCCAGTGATTCTCGGCGATGCCGACATAGGGCGTGGAACCCGCGATCTGAAGAAGCCGGTTCTTCGTGATGTAGGGATGATCGACGAGATCAAAATCCTGGGTGTGCTTGGCCCAGCGCTGGAAGAAGTCTTCGTCGCTCCAACCCTCGCGCTTCTTGACGAATGTAAACGTGATCACTCAGGTCTCCTCGATGCGCGCCGTGCGCACATCATCCTACTGACACCACAACTCGACTACAATCTCGTCGCGCGCGCTCGACGCGCACGAAGCAGGTGACGCATGACCGACCATCTATACACGAAAGACGAGATCCAGGACCGGTTCGCCATCATCGACCTCTACGACCGCCAGCTGGCCGCCGCAGAGGCTTTCGACATGGAAGCCTACGACACGACCTTCGCAGCCGATGCCCGAGTCGATCTCTCCGATTTCGGACAGCCCGAATGCAGCTATCTCCGGTATCGGGCGTGGCTATCGGGTTTACGCGACACGATGGTGGCTGCACAACGCGTAATTGGCGGGCTCCGGTTGACCCTGGAAGGCCCACGCGCACGAATCCGAGTCCCGGTCACGTGTCACGTCACGATGCAGATCGGCAGCGAACGGCGGCTCACACATACGGGGATCTTCTACAACGACGAGCTCGCGCACCTCGACATCGGCTGGCGCATCGTACGCCGCGTCGAAGAGTTGGCCTGGTCGGCTTGAGACCGTGTGGCGAGCTGGATCGCCATACGTCGGAGATTCACGCGGGAACAGATAGGAAGTTCAAGCTGCGTTTTCGCAGCGTCCGATGAGTAGACATTCTGTCAAATAGAGGGGGCGAGGGGAAGAGGCCCCGGTACGGGGCAGTCACCGAAATTTCCTGTGTTTCGACAGCCAGGGAGAGGCATCATGCCTGCTCCCACCGGGGCGGAGCCATCGGGCAGAATGGGGTCGCCTTCGACAGGCCGATGCGAAAGGAGATCGCTTTGACCCTCGATTCGTGCTCGGAGTCCGAAGAGGCAGATGCGAAGACTGCGGGCCCCGGGCCGCGCAGACCGAAGCGGATCCGCCCCCGCGAAGCCGTTTGGGCAAGACAATGGCGTTCCTTCTTTCCGGCACGCGGGCGGACTGCAACGCGCTCCGAGCCCCAGAGCCCGAGGAAGCGAACGACCCATGCAGTCATAGGGGCGAGAATTCCTGGGCTGAAACCGGGAGAATCCGGTGGCGCAACGGATGTCACCGTTCACAGGCGGGGAGATTCACCTGCAAGAACCCGTGCGACCTACATCGGCGCTGCCGCGCTGACCCTCGGGTTGGCGAGCATTTTGGCACCGAGGCTTGACGCCGGGGCGGCGCCCGCCTCCCCCAACCCCCATGTCCATCCCGAGTTGGCGGCGCATCAGGCCCGGATAGCCGAGCCCACCCTCGTCCGGGTGAGCGAGCATGTCTACGCAGCAATCGGCTTCGACCTCGGAAATCTCGTATTCATCGTGGGCGATGAGGGGGTGGTGGTCTACGACACCGGTACTTCTCTCGAGGTCGGGCGGGACGCCCTGGCTGCCCTGCGCGAGCACACGGACAAGCCCATCGTTGCCGTCATCTATTCGCATGGTCACCTCGACCACGTGGGCGGCGTGCGAGCCTTTGTGCCCCCCGGCCGCGAGGCCGCGATTCCGATCTATGCGAACCGCCGCTGGCCACATTACCGAACCGAACAGGCCATCCAAAAGACCCCGCTCCGGGGCTTGTACCAGATGGGTGGAGCACTGCCAACAGGGGACGCCGGGGTGGTCGGCAACGGGGGCGGCCCGGTGTTCCGGATGGGCAGCTCGGGCTTCCTGCCCCCGACGATCCTGGTGGATGACGAACTCGAATTCGAGGCGGTGGGTGTGAAGATTCGCCTCTTCCACGCACCGGGCGACGTGGATGACGGACTGGCAGCGTGGCTCCCCGAGGAGGGCGTGCTGCTCGCCGGAGACGCCTACTACCCGATGTTCCCGGCTCTCTCGACACCGCGATTTGACCGCCACCGCGACGCGTGGCGCAACCTGGAAACGCTGGACCGTTTTCGCAAGCTCGGCGCCGAACACGTGGTACCCGGCCACCTCTGGGTGATCTCGGGCCGCGAGCAGGTCGCTCAGCATCTCACGGCGTTCCGCGATGCGATCCAGTTCATGCACGACCAGACCATTCGCCTGCTGGCACGTGGCTACGGTCAGACCGAGACCGCAAATCAAATCCGGGCGAGCTTTCCCGCGCACCTGGCTGCCGACCCGGATCTCGCCGAGTACTACCAACGCCTCGAGTGGGTGGTAAAGGGCATCTACGCCAAGACCGGGGGTTGGTATGGCGGTGACGCGGTCGAGTTGGTGCAGATCGGGCCCCGCGAACGTGCGCGGCGCCTGGCCACCTTGGCCGGCGGGTCTGGAAAGCTGAGGCTGGCCGCCGAGTCCGCCTATGCCGTGGGCGACCGAGCTTGGGCGGCCGAACTGGCGCGATCGTTGGTGCTGGCCGACCCGGAGGACGCGAGGTCGAGAGAACTCTTGGCAGATATTCTCCGCTCCATCGGGTTCGACGCAAAGAGCGCCAACTTGCGAAACTACATGCTAACCGAGGCTCTCGTGGTGGACGGCAGCCTCGACCTCGACCGTCTACCGCGCAGAAAGACAGCACCGGACCTGCTGCGCAGTGTGGATGACTCGGTGCTGTTTCGCGGCCTCGGCGTTCGTCTCGACCCCGAGCAAAGCCGCGACGTGGAATTCACCGCCGGCTTCACATTTCACGACACGGGAGCGCAACACGGCCTGGTCGTGCGCCATGGGGTCATCGAATATCTCCCCGAACGACCCGCCGAGGCGGACCTGCGTGTCGTGCTCGAGCGCGAGACTTGGCTCGCCATTGCAGGGGGCAACCTCAGCTGGCTGGACGCGCTGCACTCTGAGGCGGCGGAGGCGAGCTCGAAGGAAGCGCTCGCGCGCTTCGAGGGCTTTTTCGACGACCGTTGAACGGACTGGAACCCCTCCTGGTGCCGGAAAACGCGAGCATCGCAGCCCCGTACCGGGGCCTCTCCCCCTCACCGTGCCTATTTGACAAAATATCTACTTATCGGGAATCTGTCCCGTCTTGGAACGGGCTACGCTTGGAGAACTGTCATCCTACCCGAAATGGGGGCGGTGCCATAAAAGAGAGTTCTCTACCTGGATGATAGCCTCGCAGAAAAACGGACCCGCAAGACTGAACCCATTTCGGGCCCTTGATGACAGCCGAAAAACTCAACAACTCGGAGGAAGTGAACACTGCCATGCTTCGTAGTAGGGAAAGAGGAAAAGAGAGGTCAAGGGAATTCCCCCCCACTCGAATTGCTCGATGATTCGGCCCATTTTCGCCATCAGGAGAGAACTCATTCACATCCACTCAAATAGCATGACCATTTTACTAGTCATCCCTTTGTATTTTCTCTAGAACAAGACAGTTCATGAAAAATACAGCGGTCATCAAATTGATGCTCCAGGGCAAACTTCGCTTTCGTGAATCTAGGACACTTCTCGGACTACGCAGCTCCATCCATCCTCGAAAATACTTCGTGTCTGACGAACTCAAGACCGTCTACATCCCCATCTCAAAGTCAGGTAATTCTTCGATCAAAAAGATGCTCTTGAGAGCAGAAGGCATTCCGGAATCTGAACTCTCGCATCCGACCAAGCCCTACTTCATCCACTCCAACAAGAACCTGAAGCGGTTCACACAGAGTCGGTGGAGAAAAAAGTGGGATGATTACTTCACATTCACCGTGGTAAGAAACCCCGTTTCCCGCTTCATTTCCTCCCACTACAACAAATTTCTTGATCAGGAAAAAATTGATCAAAGAGGGTTCGAACTGCACAGACACCTGTCCGGATTGTTCACTCCCGACCTAAGCGCGATCGATCTTTTGAACACTTTGATGACGATCTCCGACAAAATGACCAATGAGCATTTTGTCCCTCAAAAATTCTGGATCTACAAGCACCACAAGTGCCAACCCTCAATTTACAACCTGGAGAATCTCACTCCTCTCATTGAGGACCTCCACGCACGTGGCGTGCACATCAAAGCCATCGAACATTCCAATCATTCGAAAGGAATTCACCTGACTCCCGTCTCGAAGGAGCTCCTGGCACTTATCGCGCGAAGGTACAAGGATGACTTTGTCACCTTTGACTACGAGGCTGCAGTTGACCCGGCATCTCAGGAACTCGATTCAGGGACAAGTTCCCCTCCTCCATTCAAGGCCCCTTGAAGTTCAGCCCACTTTTGCAGGGAGGAAACAGTTCATTCACAAGAAAACAGCCAAAACACAAATCTATCTTGACGTCTTGGGGCCCGAGGCCCTAATGTTAACCGCTGTGCAAACTTCTCTAACAAAGCTTCTCGAGCTCAAAGGGAGCGGGGTCGTAGGACTCGCCCCTGAAGCAACCGTCAAAGAGGCGGCCGATGTCATGCGCGACGCCAAAATCGGTGCCTTATTGGTCATGCGGGGCGACCGTCTCCATGGTATTCTGACTGAGTGAGACATTCTCAATAAAATTGTCGCGGAGGGGCTGGATGCCTGCCTATTTGACAAAATATCTACTTATCGGACCCAAGGAAAACGCAGCTTGAACCTCCTATCTGCCGAAAGCTCTTCTTTGCCTTGGGATCACTCATTGCTTTTGAGCCCGATACCAGATCGGAGAACTCCAGGCGCGTTCCTGTACGACCTTGGGAATGGTCTCCGAGCAACACGCTTCATAACCCTCCGCAATCGATTCCGGTTCATCGCAGCGAACCCCGGCCGCGAGACAGGCTCGATGGCTCCAGCGGCAAGAGGGGTTTTCCAGGACTCGGGCGTAGTAGAAGGCTTCCGCTTCTGGATCAAAATCAGGATCTTGCCATACCGTGCATAACATCGCTGATCCGCTGCCTCTGGGTTCGCAGGTTTCGAGATCGACATCCGATCCGTTGTTTGGGTTTCCGGCCACGTCATAGACCACCTCTTGACGTCCGTCTGCCCCGAGCCAGCCTTTGATGATCTGAATCCGTTGTAGGGGAACGCCAGGGCTAGCCGTTGTGCCCGGATCGGCGAGGGCGCTAACCACAAAACCCGGCTGTTGGGATTCTTTGGGGAGGGGAATTGGATTGGGAAGTGCACTTCCCATCGGCACACCCATGGTATAGCCCGCTGTGGCTACGTCTTGCGTCTGGCAAAGGCTTTCTGGCAGTTGCCAACCGCCAAAGAAACGGAGAACGATCCGGGGACCACTCGTTCCGTAGGTTTCTTTTCGCTTCATCGCAGCAAAGAGCGATTCGCGCGAGTTTTCTTCCGCCCAGAGTACGGCGAGGCCACCCGGATTGAAATCGATGCTGTCTTGTAGGCCGGTCGGTATGCCCTCGCCGGGAGGTTTTCCGGCACCGCCGTGTCCGGGATAATCAGCGCTCTCCGCGACGCTACCCGGGATGGCCATGTGTGTATCAGTACTCGCGATAAAGCCGAATTCAAATGGATTCACTCCCATGCGTTTTTTCTCTTCCAGTCCGGCCTTCAATACATTTCGGATGAATTGATGGGCAGTCGGCGGCTCTTCCAGAAAAGAAACAAAGCGACTTGCAAAATTGCTTCCCGGTAATTTCTCAAATGCGCAGAGCTCATCGTTGGTTTCCAGGCCGGGGAAACACTCGGAGTCGCCCTTGTGTTGCATCACTTCGACCAGCACTTCGAAGCGCGCACGCTTGCGAGCTTGGCTTGGAAGGATCGGCTCGCCGTCTCTGCGGGTGCTTCGGAACATCTGGCCACCACCCAGATTGGAGTTATGCGGGATCACAAGAACATCACAACCGGGCTTGGCCTCAAGGCACTCCTCTTCGAGCTTGCGCCAGAAATCTTCCAAGCGTGGGGCATCGATGAAGCTGGCAGGCAGATCAGGAACTGCCTCGCTCTTGAATATGACGTTTCGATGGAGGTTGTTTCCGAGGCCCGACGCTCCGGTCCATTCGTATCCTGTAAACGCAGTGAACTCGCAGTCAGAGCTTCTGTCTTGGGCAGCGTTGGCCGCCTGCTGGGTTTCTTGCCATGGCTTGCGTGCGGCCTCAAGACAGAGTTGACCGTTTTCGCCACAGAAATCGTGCCGGGTACCGCGGCTGGCCTGAAGGTTCATGAAGAAGAACGCGACTCGGGGCCAACTGCGATAGACACGGCAGACCCAGGAATCGTGTCCCTCCAATCCGGGTTGATTGCAGATATGGGTTTCACCGAGAAGTTCGGCATGATCGGTTACGGCCGCAAAGTCGAGCGGGCGGGCCAACTCGATCTCACGCATGGAACTACCATCGTCTCGATAGGGTTGCAATCCCAGGCGTTGACCGCGGGCAAAGCGGTACGCATCTGCTGGCCGATTGATTGTACCCATTGTACTCGCATCCAGAGAAAGGGCAGTGTGTACGTGCAGATCTCCAAAATAGGGCTGGCGCAGGGGGGAATAGGAGGCGCACTTTTCCGTCTGCACCGGGGCCTGCTTTGTCTCCTGGGCAGAGCTTTCTGCAGCAGAGCTATTCGCCGATACAAAAGCCCAAACAAGCAGGGATCCGCAGGAGAGTATGAATACGATGAGATTGCGCACTTAGCTTCTTCCGATTGATGGTAAAATAAAAACGTGCGGGTCAGCTTTGAGGCAACTTGATCACCTGCTCTGCTGCATTACCTCTGTATCGGGCTGGCGTCAATGCAGCGAGTTCGGCTCTTGCAGATTCGGGCAAATCGAGCCTTTGGATGAACGTGCGCATTGCCTCGTCTGTGACATTAGGAATCCAGTCGAATGTTGTTGGTCAACTTAGCTTCTCCCGCAGAATTTCATAGGGCGTCTTGCCCGTATGTGCTCCGTGCGGTCGGTCGTAGTGGTAGAACCGCTCCCAGGCCGCCAGCTTTTTCTTGAATCGACGTCATCGCGATAGGTGAGCAGCTGGTAGAACTCATCCTTGTCGGTGCGATGTGACCTCTCGACCTTCCCCTCTCGACCTTCCCCTCTCGACCTTCCAGTTTAGCTGTGGCGTGCGCGGCTTGATGTAGACGTGTTCCATTCCAAGATCTGCCACGTGCCAGTGGAAGAGCGCTTGGAATTCGTGGCCTCGGTCGGTCCAGATGGTGCGTATGCGGAATGGGAACTTCTTGACTGCATAGTTGATAGAGTCGATTGCGTTGGCCTGCGTGTGGCGCTTGTAGATCTTCAGCGCACGAACCCGAGTTGCGTCATCGATCGCCGTGTACTGATAGCGCCGCACCGGCGCACTCCGTTTCCGCTCTAACGTCAGGAACTTGACATCGACCTGTACGTGATGGCCTCGAACCTGCTTTTGGTAGCGATGCGTGTGCACAGCCCGGCGCCCGACCCGATTGGGGAGTCGATTGAGTCCATGCCGCTTGCAGATGCGGTACACGGTTGCGTCGGATGTCTGAATGTCGTGATAGCGCTGCAGGTACCAAACGATCCGAATCGGGCCCATGTGATAGGTTCGCCGTAGGTACAGGATCTTCTCGATGACCTCGTCGGGAGTCTTCTTCGGATGGTTGTGGAAGTCGCATTTGCGACGTGCGAGCCCGGCTTCGCCGAGCTCGCGGTATCGGTCTCGCCAGAGTAGAAGGTCGATCTCGCGATTCCGAAGCGGTGGCAAGTCGTCTTGATGTTGCCAATCTTCTCCGCGTACTCGAGGACTCGCTTCTTTCGTCTGATTTCTCGTTGATCTTCCGTCATCTAGATCCCCTCGGTCATCCTCTGCCATCATCATGACAGGGTGTCCGACTGGATCTGTAATTTCACATTCTGAGTTCGCTCGCGGCTGACGGACAAGCTGACTTCAGTGTATTTGTCGATTCGGTGGTCAATGGCAGCGGAATCATACCTGGTACGTTGGCAAACCCGTCGGGTGCCGGGATCAACGTTGTACCGGAACCTGGAACGCTTGCACTCGTCTTCATGGGATTGATTGCCTTGCACCGCGTTTCCGCGGGGGGGGGGCTCACCTGATTTCTCGGACACATCAGAAAGGGCCGGCAGAGAGGAAGTTCAAGCTGCGTTTTCCTTGGGTCCGATAAGTAGGCATTCTGTCAAATAGAGGGGCGAGGGGAAGAGGCCGCGGTACGTGTCGCGCTTGCGATACCCCCCGGGGCCGCCCGCGCCGTAGACGGGCCCCGCATCCGCCACCCTGTCGGCGCCCCCCGCGCAGGCATCGGGCCCGCTGCGAAGCAGCGCGCACTCGATGTCTTCTTCGAATTTTCGCTCTGAAATTTGCCCCGGGGGCGGGGCAGCCTGACTGGCCTATCCGCTCGTTCGTACCTCTGTGACTAGTCGCAATCTGCAGCCGCCTGCAGTCGACTCCAAGTTCGCCTCCCCCTTCACTCACAGCCGCGCAACTCCCTGCGTCAGCCGACCAGCAGCACCACGATGGCGAGGCCGACGAACCAGAGCGGGACGTAGGGATCGAAATAGACCCGCTTGAAGCGCTGGAAGCCACGGACATTGAGGTCGGCCCAGCTTCCCTTCTCGAAGGACACGCTCGCGCTCGAGCGTCGGAAGGCGATGTAGGCCGGCATTCCGGCCAGCAGGCCAAATACCAGCCCCAGTGCGTGCTGGGCGTTCGCAATACGACCGACCAGACCGGTCGCACAGAGCGCGAACCATCCCATGATCCACATCGTGTCCCGGTCGGTTAACGCGTAACCCTTGGACGTGTAGCGGGCCTGCATCCAGCTGAATCCGAATATGCCGTATACGACGCCGGACATCCCGCCGAAGAGCGGACCGCTTATCTCGAACTGCACAAGGACACCCGGAATCTGCGTTAATGCGACGAGGCCAAAGAGCACGCGCATTCCCTGGAGATTCTCGATCTGGTTGCCAAGCCTGTAGAGCCAGAGCATGTTGAAGGCCAGATGCAGCAGGTTGAAGTGGATGAACATGGGCGTCAGCAGGCGCCATGGTTCTGTCCACGCGATCACAGGGGAGTAGTATCCGTCTCGGGTGATTGGGACGACGAAGAGGGCGCGGCCAATCGGGGAGTTCGGGTTGCCCATGTCCGACAGCAGGGTGACAGCTACGCTGGTGACGATTAGGGCCAGCGTCGCATGTCCGAGTGGGCTTTCGCCGGTCAGGCCGCGGCTTGTCGAGGGGCCCGGAACGCGCACAGGCCGGCGGTTGACTTCGCGCTGATCGCGAATCTGCTCTGCTTCGGCACGATCTGTGACGGACGTTTCACCCGTGTATTGGCCCGCGAGTTCCTTCGCCGTCTCGAGGTCCTCATATTCGATGATCCAGACCTCGTGCTGGTCTCCGGATGAACGCACCTGGTTCTTGATGCCCCGGACCTCCAGGTAGTCGGAGAGGCGGCGTGCCTGCTCGGCGTCGCTGTGACTATTGAGATGTCGCATTCTGGATGGGGATTTCAAATCTCTTTTTGGGTGCGAGAGGGTACATCATGTCAAGTGGCCAGGAGATGGGGTGCGTATCGCGGCCCGTAGGCGGCCGTGTGCAAGGTGGCGATGGAACGGGGTTCCGTCTGCTGTGTCTACAGCCGATCGAGGACCACGGTAAACGAGGTATTTCTTCATCTCCCCGGAATCTCGAGCGAGTGCAACACGACTCGACCGTTCTCGATGCGCCAATTGTGTGGGATCCGACCGCTCATATGTACTTCACTCACGACCGACCATTCCCTTCCCAGACCCCTTCTGGCGCTATCAAGACCGCCTTTGCATCGAACAAAGCGCTGGGTGCAGTAAGCGTGAACTTCAAGGCGCTCTAATCGGGATCAAAGAACGCTCTGCGCACCAGAAGCTGCGGCTCATGGGGCTTCGGGTGGTCCAGAATGGGCTGTTTCCTATTCGAGCCCGTAGCGGGGTCTGATTTCCTCGTCTGCCTCTATCTGACAGAATGCCTACTTGCCGGACCCAAGAAAGTCACAGCTTGAACTTTCTGCCTGCCCGTACAAATCCAACAAGGGTGCCAATCTCATTTCCAAGATTGTGAGAATGGGTCATGAATCCGAACTTTCTGAGAACTTCCTTCTGATGCCCAATGATCACTTGCTGTTGCAGGATTGCGAGGCCAGCGACTTCTGACCCCGCTACAACAAGGACATGCAGGAAAAAGACTTTGCGAACAACGAGTGGGCGTACTCGCGAAGCTTCCCGATAATCTGCTCTGCCGTGTGCCGTGTCCTGCGCGTCTCGTCTCCCGCTCCGTCAATCCTGGCTCCATGGACTCCCATGGGAGATGGGTCGATATCAGGGGGGGGGGCAGGTCGAGCGGGTGCCCGGCCTTGGGTCACGTGGTGTGAGGCAGGGCGGCTTGAAGGCCGGCGATCGAATCTGCGAAAATCAGTCCCGGGCGAGCCGTCGCCGAGGCGGGTGCCAGGGGGAGGCACAAGGTGCGTCCCTGGAGGTGCTGCGCCAGAGCTTCCCAGCTGGGCCAATCGGGAGGGGTGTCCAAGGCGAAGAGAAAAGCGCAACGCTGGCCGGGCGAGAGTTGAAGTTCGCTTTGCAGGCGCCCAAGGAGGCGCCGGACCAGGCCGATTACCAGCGTGCCCAGGGTAAAGCGGGCATTGAACTCCACCACCGGGCGAGTCACACCGGGTGCGGTTTGTGCGGTGGCGGGTACGACTCGAAAACCCAGGCCATCGACGCCGCACGGGCCGCTGTAGCCCCGTCTCTGGGCTTCGGCCGCGATTGTGGCCGAAGCTTCTCGTGCGATTTCTTCGTGAGGACCACCGGAGAAAATTCGGCCGCGCGAGTCCACTTCACCCAGATGACCTCGGTAGAGCCCCGTTGCTGTCACCCAGAGCTGCAGGCCGCCCAGGATCGTCACGCTGGGCGTGGTGGCGGGTTCGCTATGTCCGATATGCAGTTGGACAGAAAAGTCGACGGTTCGCTCGAGCCACGGCTCCACGATGGCCCCGCCGCGGCAAGCGAGTGTGCGTGCGGCACCGCTCAGTGTCGCTCGGTCGAGGCTTCCGGCCCGGCCCGAGACCCGGCCTCGGCCGCTGCTTCCCAGGCGAGGTTTGAGGCAGAAGCGTCCCTGAGTCCATGCGGGCCAGGTTTCAAACTCTCGCTCGAGGCGGTCGATCCAGTCACTGGACGAGGTCATTTCCTGAGGCTCGAGCACAAAGCCAAGCCCTCGCAGTTCAGGCGGGATGAGCCCGAATTCTCGACTCGCTCGGAATGCGAACGCTTTGTCGTGAACGCGCAGGACATCGTCTGCCGAAGGCCCCTGCCAGTGAAGTCCGTTTTCCCGAGCCAGACTCAGGGCCTTGGGGTCGGCAAGCCAGCACGCCACATTCACATCTTCGAGCCATGCGAAAGCAGCTTCTTCGGGGCGAGCGCCCATACACTCGGGCCAGGGCTCGGGTGTATTTTCGCTCCCCAGCAGGCGATGGTTCGAAGGAAAGAGGTTTCGCCATAGAGCCACCGTGGAGGCGACGGCCGGCTTGTGAAGCAGTGCGGGCCAATCGGCTCCCTCTTCCGCTCCGATATTCGGAATCAAAGCCAGCGCAGATGAGACTTCCGGTGTCAAGAGCGCTTGGATGAGCCGGCCAGTTGCTGGCTGGAGCGCGCCGTTCGCACGTGCTCGATAAAGGGTTCGGAGAGTCCGGCCGAGCGGCGAGAGGCGACACTGAATCGTCGCCCTTTGGCTCGACTGGCCGCCAAGGGGAAAGGCACTGTTTCCTCATAGGCTGAAATCGGGTCAGCCTCATGATCGGGTGAGAGCCGCATGAGCCATTCCGAGGCGCGTCGCACGTGGGCCACTTCATCGTCGTGTACGCGTTGACAGGCTCGCGCGCTCTCTTCGTCACCCGCTTCGCGGAAACCGTCGCGGTAGAGGAGGGTGAAGTCGAGATTCGCCTGCTCCAGGGTGAGCCCCATGGCGGAGAGAAAGGCTCTGGGGCCATGGGGTGATCGGGCGATAGCGGGGAGCTGCTTCCAGAAGTAATCGGATCGGGTGTGCTTCGATAGATCGGAGTTGTGCACAGCCAGACGATCGAGGTAGAGCTGACAATGCCGCTGTTCCTCCGCCAGATTGATGAGCCAGAGTTGCCGAAGTTCACTGGGTAGGTCGGGCCAGCGCAGCAGGGCCCACGCAAAAAGCTCGACGGCCATCAACTCGTGATGGGCAAAGCGGGCCAGACAGGTGGCTCTGGCTCGAGGGTCGCTCAACTGACCGGGGTGAGGCAGCCTGTCGGCGCCGCTGCTCAGGCTCAATTCAGCGTCTCGGGCGGGGCTCTCCCGCACTACGGGGGCTCCCGGGGTCCGGTCGCATAGGGGGTTTCCCACCGTGTCCCGGGGTGGAAGTAGTTTGGTGGCCAGATCACCTGAATCCAGCACACGTAGACAGAATTCGTGAACCGTGTTGGCATCTTCCATGGGCCGAGGCTAGTCGAGTCTAGCGGCCTCGTCAGGACGACCTTGGTTCTCGTTCATCGAGCTTACGCAGATCCCTGGGGGCGGCCTCTCGAGCCTCCAGGAGTCCCCTTTTGCCCCACTTGGCGGTGCCTGAACTCACCTGCAGACCCCAAGACGCTCCACCGCTCCCCGACCTGACATCGCCAGCCTTCGCTAGGGTACAAGGGGGCTTTGAATCTGAGCCCGCTGCCACCAGAAACCCTGACCTAGCCCGGAATATCTTGTCCAGATATTCCAGGCTAGGTCACAGGCTCTTTGTCTAGTGACAACTTCGGAGAACCGATCAACTACCATGGTATCAATGAAGGGGTTCCGATAAATGATATGCGTCGGGCACTTCCACTCGAGAATCGTTCGCCCTGAGAATGTTATCACTCGTACCTCCACTGTGGGGGACCCGTGCGGATGGGATCCTTTTTCGGGGGAGGTGCAGGCTCATTGGGGACCCGGACGCCTGAGCGCGGCCAAGAGGCCCAAGAACTCCGCTCGAACCCTCGCAAGCGAGCGCGGCGATGGGCCGTCGAGCGCAGCCATTCCTGGATCAATCGATTTTCGTGCCTCCTCATCCGGTGGGAAAAGAAAGCCGACAACTATCAAGCCATACTCCAGTTCGCCTGCGCTATCATCACTTGGAACGCCGCAGGCGTTTTGAGATAAACTCTAAGCGACCCCCGACCCCGTTGGGGTGGGTTGGCTAGATTGGCGTTGTCGATCCCGTCTGGTCGATGCGGAGGTGCCGAAGATGCCGGAAGGCGCCCAACTCAGGGTGCGTCGAGAGACGGCCGAACGCGTGAAGGATGCTCAGGAGCGCAACCGCGTCTGGTGGGAATCGCTCCCGATGACGTATGCGGACTTCAACGAGACCGACCGGATTCCGGCTACGGCGGCAGGGTTCCGCGAAGTCGACCGGCTCTTCCTCGAAGGCAATCCCTGGCTTCGCGATGCCTTCGACTTCAACGCCTTCGCCGGCAAGAAGGTGCTCGAGATCGGCTGCGGCTCGGGTAGTGCGAGCTGTCTGCTGGCGCGAGGCGGTGCCGAGGTCACTGCAATCGATCTGATCTCGCAGGCGCTCGCGCTCACGCGCAAGAACATCGAGACGCAGGAGCTAGCCGTCGATGTCCGGCAGATGGACGCGGAGGAACTGGAGTTCCCCGATGAGAGCTTCGACTACGTCTTCTCGTGGGGTGTGATCCATCACAGCGCAGAAACCGAGCGGATCATCGCCCAGATCGCGTGGGTGCTGAAGCCTGGTGGCGCCGGCATGTGCATGGTCTACAACCGCGACAGCATCCGGTACTTCCTGCACGGTCTGTACTTCCTGGTCGCCAAGGGAAAGATCTTCTCCGGCCACACGCTGAAGTCGGTGCAGGGCCTCTACACCGACGGCTTCTATCAGCGGCACTGGACGGGCCGCGAGTTCTCTGCCGCCTTCCGCACGGCGGGCCTCGAGCCCCGGCGGATCACCAAGACGCACATGGCCGTCCGGATCATCCCGCACATCCCGCGTTTCCTCGACGGCTTCCTGAAGCGGCACTTCGGCTGGTTGCTCGTGCTCGAGTTCGGCAAGCGGGCCTGAGCAGGCCCGAGAGCTCCCTCACGTGGCCGACTCCGGCTCCACGATCTCTGAGACGTCCAGGACGTACTGGTGCCGCTCACCGTCCTCGTGGGTGGAGTCGATGCAGACGAGGCGCCCCGAGTGACCCCAGCGCGGGTGAAGGTCCGTCCGCCAGCCGGAATCACAGGTCTCCGGCAACGAGTAGAAGCGGCCGATCTCGATCGCTTCGTTCTTCTCGGCGTCGTACAGCAGCAGATGACGATTCGACTCCTTGTCCTGATACGTGTCGGTGAGCATCCAGCGGGGATCGCCGGGACGCCAGCTGCAGTGACCGTCATCCAGGAACTCGACACCCGGTGCCAGCACGCCTGAACTCTGGCCGCCGTCGTCGAACTGCAGATAGGTGTCGCGCAACAGCCGACGCCGAGCGCTGGACTGCGCGGTGAAGATCTGGTGGTAGAGAGGCAGCAGCGGTTTGATCACGTAGCGGGAGATCCAGCGGCTGCGACGGAGATCGGACACGGTCGACTTCGGTCGTCCCCATGCGGTCAGCTCGCCGCTTCCCCGCCAGCCGAAATGCGAGATGTACCCCACGTCGTGGAGGCAGCGGATATCCCGGCCCCACTCGTCGGCGGTGTAGAGGCGGCCGTAGATCCCGCCATCGGGTAGCAGCCAGCGGTGCAGGAAGGCGAAGCGGCTACCGTCTGGATTGAACATCGCGTGCTCGAGATAGTGACACGCGCCCTCCATCGACGAGACGGGATTGCGCCCGACCATCTGCTCGGTCTCCACCACGAGCTCCACGGCGCCGCTCGCCAGGTCCAACCGAAAGAGGCCATCGCCCTCGACCAGCGGGCGATTCCACTTCTCATTCGCGATGCCCTGATAGGAATAGCCAAGGCGTGGGAAGTACAGCCGCTCGTAGTTGATGCAGATCGCCGACGTAGCGGCGGGATGCACCGTGTACACAGCGAACGGGAGCGTCTCTTCCGAGCCATCCGCCACGTTCACCACGCGCGAGATGAAACGATCTCCGTCCCGATCGTTGAAGATGATGCGACTGTCGAAGTCGGGCCCGAGCCACTGGAGCTGCGAACCCTGCTGCCAGTTGAAAGCACGGGTATCGGCAATCCGATGGTACTCGGCATCCCCGAGCGACCAGAAGCCCACCTCCACGATATCGTCGACACTGAACATGCGGTTGGAGGGGAATCGGCCGTGTAGTGTCAGGAGACGACGGCCCGCGCGGTCCAGTGGTGACTTGTCGTAGTAGCCGAAGAAGTGGAATCCCGGCCCGCGCGTGCGAAAGACGATGGGACAGGGATGTCTTCGAGTCACTCGGCCCTCGACGGGTTCGTCTGCAGTTCCGGCCCGGGCCAGCGCTCGATCTCGATCGTGCAGAATTTGAACTCGGGGATCTTACCGTCGGAGTCGAGTTCGTCGATCGTCAGCAGGGCGGCGGCGGCCTTGTGAAAGTGGAAGGGCAGGAACGCAGCACCACGCTGGTCGCGCCAGGAGAGGTGCGCCCTGCAGGTGACGCGACCGCACCGGCTGGCGATCCGGACCTCGTCCCCTTCGGCGATCCCGCGATCCCTGGCGTCGTCGGGGTGCACGTGGATGAGGGCCTCGGGCTCGATTGCGTCGAGCACCTTCGCACGGCACGTCATCGAGCCCATATGCCAGTGCTCGAGCAGGCGACCCGTGTTGAGCACGAGCGGGCAGGCCTCGTCCGGCAGCTCGGGTGCTGCCGTCCAGTCGGCCGGTACGAACTTTGCACGGCCATTCGGCGTCGGGAAACCCTGCTCGAACAGTACGACGGATCCGTCGTCGCGTTCGGAGTCCGGGTGCGGCCACAGCTTGCCGGTCGAGCCGAGCCGGTCGGACGTGAACGTATGGCAGGCGTGCGTGAGCGACGCGAACTCGTCGAAGATCTCGGAGGGCGAGCCGTACTGCATCGAGTAGAGCATAGGAAGTTCAAGCTGCGTTTTCTTTGGGTCCGGTAAGTAGACATTCTGGAAAATAGAGGCGGGCGAGGGGTCAGAGGCGGGCGGCGAGGCGCCGAGAGAATCTGGGCGGGCCCTCGAAGCGATCACCTGGCTGAATCCGGCCTCCGCTACGCTTCAGCTGGCCGCAGCCGCAGGCCGTACCAACCCTCGACGATCTGCGGTGATGGGCCCGGAGACGGCTCAGGGCACGAGGAGAGAGCGAATTGTTTCTTCGAGCACGCGGCGGGCGGTTGGCTCGGAGAGCCGCTGATGTGTTCTGAGCTCATCCCAGTACGCGGCTGATAGCAGCCCGGAAAGGGCTTCGATGCGATCGCGCCGGTGGAGTTTAGCCAGCGCTTCGAGTTCAGGGCGGAAGACCCGTCGGACCTGCTTTCGCACCTGGGCTCGCACCCAGCGATGCCGATCGCGGACCACTTTGGAGTCGTGCACCCACAGGAGCGTGGCGCGTCGGACCGGTGCAGCCAACTCGTAGCCACGCGTGGTCCGGCTCACGAGGGCTTCGATTCGTTTGCCCAGGACGCCGTGGTGCACGAGAGGGGGCAGATCGTGCATCACGCGCTCGATCTGCAACTCGGAGGCGATCTCGAGCAGAGCCTCCATGTTTTCGAAGTGGCGGAAGACGGCTCGAGTCGAGACGTTCGCCTGCTCGGCCACCTCTTTGGCTGATGGGCGGAGCACGCCGGCCCCGAGACAATTCAGCATGGCTTCGGCGACCGCCGCTCGAGTGCGCTTGGAACGGGCGTGTCGTCCGTCTGTTGTGGACATCCAGAAATCCTGTATCGTCACTCCAAGTGACAATATTATAGGCGGATCCAGGGCCGAGGGCGAGTGATGAGCAAGGGCGCAAAGTGGGCGGTCGGGGGGGTCGTGGTTTTCGGACTCCTGGCCGGAGTGACCTATCTCAACCGGGCGGAGATTGCGCTCGCGTTCATTCGTCAGTTGGCGAAGGCGCGTATGGTGGTGGGGCCCAATGAGGTGGTGGAGTGGACCGTGGGCAGCGACCCGCAGGGACGCCCACCGGCCGAACGGCCCCCCAACATCGTACTGATCCTGGCCGACGATCTCGGCTGGAACGACCTGACGTTTGGCGGGGGCGGTGTGGCGGGTGGCACCGTACCGACGCCGCATATTGATTCGATCGCGGCGGAAGGGGTCAATTTTACGAATGGCTACGCGGCCAATGGCACCTGTGCACCTTCGCGGGCTGCGATCATGTCGGGTCGCTACGGCACCCGCTTTGGCTTCGAGTTTACACCGACACCGCCTGGCATGATGAGCATCGTTCCCCATCTCGGAGGCGGGACCAACGAGCGGCTGCGCCCCCCGATCATGAACGAAGACGTCGAAACCATTCCATTCGAGGAAATGGGAATGCCGCCCTCGGAGATCACCATTGCCGAGCTGCTGGCCGAGCAGGGCTATCAAACCGGACACATCGGAAAATGGCATCTCGGGCGAGCGGGCGGCATGGCGCCCCACGAGCAGGGCTTCGACGAGAGCCTACTGATGGCGAGTGGCCTTTATCTGCCCGAAGACTCCCCGGATGTTGTCAACTCGAAGCAGGACTTCGATCCGATCGATCGATTCCTGTGGGCGGGAATGCGCTATGCGGCTTCGTTCAACGAGGGCGAGGCTTTCGAGCCGGCCGGCTATCTGACCGACTATTACACCGACGAGGCCGTCAAATTCATCGATGCCAACAAGGATCGCCCCTTCTTTCTTTACTTGGCGCATTGGGCACCGCATACGCCCCTTCAGGCGACGCGTGCGGATTACGACGCGTTGTCCCATATCGAGAATCATCGAGAGCGGGTCTACGCGGCCATGATTCTGGCGCTCGACCGGGGCGTGGGCCGCGTGCTGGAGGCCCTCGAGCGCAATGGTCTGGAAAACGACACGCTCGTGTTGTTCACGTCGGATAATGGAGGGGCGGGCTATATCGGCCTACCCGATGTGAACGATCCCTTCCGCGGCTGGAAAATCACGCTCTTTGAGGGCGGTATTCACGTGCCCTTCTTCGCCAAGTGGCCAGCACGCATTCCGGCGGGCAGCGCACTGGATGCCCCTGTGCATCACTTCGACCTCTATGCGACGGTGGCGGCCGCCGCGGACGCTCCGCTGCCGACCGATCGCAAGATGGACGGGGTCGATCTACTTCCCTTTGTCCGGGGCGAGGCTGACGGGGTTCCCCACGAGGCTCTTTTCTGGCGCAGTGGCACGTCGCAGTCGGCCCTCGTCAACGGTTGGAAACTCAACGTCAGCGATCCACCTGGTCGGGCTTGGCTCTTTGATTTGAATACTGATCCAAACGAGCAACACGATCTGGCCGCGGAGCGACCCGACAAATTTGCCGAGTTGCAGGCGGCACTGGCTGCCCACAATGCCGAACAACCGCCGCCCGCTTGGGCTGCACAGGCCTCGTTTTCGGTCAATCTCGACAAGGATTTGAGTTTTCCCGATGCACCGGAAGACGAGTATATATACTGGTCCAACTGAGCCGGCCGGAGTGCCTGCGTTTGTCCACTCAGATCGCGGGTCGCTGAATCAAACCAAAGAGTCCTTCAGCCGAGGGAGCAGAGCCTCATGAAGCATCGGAGTCGTATCGCTGTGGTGAGTCGCATCGGCTTTTTGCTGGCGCTCTTTTTCGTCGTGGGATGTGATCGCCTTGTCGACGGAATGATGCAGCGGGGTATCAAGCAGCGCACCGAATCAGTTCGGACCGATCTGCTCGAGGACGACGCGCTAAACGTGTTTCTCTGCGGAACGGGAGCGCCGCTTCCGGATGCGAGTACGGCTGCGGCCTGTACGCTGGTGATTGCGGGCGGTCAGATCTACGTGGTCGATGTGGGACCGGGTTCGCAGGAGGTGGCCCAGATCGCCGGCATGCCCACCGCGGCACTCGGCGGCGTTTTTCTGACGCACTTTCATTCCGACCACATCGGAGAACTGGGTGAATGGGCCATGCAGAGCTGGGTGGCCGGCCGCGATCAGCCCCTGGATGTCTACGGCCCGCCCGGAGTCGATCGGGTCGTCACCGGCTTCAAACAAGCCTACCGCCAGGATGATGCCTACCGGATCGCTCATCACGGCACCGACAATCTCGCGGTCGCCGCAACCGAGTGGCGGCCACACACCGTGTCGGCGGTTGATGGCCCCGGCAAGACCATCCTCGAGCGAAAGGGACTGGTCGTGACGGCGTTCGCTGTTGACCACCGACCCGTGGAGCCAGCTGTCGGTTATCGCTTTGACTTCAAGGGCCGATCGGTGGTGATCAGCGGTGACACGGATCAGTCGACCAATCTCGAACTCAACGCCCGGGGTGCCGACCTGCTGATCCACGAGGTGCTCCTCAAAGAGCTAGTCGGTCGCATGAGCGATGTCCTGGGCGAAGCCGACCAGCCGCGCTTGCAGAAATTGTCGGGCGACGTGATCGACTATCACACGAGCCCAAGCGAAGCCGTTCAATCAGCGAATCAGGCCGGTGTCGACACGGTGGTCTTCACTCACCTGGTACCGCCTGTTCCAGGACTGCTGCGGAGCTGGCTATTTACACGCGACATTGATCCGGAAGATGTTGCCGTCGTTGTGGGTGAGGACGGCATGCTAATCCGACTACCGGAGGGTAGCCGAGAGATCGAAATCAACTAAGCCTTGCGTCTCGATCTCTCGTCCTGGGTAGTCCACGCTGTATGCGTTTGGGCGGGAGATGGATCGAAATCAACTAAGCCTTGCGTCTCGATCTCTCGTCCTGGGTAGTCCACGCTGTGTGCGTTTGGGCGGGAGATGGATCGAAATGAACTAAGCCTTGCGTCTCGATCTCTCGTCCTGGGTAGTCCACGCTGTATAAATTTGGGCGGGAGATGGCGCGGACTTTCATTGGCCGGGATCAGCCCGCCAGTGGCTCCAGGCGTGCGCGCAGCTCGGCCCACTGCGGTGCCAGGTGCTTTTCGGCCATGGGGTAGAGGACGCCCTCCTCCTTCTGGCCGTGTTGCTGGATCAGCATCAGGAGGGTGTCGCCCTGGTCGAGGAGTTCGCCGTGGTCGCCGCGCTCCACCGCAGCGTCCATCTGGTCGAGCAGCCCGCGCATCTGCTCGTGCTCGGACCGCATCACGAAAGTGGGTCCGCCGTCGTGCATGCCGGTAGCCGACTCGAAGGCGGGGAAGAGGACCTCTTCCTCCATGGCCAGGTGGTGGCGCATGGCGCCGGTGAAGCGCCGCCAGGCGTCGCGCACCTGCTCGGCCTTGCCGGCGTCGGCGGCCGATTCCACCCCGACCCAGAGCGAGTCGCAGTTCCGGTGGTCCTGGGTAAAGTATTCGCGCAAGCCGGTCTCGGTAGGGGTCATCGGAGATCTCCTGAGTGGCTGTCGAGCTTATCGACGCAAGGGGCATGAGTGCCAGTGGGTGAGGGCACGGCCGCCGTCGGCGGCGGGGCGATCGTCGACCTGGACCTTGCGGCGCTCGGGGATGACGCCGCCGGCGTGTTTCGGGCGCTGCTGGAAGGAGTCTCCTCGTTGTCACCCGACGGCGTCTTGAAGGCGACGGTGGCCTGCGATCCAGCGGCGCTGGGGCCGGCGCTCGAAGCGAGGGGCCTGGAGGCCCGCAGCGAGGCCACCGACCGCGGCGGCACGCGCCTCGAGGTGCGATCCGCTCGGGCTTCGCCGGAGATCCTCGACCTACGCGATCTCGAGGCCCCCGAGCCGCTGAACTGCATTCTCGCGGCGGCGGCGGAGTTGGCCGCCGGTGGGGCGCTCATCGCCCGCACACCCTGCTACCCGCATCCGCTTCTCGTACTGCTGGCCCGGCGCGGCCTTGCCTTCGAGGCCATCGAGGAGCCGGACGGAACCGGTCTGGTCCACGTGCGAAGGCCCGCATGACGATGCACACCGAGGGCCTCCACCTGGAGCAGGCGCCGCCGCTCGCCATTCCCCTCTCCTTTTTCCTCAGCGCGCCGATCGCTGTGGTCGGGGCGGGGCTGCTGCTGCTGATCGGCGGCAGCGGAGCGCTGACGACGAGTTGGGCGCCCCTCACCCTGAGCCTGACGCATTTGGGCACCCTCGGGCTCCTGGCCATGGTGATGATGGGGGCCCTTTACCAGATGACCGCCGTGGTGGCGGGCAGTCCGGTGCCTCGGGTGCGCCTTGCCTACGCCGTACATCCGCTCTTCGTGCTGGGGGTGGTGTGCCTGTGCTGGGGAACGGCCAGCGTCAGCGCGGGGCTGGTGGCGTTCGCCATCGGTCCACTCGGTGTCGCGCTGCTCCTCTTCCTGATTCCGGTGGGCACGGCCCTCCACCGCGCACCCACCCGCAACCAGACGGTGCTCGGCATGCTGCTGGCGGTGACTTGCTTCGGCATCGCCGCGGTCCTGGGGATCCTGATGGCGTTCGGGCACGGCGGCCTGGGTTTTCCCGGTCCGCGTCCCCTCTGGACCCAGGTACACCTCTCGGTGGCGCTTCTGGGCTGGGTGGGCGGACTCCTCTCAGCCGTCTCGTGGCAGGTGCTTCCGATGTTCTATCTGGCAGCGCCGGTTCCCCGCATTTACAAGCTCGCGATCCCCTGGCTCATCGGGGCGGGCGTAGCGCTGCCGCTGGTCGTGCTCCTGGTCGATGGCTTCGGGAGCTTGGGCGGTGCGGGTGGCCGCAGCCAACAACTCGCGGCGCTGGGCGCGCTCCCGGCACTCGTGGCGGTCTGGGGGCTCCACCCGCTGGCGAGTCTGCGCAGCCTTGCGTCACGCCGCCGCCGCCGCTCGGATGGCAGCCTGCTCTTCTGGCGCAGCGGGTTGCTCGTTGCGCCCGCGGTGGCGCTATGCGCCGGGGCGGCCTCGCTCGCATCGGATCCGCGCTGGGGACTCCTCTTTGGCTGGCTGGCGCTTTGGGGCTGGGCGGGCATGGTCGTCCACGGCATGCTGACGCGCATCGTGCCCTTTCTCGTCTGGTTCCATCGCTTCGCGCCCCTGGTGGGCCGGCAGCGCGTGCCCGCGGCCCGGAGTCTGCTGCCGGATCGCTGGGTGCGCCGGAGCTACGGGCTGCACGTGCTGACGCTCTTCGTCGGCATCGGCGCCATCGGCCTGGGCGGCGACGGCCCCGCCCGCGTGCTGGGGGCATCGCTTCTCGCGACGGGGGCTGGGCTCTTCAGCTTGCTCGTCCACGTGGCACGGCAGCGACCGGCCGCCTAGCTCCGGTGCGCGAGAACAGGTATCCGAGAAGCGTGTTTCCACCCCCGGCGGTTGCTCGCGGACAATGGATCGGATGGAGGAATCTCCACTTCGCCTGGGCATCCTCGGCGCGGACCGCATCTCCCCGGCGGCGCTGCTCGAACCTGCCCGCCGGAATCCCAGCGCTCTTGTCGATGCCGTCGCCAGCCGCGATGCGGAGAAGGCGCGTAAGCTTCGCGCTGCGGCACGGCATCGAGCGGTCCTTCGGCGGCTGCAGATAGGAAGTTCAAGCTGTGTTCTGTTTGGATCCGATAAGTAGATATTCTGTCGAATAGCGGCGGGCGAGGGAAAGAGGCCCCGGTACGGGCGCTCAAACCAGACCGGGGCGCCGCCCGGCCGGGTTGCCGCTCTGACCTTTCGCGTACGGCGCCATGCTCTGATCTCCGCTGTTAAGTGCAAAGGTTAGCTAAGGCTGCCACGCATAGGCCCTGGCGAAAACGCAGCTTGAACTTCCTATGCTCATAGCTTGTTCTTCGAACCAGCCGAGTTCGAGTGTGATATTAGGCCTCCAGTCTGACGTTGTTGGTCAACTTGCTTCTCCCTCAGAATTTAGCAGTGGCAAGTCGTCTTGATGTTGCCAATCTTCTCCGCGTATTCGAGGACTCGCTTCTTACGTCTGATGTCTCTTTGATCTTCCGTCATCCAACCCCCTTGGCCATCCTCTGCCATCATCAGGACAGGGTGTCCGACTGGATCTGTAATTTCACACCTATTCTCGAAGGGCGCTCTACCCGGTTTTGAGGAGATACTGGCGACGAGCCAGTAGAGACACGAACGTGGTCCTTCTGATTGTTAGGGGCAGTGGAGATGTTGGAGCATTCCTGGATATTGAACTGGTTGTAGCGGGGTATCCGAATATCCGGGTAGCAGGGAGGAATGAGCAGAAGGTGCGCCAGACGGCCGCGTCGCTGGGAGAGCATGCAAACTGGGTGAGTATGGACGTCAAGGGCGCTGCCTCTGTGGATGCGGCCCTTGATGGGGTGGGGAGGGTCGTAGGCTGCAGCGACCCACGGGAGTTTCATCTCCGCGGGGCAGTGGCGGCACGAGGATTCTGCTACGTCGATATCACCGCCGGCCGCTGTTGGAGTTGCGCCCGGTTCTTCGCACGGATTTCGACAGATGTGCCGAGATCGGCTTCGCCCTCCAAGCGCTCGGAGCGTTCACAACACCCTGCGGCTGGCACGACGAGCCCATCCCCGTCGACTGCGTCCAGTCGTATCTGTGGGACTGGTGCGACCCGCAGTTGCCCCGCTGCCTGCACGCGGGGCCACACCGGTTCGAGTTTCTCATGTCGGACTCGGACTAGCGCAGGTAGCCGAGTCCGCGCAGCCGCTCGCGCTGGTCGTCGCTGGGCTCTTCGCCCGGCGGCGCGTCGCTCTCGACCCAGCGCTCGCCCGTGCGGAAGTCGAGCGGCATCGCCGGCTCGAGACCAGCCCGATGCCGCGCGATGGCGGCGCGCAGCGCTGCGACGTCCTCCGGCCGTTCCGCCCGTCGATTGAGGCCATCGCGTGCCGCCAGGTCGAGGAGCAGGCCTTCGTCGTCCCCGAACTCCGGGTGCCCCTCTACGTACTGGAGCGGCTCACGCAGTGCGACGCGCCGCAGAGGTTGTTAGGGCAGGTGAGCGGCGCGCAGAATCGCCGGGAAGAGTTCCCGGTCCTTCGGCAGCTCTGCCTCCGCGAGGATCACTGGCGAGAGGTCGATCCCAGAACCCTGCGTCGGGGCCTCGACCCCAGCCAGCACGAGCAGGCTGCGCATCAGGTCGGCGTGCCCGGCGAGGCCCTGCACTTCGCGACCCGCTACCGTTCTGAGGAGTTCCGGGTAGGAGATGACCAGCGGCACCCAGAGTACCTCCTCCCACGGCAGGTAATCGTGGAGGTGCCCGCCGTATTCGAAGAAGGCCTCACCGTGATCCGCGGTGAGGATCAGCAACGTGTCGTCCCATTCGCCGAGGCTCTCGAGCGTCTCCCGCAGAGTTCCAACGAAAGCATCGATCTCGCGAATTCGGTGCTGATAGCCCGCAAGCATTGCCGCACGATCCGCTGCGAGGTGCGGCGAATCGGTGTAGGCCGAGTAGCTCTCATCGCCGCAGCCAAGCGAGTCGCGCCAGCTTTCAGCGAGCAGGTTGTAGAGCGTGCACTCCGCGCGCAGCCCGCGGGGCAGCGCTGCTCGGTCGGGCGCTTCGATGTTCAGGGCGCGCAGTTCCGCGATGCGCGGCTCCGAGAGTAGGCCCCGCTCCGGCGATCCATCGCGGTATTGTGCATATCCGCCGTAGGGCGTGTGGGCGTGGTAGGTGTGGAGGAAGAGGAAATAGGGCTCCCCCGCAGCCGCACGAACCCATTCCATCACGCGCTGCGTCTGGTCTCGGATCATTTCCAGCGGATCGAACTCCAGGTATTCGTCGAAACCGCGCTCGAAGCCGAAGCGCGGCGCCACGTAGCCGCCCTCGTGGAAGGCCTGGGTTCGGTAGCCGGCCTGGCGCAGCACCTCGGCCAGGGTTCGCACCTCCGGGGCCAGACTCACGACGCCGCGGTACACCCCGTGCTCTTCGGGATCGAGTCCGGTGAAGAGCGTCATGTGCGAGGGCAGCGTGTAGTTCGAGGCAGCAAAGAAACGCCGGAAGGTCACCCCCTGGCGCGCGATCGCAGCGATCTCGGGGGTGGCGTCGGCGGACCCGACGCCGCTCACCGCGTCCGCCCGCACGGTGTCCATGCTGATCAGGATGATCTGCCCGGGCCTCCGGGTCCCGTCTCGGGAGCCGCAACCGCTGACCAGCACGAGCAGCAGGGCCGCACCGATCAGTATGCGCAGTGTGCACCTCATGACGCTCGGCTACCGCACCGCCGCAACGGCTTCTGAATGCCAGACAGTGCTGAGGGCGGCAGACGACGCACGCGACATGGAAGACCCAGGGTAGTGAAGCGAGATGACGCGAGCACACACGACCTCAGCCGGCTCGGTGCCTCTCCAGGCCCCACCCCATTTCGGTCAACGAACCCAGCCTCGAAACGTTCTCGGATCAACTGCAGCTCTCTGGCCGCACACCGCCTTTGAAGCCCCGGGCCAGCCGCCGGGTTTCAGAGAGCGAAAATTCCCAGGAGCAACCCGCAGCCGGTGAAAGCCATTAGAGGCCCATCACAGGTATGCGGGCTGACGGCTTCAGCAAACGTAAGGCCGCAGATAGGAAGTTCAAGCTGCGTTTTCCTTGGGTCCGATAAGTAGGCATTCTGTCAAATAGAGGGGGCGAGGGGAAGAGGGCAGATCTCGTATGATGTCCATCTCCGTGATCAGGCTCTCGCAGTATGCATCCATCGAGCCCTGCCTGACCGTCTTGGGATACAGGCATCCTCTGCAGACCGAGTCGCAATAGGGATAATGAACGTAGAGACAGTAGTCCCGGCTCGGGGCCATCTTGACGAAGTCGCCGCGGGTGGCGATTCTGAACTCGCTGAATCGCTCTTTGGTGGCTTCGGCGACGATCTCATAGAGCTGCCGGTAGAGGAAGTCTCGACCTTCCGAAGTCTCGGAAAGCTGCGCGACTTGCGATAGATATTGGGTTTCCATGCGACTATCCTTTCATCAAATGCTCTCACTTCGTCCGTCTCGCCGCTCCACGCGTTCGTGACGTCGGGTGACGAGGACCATCAAGGCGGGTGCAACGGTCACATCGGCGAGGAAGGCGGTCGCGCAGGCAAAGGCGGCAAGCAGGCCAAACCAGAGGGTGTTGACGAGATACGCTGCGAGGAAGACAGATAGGCCGAGCGACAGCACCAAGGACGTGAACAGCATCGCTGTGCCCGTGGTTCTCAACGTCTCGTGCACCGCAAGTTGCGGATCACCGCTGTCTTCGAAGTAGCGGTTGAACTTGTGCATGAAGTGGATGGTGTCGTCGACTGCGATGCCGATCACGATTCCCCCGACCAGAAGCGTCGACGCATCCAGCGGAATCTGCAGCCATCCCATGACGCTCAGCACGAGGTAGAGGGGAATCAGATTGGGAATCATGGCGAGAAGCCCGCGCTCCAGGTTGCCGATGAGCAGGATCATGATGGGCGTGATCACGGCGAGCGCTAAGAGGTAGGAGCGGGCCATGCTCAGGATGACGGCAGAGAAGATCTCCCCGAGCAGCACGATCGAGCCGGTCAGCTCGAACTCGACGTGCCCTTCGAGACTCTCGCCGATCCGTTGCTTGAGTTCGGCGATGAAGCCGGGATAGAGCATGGCGTCGACCCACGGCACGCGCACTGACATTCTCGCCATCTGGAATCGTGAGTCCGCGACCTTCTCCAGATCGTCCGTTCCGCTGTTCTCGAAGAGCAGCAGTTCCTGCGCGATCAACTCACGCTGCGCAGGCAACGCGTGGAAGTCCCGGCTGTTGTCATTCAGCGCTTGGTGGATCTCCTTGACGATGTCCACGATGGAAACCGCCTTGCCGACCGGGCGACCTCCGATCTCCAGGGTCTCGCTCTGACGCATCGCTCGCTCGATCCCCCGGAGCACTTCCGGCTCGTGTAGGCCGTTCTCGCGTCCCGTATCGATCAAGACTTCGATGCCCGAGGCCCCTTTGAACTCCTCATTGAGCAGATCCGTTGCGATTCGAAGGGGGTCGTTCTCGGGATACCAGTGCTGGGCGTTGTGAGAGAAGCGGACCTGCAGGACGCCGCCGAGGGCCAGAACGAGCAGGACCGCGGTCGCG
The DNA here is from genome assembly GCA_002729515.1 of Deltaproteobacteria bacterium. Taxonomy (GTDB): domain Bacteria; phylum Myxococcota_A; class UBA9160; order UBA9160; family SMWR01. Next base: position 55,545 of record PBYF01000131.1, read on the forward strand.
CCCAGTACCCGGCCCGGGTACCGGGTCACCAGATCCCCGAGCTCGGTGAGGAACCGGTCGAGCTTCCCGAGGCGTGCGCGCCCTCGGCCCCGGCGCGCGCTTAGCGGCGAAACGGCGAGCAGAGCGGGAAGCAGGACGAGGCTGTAGACCATCGCCAGCATCACCCCGATCGGCGCGACGATGCCGAGATCGGAAATCGTGGCGAGCCGGGCGATGCTGAAGCTCAAGAGGCCGCCCGCCGTCGTCACGCTCGTCATGACCACGGCCAAACCGGCGTGCCCGAGGGCGTAGGGGATCGCTTCTTCCCGCGGTTTGCCTTGGTCGAGCTGCTGGTACACGATCACCAGGATGTGGAGCGCATCGCCCACGCCGACGACCGTCAGAAGCACGGGAATCATGTTGATGGTGAGGGACCAGGGAATTTCCAGCCAGGCCATGATCCCGACGCTTGATACGGTGGAACTCAGGACCACGATCAGCGGCAGCAGAACTCCGGAGGCGCGTCGAAAGAGGATGAACAGGAGGCACGCGATGACCCCGATGCACAGCGGCGTGGAGGTCGACAGGTCTCGTTGCATCAGCCGGGTACCGTGGTACTCGAACGCGGGTTCACCAGTCATGTAGACGCGGAAGTCCGGGCCCTCATAGCGTGAAACGAGTTCCTCGACTGCAGCCACGAACTCGAACGACTCGGCGAGCGTCAGGTATGCGGGTCCATCTGCACCTGCCGTTTCCGCCTCGAATCCGCCGAGCACGTCTTCCTGCGAACCGAGGGTCGAGTAGGTGTAGGGCTCGAGGTTGACCGTCGTGTACGCCGCGTCCTCGGAGACCAGAACGTCGACATAGAGGGGGTTCGAAAGAACCCGCGCTCTCAGCGCTTCGAGGTCGGCCCTGGTGGTTGGCCACCGCTCGAGCAGTTCCCCCACGCTGAGTTCGCCTCCTTCGCCGCGCGTGTCTCGTGCATTGACGAGGCTGGTGATCTCATCGAGGTAGGGAACCTCGCTCTCGAGGTCGCGGTGGAAGGCCCTCAGCTTCTCGAGGAAGGAGAGGTCGAAGATCTCCGGCGGACGGATGATCAGGAAGAGTGGATCCTCTCGACCGAATTGCTCCCGGAAGCGATCGTAACGATGCCTCTCCGGGTCGTCTTCGAGCAGGAACGACTCGAAGGAGTTGTCGATCTCGAGCCGAGGCAGAGCACTGGCGAAGCCGATGCTGAGCGCCAGGATCACGAGGATCGCCAGCCATCTCCGGCGTACGACGAAGTGGCCCCAGCTCGTGAACCCGGCTTCCATGCGAGCTCGGACGGTCATGAGAGCCCCGGCGCGGTTTTCGAGAAGTGCCGCTCACCCGAGCCACATGTGGTCAGGTAGGCAGGCATCCTCGCTTCGGAAGTCGTCGACCGAACCTCCTCATGCAAAGGCAGAAAGCCCCAGAACGGACCTACCGATGATGAGCTTCTGAAGCTCGGTCGTGCCCTCGGGAATCGTAAGAACGCGAGAGTCACGAAAGTAGCGCTCCACCAGGAACTCGGGGGAGAGACCGTACGCACCGTGGATCTGCACCGCCCGCGAGGTGACCCGTACGGCCATCTCCGTGGAATAGGACTTTGCCATAGCGACCTCACGATCGCAGAGCGTCTGCTGGTTCAGAAGCTTCACCGCCCGGTAGGTGAGCAGCCGCGCGGCGTCGATCTCCGTTGCCATGTCGGCCACCATGTCCTGGACGAGCTGGAACTCGCCAATCGGCCTTCCGAACTGGCGGCGCTGCCTGGCATAGTCTACAGCCGCCTCGAATGCGGCCTGGGCGATCCCCAGTGCCATCAGTGCCAGCCGGCAGCGGGAGCGCTGAAGGTTCTTGGTGAAGAGTTGGAGACTTGCCCCCGGCCCCCTGTCCGTCAAGCAGTTCTCCCGGGGGACCCGGCAATCGTCGAACACCAGCTCCGACGTACACCAGCCTTTGAGTCCCAGTTTGGGGAGATCCCGCGCCTCGTACGGCGAACGCTCCCTCTCCACGATGAGGGCGGCGATCCCTCCTCGCCCGTCCCCCATCTCGACGCGGCAGAGCACCACCGCGTAGTCGGAAATCTCGCCGTTGGAGATCCAGCACTTGCTGCCATTGAGGACGTAGTGGTCCCCGTTCAGAACTGTTCGGGCCTCCAACGCAGTAGGGTCGGAGCCCACGTTGGGCTCGGTTACGGCCGCACAGCCGATTCGCTCCCCGGAAAGCAGGGCGGGGATCGCCCTGTCCCGAAGCTCTTGCGGTCCGGCCTGCTCGATGTATCGCGCACAGCCCAAGCTGCTCATCATGGTTCCCTCCAGGGAGGGAAAGACGCGGGAGAGCTCTTCGCTGAGCAAGGCGGTGGTGACGAAGTCATCCGTGCCACCCATGTAGCCGAAGGGTTCGAGCTTGCGATACAGCTCGGGAAGAATATCTCGCAGATAGGAAGTTCAAGCTGCGTTTTCCTTGGGTCCGATAAGTAGGCATTCTGTCAAATAGAGGGGGCGAGGGGAAGAGGCCCCGGTA
>PBYF01000132.1 GCA_002729515.1 Deltaproteobacteria bacterium
CCCCGACGCCGCTGTCGGTTCCGGCAATTCCCGTTCCGCCGACGCCGCTGTCGGTTCCGGCAATTCCCGTTCCGCCGACGCCGCTGTCGGTTCCGGCAATTCCCGTTCCGCCGACGCCGCTGTCCGGGTCGTTGATGCCGGTACCCCCGACGCCGCTGTCGGTTTCGGCAATTCCCGTTCCGCCGATGCCGCTGTCCGGGTCGTCGATGCCGGTGCCGCCGACGCCGCTGTCGGTTTCGGCAATTCCCGTTCCGCCGATGCCGCTGTCCGGGTCGTCGAGGCCGGTGCCGCCGAGACCGCTGTCCGAGTCGAGTCCGGCCACGCTCGCGCACGCAGCGGCGCGGCTTTCACCGGGCGCTGCGGCCAGGCAGGCCGCCAGGGCCAGCAGGGCGGCGCTCGCGAGCAGGAACCTAGCCATCGGTCCCGTTTTCTTTCTTTTCTCGGAAGAAGTAGGTCCCGAAATTCATGCGCAGGCTTCCGCCGCGTTTGGCGTCCTGTCGCTGGAGTTTCAGCGCCCGGGCGTTCACCGCCTGGAGTGCTTCCATTCCGAGTTTTTCAGAGAGCGCGGCAATTTCTGCAACGGATTCCTCGGTGAGTCCGTCGTAGTAGACGCTGCGCTCGAGCAGGGGCGCGCCCTCTCCCGAGAGATTGTGACCGGCGGCTGCCACGTGGTCGTGAAGGTTTCGTCCGAAGTAGTGCGCTTTTTCGTCGAAGCCCTTCGAGGGTACGAAGGCATCCGATGCCAGCCGCACGCGATCTTCCGCGTCGAGGTCGACGATACCCAGGCGCAGCCACTCGTCTAGGACGGCCCGCGGGCGGATATCCGTGCTCACCGAGGCGACGAGGTCGTCGAAACAGGGGCCGCGCTTCGGGTCTTCGGTCGTGCGGGCCAGTGCCCGCGGGCGGCCCTCACTGTCGAGGAACTCGGGTGCGGCGGTCCAGCGGGCCACCAGCCGGGCGCCGAGTGAAACCGCACGCGGCGGGGCGAAGCCTTCGCTCGGCTCTTCGCGGAGCCTCCGGATGTCCTTGCGGTGGATGCCCGTCAGGAGACTCAGGCGGCTTGCACTCGCAGGGCCGGATTCGTCGGCGAGTTCCGTCTCGCCCACCTCCACATACACCCCTTTGAGGAGCGCCGAGAGGTAGGGAAAGGTGATCTGGTGGCGCAGCAATACCCGCACCAAGGGCTGGAGCAGGTGCCGGAGCGCGTTCACCAGGGCTGTCACGGGCTGGGCCCCGCTGGTTTGCGCCGGATGTGAGGGGCGAGCGGCCACGTCGATCGAGTCTCCTAGTGTGGGAAAGTTTACCACGTATTTTTCCGGGCGGGGCCACGCTTCCGCGGCCCCGCCCAGTCTGGGTGGGAGCACCCCCGTCGACTAATACGTGGCGACCACCGGGAACCGCAGGCGACCGAAGCCGTCCCTGGCCTGGATCGCCGGGAGGTCGGTGAGGTTCCGGCCCAGCAGCACGGCCGTGCCTCTTACCTGCGCCGACCCGTGGCAGTGGACCTGGCCCACCCAGTCTCTACCGCGCGAAAGGTCCGAGGCCATGATGTAACGCAGTCCCCGATTCGGGATCGCAACCCAGGCGCGCCCCACGGGACGGCCGTTCTTGTTGAAACCCTCGCAGCGGACGCGCATCGGGCTACTGGACTCGTTCGTGAAGACCAGCACCGTATCGGCCACGTCCGCATCTTCGGGCGACTGGGGTTGGAGTACGTGCGGCAGGTCGGCGGGGTCCCGTGTGATCTCGACGCCGGCATCTGCGGTATCGAGAAGGTCCTGGGCCACCGCGTTCGGTGCCATGGCCAGGGTCAGAAGGGCGGCGCCTGCCGCCAGGAAGCCGGCGTTCCAGCGAGTTTCTCGTTTCATGGTAAATCCCCTTTTGTTTTTGCGTGGGATTTATTCCCACAACAAGATATTACGTGGGAAATTTACCCACGTCAAGGGGGTGCTACCCCGGCCGCCAACTTTTCCGAAAACTTTGAAATTCTAGTTTTTTATCAAGTAGTTAGATTGAGGCAGGTCCGCGAGCTTCGGTCCCTGGCGCGTGGCGCCGGAAGGCCTCGAGGAGTTCGGCCTGCTTCCCGAGGACCCGTTCGAGATGCTCTTCCTTCACGGCTTCAAACCCTCGAACCGTTTCGGGCAGACCGGCGATTTCTACAGCGATCTCGTGGTTCTCCGCACAGAGCCCTTCGAGCAGCTCTGCGAGCTGTTGCTCGTACTCGGCGGCCAGGCGCCGCTCGAGCTGGCGGTGTTCGGTGCGCCCGAAGAAATCGAGCGGAGTTGCGCGCAGAAACCGGAAACCGGAGAGCACCCGGAGCATCCCGAAGGACCAGGACCCGAGACCGATCTTCCGAGTCCGGCCCGTGCGCGCGTCCCTGCGGTCGACGAACCAATCGAGGACTGGGATTCGCGGCGGTGCCGCGTGCCACTCGATGCGGTAGTCGCCCTCGAACTCCGCTTCGAGCTGGCGTCGGAAGCTGCCGTTCGTGAACAGCCGTGCCACCTCGTACTCGTCCTTGACCGCCAGCAGCTTGAAGGCGCAGCGGGCCGCTGTCCGCGCGAGCGCATCTCCGGCTCCGAGTTCGCTTTCGCGTTTCGTCACCTGGTCGACGAGGCGCCGATAGCGCCGCGCGTAGCGTCGACTCTGGTAGGCCGTGAGGAATTCCTCGCGGAGCGTGACGATTTCCTCCAGGGTCTGGGCGCGGGAGCTCTTTTCCGAGTCGCGGAGGCCCGGCCGTGCGGCTTGCTCCACCGCGTCGCGGTCGTGCGCGGCGAGTCTCCCCCAGGCGAAGGCGCGCCGATTGGCCTCGACGGCGCGTCCGTTCAGCTCGATGGCCCGGTGCAACGCATCCAGTGAGACCGGGAGGCGTCCGATCTGGAACGCATACCCGAGCAGGAACGGGTTCGTGAAGATCGCGTCGCCCATCAGCGCCGTGGCGAGCTCGGTTGCGCGCAGGGTGTGGGCGTTCCCGTTGCCGGTGGCCTCTCGCACCGCGGCGCCCATCGCGTCGAAGGAGAGGTCGAGGTCCGGGTCGCTTGCGAAGTCCGCAGTCGGTGTTACGTGGGCGTTCATCACGGCGACGGTCCGCCCCTTCGCGAGTTTCGAAAGTGCTTCGAAGCCCGTCCCCACCACCGGGTCGCAGCCGATCACGAGATCCGCCGAACCGTCCCCGATGCGCGTGGCGAAGAGATCCTCGGCGCGCTGTGCGATCCGGACGTGGCTCGTCACCGGGCCGTTTTTCTGGGCGAGGCCCGTCACGTCGAGTGCCGAGGTGCCCTTGCCCTCGAGGTGTGCGGCCATGCTCAAGATTGCGCCCACGGTCACCACACCGGTGCCGCCAATCCCGGTGACCAACACGTTCCACGGCTCTTCGCAGTGCGGCCGATCGGGAAGCGGCAACGAGGCGAAGAACTCGTCGGTGACCTCTACGGCGTCGCCTCCGGTCCGGCGCAGGCGACCTCCGTGGATCGAGACGAAGCTCGGGCAGTATCCCTCGACGCAGGAGTAATCCTTGTTGCACGAAGACTGACCGATCCGGCGCTTGCGGCCGAATTCGGTCTCGATGGGTTCCACCGAGATGCATCCGCTCTGCACCGAACAGTCGCCACAGCCCTCGCAGACGAGCTCGTTGATCACGATGCGCCGATCCGGGTCGGGAAATTCGCCGCGCTTGCGCATACGGCGGGCCTCGGCGGCACAGGTCTGGTCGTAGACCAGCGCGGTCACGCCGGGCACCTCGCGCAATTCCCGCTGAATTCGATCGAGATGGTTCCGGTGGTGGACGCCGATGTCCCTGGAGAAGGCACCGACGGGATACTTCTTCGGTTCGTCCGACAGCACGTCGATGCGACCGACGCCTTCGGCGCGCAGCTGACGCACGACCTCGGGAGTCGTGATCTCGCCGTCGATTGACTCTCCCTCGATCGGCTGGCCGCCGGTCATGGCGACTGCACCGTTCACGAGGATCTTGAACGTGATATTCACGCCGGCCGCTACGCAGGCCCGCACCGATAACAGCCCGGAGTGAAAGTAGGTGCCGTCACCCATGTTCTGGAACACGTGAGGCATCTCGACGAAGGGGGCCTGTCCGATCCAGTTAGCGCCCTCGCCCCCCATGTGGGTCACACCGTAGGTCCGCCGGCCCGGGACCCAGGTGGCCATGCCGTGGCAGCCGATGCCCCCAAAGGCGATCGATTCCTGGGGAACGACGGTCGACCTGTTGTGTGGGCAGCCCGAGCAGAACGACGGCATGCGTGTGAGCGACGTCGGGGGTGTCACCGGCGTGGGCTCGGGGAGCTGCCGCAGGTGCCGCGCTGCGTCGCCGAGGCGCTGCTCGAGCCAATCGAGAACCAGATGCGCGACGACATTCGGCGCCAGTTCTCCCTCGTTGGGGACGAGCGGCGCCCCGTTTTCGTCGCGCTTGCCGAGCAGTTGGGGGCGGTCGCTTTCGTTGTAGAGGATGCGCGCGAGCTGCTCTTCCAGGAGCGGACGCTTCTCCTCGATGACGAGGACGTTCTCCAAGCCTCGGCAGAAGGCGAGGGCGCCCTCCGGTTCGAGGGGCCAGCTGAGCGCGACCTTGTAGAGCGAAATGCCGAGTTCGGCGGCGCGGCGCTCGTCGATGCCCAGCTCCTGGAGTGCCTGCCGCACGTCGAGGTAGGCCTTGCCCGTGGTCACGATGCCGAGCCGCCGGCGCGGTGAGTCGAGCACCACCCGGTCGAGCCCATTCGCCCGCGCGTAGGCCTGGGCTGCGGGGAGCTTCACCCGAAAGAGCTGCCGTTCGATTTCGAGCAGCGTCTTGCGCGCGCCAATGTGGTGGTCCCCGGCCGGGAATTCGAAGCCGGGAGCCACGATGCGCACGCGGTCGGACCCCACCAGTACCGAGGCGCCGCTGTCGACCGTGTCCGTCACGCACTTGAAGCCCACCCAGCAGCCCGAGTAGCGGGAAAGCGCCCAACCGTGGAGACCCAGGTCGACGTAGTCCTGCACGTCGGAGGGGTTGAGAATGGGAATGCCGCAGTGGATCAGCACCTGTTCGCTCTGGTGAGCGATCGAAGACGACCTGGCGCCGGGATCGTCTCCGCAGAGTGCCAGCACGCCGCCGTGGCGCGAAGTCCCGGCGTAGTTGGCGTGCTTGATCGAGTCCGTGGAGCGGTCGACGCCGGGACCCTTCCCGTACCAGATGCCGAAGACGCCGGTGTATTTCGGGTTCTCCCGGGTCATTGCCTGCTGCGTGCCCCAGACGGCAGTCGCGGCCAGGTCCTCGTTCACGCCGGGCTCGAAGTGCACACGGTGCTGCTCGAGCAACTCGCGCGCCTGCCACAGGGCCAGGTCGTAGCCGCCGAGCGGTGAGCCGCGGTAGCCGGAGATGAAGCCGGCCGTCGAAAGGCCCGCCGCGGCGTCGCGTTGGCATTGCATCAGCGGAAGTCGCACGAGCGCCTGCACGCCGGTCAGGTACACGCGGCCGTTCTGCCGCCGGTAACGATCTTCCAGCGCGTAGCTGGCGTCGAAGGATCCGGCGGCTTCCGCCACGCTCGCTCCTGGGCTCCGGCCGTCGGGGGGGGGAGTCCCCGCGAGCTAGAACGTGTAGCAGCGGGCATGATACCAGTCTGCGGGATCACCCGCAGGGAAAGGAGCGCTGTGCCGACGCTCTCCAAGCTGCGCAATGCGCTCGCCGGTCGGCAGCCCGATTTGCGCGAAGGCGGTGAGCGGCGCGCTGCCGTTGCGGTCGTGGTGTTGCCGTCACCGGAGGGTGAAAAACTTCTCTTTATCCGGCGGGCGTCGGCTGACGGGGATCCGTGGTCCGGGGACCTGGCGTTTCCAGGTGGCCGGTCCGAGCCGGGTGATGCCACGGCGCGGCACACCGCCGAACGCGAGACCTGCGAAGAGGTGGGCATCGACCTCTTGGAGGCGGACTGTCTGGGACGTCTCGACGATCTCCAGGGTCGTGCGGTCGAGATCGTCGTCTCGGCCTTTGTCTACGCGCTGGAGGAGGCGCCCGCGCTGAAGCTCTCCGAAGAGGTTCACGCCGTTCACTGGGTGCGGATCGACGACCTGATGGATCCGTCGCGCCACGCGGTGGAGCGCTTCGACTACCGGGGTCACGCGCTCGACCTTCCAGTCATCCGGCTCGACGATCTCGGGGCGGACGAGGGTCCGCCCCTGTGGGGTCTCACCTACCGTTTCGTCGAGCTCCTTCTCGGCCTGCTCGGGCGGCCGTTGCCCTCGATGCCCTGGCGCGAGGACCTCTAGCGCGTGGCGCGCGAACGCTGTTGAATCATCCAAGATGAAGCTCGGCATTGCATTTCACGCCACCGATGTCTCGATGAGCGCCGTAGAACTCGCGCGCGAGGCCGACGAACGTGGCTTCTATTCCTTCTACATCCCCGAACACACGCACATTCCGACGAGTAGGCGCACGCCGGCACCGACCGGGGACGAGACCCTCGGCGAGGAGTACAAGCGCTGTCTCGATCCCTACATTGCGCTGGCCGGAGCCGCGGCGGTTACCGAGCGGATCCGCCTGGGGACGGGCATCGGCCTGGTGGCGCAACACGATGCCATCACCTTTGCGAAGCAGCTCGCGACTCTCGACCTGTTGTCCCAGGGCCGCCTGGTCCTGGGAATCGGATTCGGCTGGAACCGCGAGGAGATGGAGAGCCACGGCATAGACGTGGGGCGCCGTCGCGCGCTGGTGCGCGAGAAGATGCTTGCCATGCAGGCCCTCTGGGCGAACGAAGTCGCCGAGTTCCGCGGCGACTTCGTATCTTTCGAGCCGAGCTGGCAGTGGCCAAAGCCCGTGCAGCAGCCGGGGCCCCGCGTCCTGATTGGCGGGGGGCTGGGGCCGACGCTCATCGATCACGTGACCGAGTACGCGGATGGTTGGATGCCCTTCGGCGGTGCGGGCGTCCGCGAGGCGCTGCCGAAGCTGCGTGCGGCTTTCGAGGCGTGCGGGCGTGACCCGGCGACGCTTCACGTCGTGCCGATGGGCATCCATCCCAGCCCGGAGAAGCTCGCCTATTTCCGCGAGGTGGGCGTCACCGAAGCCGTGTTGCGGGTTCCCTCGGCCGGCAGGGACGAAGTGATGCCGGTTCTCGACGAATACGCGGGCTATCTGGATTCGGAGGAGCCCCAGTGAAGCTCCCGGTCCTGCTTCCTGCCCACTGCGTCGAAGCCGGGGATGAGTTCGTGGCCATTGCCGAGATGGCTCGGGCGCACGCCGAGCCTGGGCGAGAACCGGCGCGCTTGGCGGCGTTCGGGGCTCTCGGCACAGCAGACACGCCGTCGTAACCCCCAAACAGGGGGAGCCGGTAGGGGCGGTGGCGCTATTCTGTCCGGTGCGCCCTCGAAAGTTCCCCAGATGCCCTTTGAGTTCCAGATAGATTCTGTTTCGCACATGATCCACGTGCGTGGCTGGGGCCCGGTGGCGCTCGAAGAAGCGCTTCAGGCTCCGGTCGACCTGGCCGCGCACCCGGAATTCGAATCTGACTACGGAGTCGTCGCCGATCTGAGTGCTCTCGAATTCGATCCCGGCGCGCACGACGTGTTGGAAATCGGGCGCAACCTCGTGCGCATCCGGTCTCTCTACAGGTATCGGATGGCCGTGGTCGTCTCGGCACCACTCAGCCTCGCTGCTGAGCTGGCTGCAGCAATCGCGGGTGCGGGGGGTGTCGAACTCCGGATATTCACCGACCTAGCTTCGGCGCAGACCTGGGCGCGCCCGAAGCTCGAAGCGGAAAGCTGAGCGGCATGCCTTTTTACATCGATGTGGACCGCAAGCGTCGGGTGGCGATCGCCAGGGGCCGGGGAGACCTGACGTTCAACGAGAGGCTTTCGGTTCCCGCAGACGTGGCTGCGCACCCGGACTTTGAGGCGAATTTCGGAGTCGTCGTCGATGTCCGGGATACCCCTCCCGACCTCGATGCCGATCGGGTGATCGAGTCTGTTCGAAGCCTGGTGCGCCTGCGGCCTCTGCTCCATCACCGGCTCGCGGTCGTCGCGCCGGAGTCGATTGCGACACCGCTGGAAGTCGGCGCGGCCCTGGCGAACGCCGGTGGCGTTCCGGTCCAGATCTTCGCTGACTTCCAGGCGGCGCTGGCCTGGGTTACGCCCGAGGGCGTCTAGGGCCGGGCTGCACGATCGCAGACGGGGTTGCGCTTCCCGCTTGCTCATTTGCGAAACGCCGCGTATCGTAAAAGGTCTCCGATTTCTGGAGCCCCCTGTGGATCTTCGTTACTCCGATTCCGATGAGAAGTTCCGCACCGAACTGCGCGCCTGGCTGAAGGACGCGGTTCCCGCCTACGGAGAGCCTCCGGCGAAGGCCGATTGGGCCGGTCGCCGCGAGTACGACACCGGTTGGCAGCGCCGGCTCTGCGACGCCGGCTACGCCGGAATCAACTGGCCCCGGGACTACGGCGGGCGCGACGCCACGTTGACCGAGCAGCTCGTCTACTTCGAGGAGACTGCCCGGGCCCGGGCGCCCTACGTCGGTGTGAATTTTGTCGGCATGCTGCACGGCGGTCCGACGCTCATCGTCGAGGGAACGGAGCAGCAGAAAAAAGACCACTTGCCGCGCATCCTCAGGGGCGAGGAAATCTGGTGCCAGGGTTTCTCCGAGCCGGGTGCGGGCTCCGATCTGGCGAGCCTGCAGACCCGTGCCGTACGCGATGGCGACGTTTACCGCGTGACGGGTCACAAGATCTGGACATCCTTCGCGCATGTTGCGGACTTCTGCGAGATGCTCGTGCGCACGGATCCGGATGCGCCGAAGCACAAGGGGATTTCGTGGCTCATTCTGCCCATGGACTTGCCGGGTATCGAAATCCGTCCGCTGCCCACGATCATGGGGGAGAGTGAGTTCAGCGAAGTCTTCTTCGAGGATGCGCCCGTTCCCGTCGAGAACCTCGTGGGTGAGGAAAACGATGGTTGGCGCGTCACCAACGTTACCCTCCGCTTCGAGCGGGGAACGGCGTTTGCGAGCGAGATGTACCAGCTCCAGGCGTTCCTCGCTCGCATCGTCAAGCTCGCCAAGGGGATCACGCGACACGATGCGAACGCATGGGAGGATCGCAGCCTGCGCCGCGAGGTGGGTCACCTCCAGGCCGATCTCGACGCGCTCTGGGCGATGGTGAAGCTCTCGGTCTCCGAGACCGCGAAGACCGGCATGCCGGGCGTCGGTGCCTCGGCGATCAAGCTTTTCTACACCGAGACCTACCAGAAGATCTGCGAGGTCGGGCTGCGCGTGACGGGACGCATGGGAATCTCGCGCGAAGACGTGGGTGGGCACGAGAGCGGCGAGATGGTCTTCCGCGCGCTCGAATCGCTGTCGATGTCGATTGCGGCTGGGACCTCGCAGGTGCAGCGCAACATCATTTCCGAGCGGATCCTCGAATTGCCGAGAGAGCCGCGGTAGACGCGGGCGCGCAGAGGATCATCCGACATGGACTTCCGGGTCAACGAGGACCAGCAGGCGCTTCGAGACGGGATTCGTTCCTTCTGCGAGGGGCGTGTCACGATCGATCACCTGCGCGAACTGGAGAAGACTGGGGGGTTCGACTCAGCTCTCTGGCGCGAGATCGCCGAAATGGGAGTCTTCGGGCTACGCCTGGGAGAGGACGCCGGCGGTGTGGGCCTCGGCACCGCCGATGCCGTGCTCGTATTCGAAGAGTTGGCGAAGGCGCTCGTGCCGGGCCCGTTTCTCTGGTCGCACCTGGCGGCGGGCCTCGTCGACGGTGCGGCGGACGGTGCGGCCGTCGTGGGGGGGCTCGATCTCACGCGAGATGCGGACGGGCCCTATCTGGTCGAGTACCTGGACGCGCTCGACGCGTTGCTCCTCTTGTACCCGGATCGAATCGAGCGGATCGATCCGAAGGCGCTCGACGCAAAACCAGTGGAGACGCCCACCGATCCCTTGACGCCCGTGTGGGAGGTTGCCGCGCTCGGGAGCGGGGAGGCGATCGCCGGCGCCGACGACGCGAGTCGCCTGAGCCTCGAGGGAACGGTCCTGGCCGCTGCCCAGCTGCTCGGCATTGCCGAGGCTACCCTGGCGCTGTCGGTCGAATACTCGCGGGGCCGGGAACAGTTCAACCGTCCGATCGGTTCCTTCCAGTCGCTGAAGCACATCATGGCGGACGGATTCACGCGCCAGGAGGCGGCCCGGGCGGCGGTCTACGCCGCCGGCGCAACGCTCGACGACCCGGCCGTCGGCGACGTGGTGCGCGCCGCTTCCTCGGCGAAAGCCGTGGCCGGAGACGCCGCTTGGAAGAACGCGCGGGCGTGCATCCAGATCCACGGCGGCATGGGATTCACCTGGGAAATCCCGGCTCATTATTATTTGAAACGCACCTGGGTGCTCGAGTCTGTCTTCGGAGATATGGACGAGCATGCGGATGCGCTGGCGGACGGCATCGCTCGGGCCGTCGCCTGATTCCGAGGAGGCAGCGAATGGGCATTCTGGAGGGCAGGGCTGCGATCGTCACTGGAGGTGGCCGTGGCATCGGACGCGGCCACTGCCTGCAGCTGGCGGGACAGGGCGCGTCGGTGATCGTGAACGACGTCGACATCGACGAGGCGCGGAAGGTCGCCACCGAGATCTCCGAGAAGGGCGGCAAGGCCGGCGTCAACGACTCCGACATCTCGAGCCGAGAGGGCGCGCAGGCGCTCGTGCAGCAATGCGTCGACGAATTCGGAGCGATTCACGCTTGTGTGAACAATGCTGGAAACGTGCGCGATCGGTCGTTCCTCAAGATGAGTGACGAGGAATTCGATGCCGTGATGCAGGTGCACCTCTACGGCACCTTTCGTGTCGGCCAGGAATCTGCGCTTCGTTTCCGGGAACAGGGCGGCGGCTCGATCGTGAACACTGTTTCGGCGGCGCACTTCGGAAACTTTGGCCAGACGAATTATGCCGGCGCCAAGGGTGCGATTGCGTCCATGACCTACACCTGGGCCACCGAACTCTCGCGCTATGGCATCCGCGTGAACGCCATCAGCCCGTCGGGCACGACGCGCATGTCCCAGACATTCCGCTCGGGAGGAAAGGTCGTGGAGCAACCGTTCGTGGATCCGAACCAGAACGGTGCGTTCGTGGCATTTCTGTGCAGCGACGAGGCGGGGTGGATCACCGGGCAGATTTTCGGCACTGGTTCCGGCCGTGTACAGATCGTCGAGCAGCCGCGCTACGGCACCGCGCTCTACCTGGAGGATCTGCCGGTAGACGAGATCGTGAAGCATTTTCAGCGCGTCTTCGGAACGCGCCTGGAGAACTTCGGACTGATGAAACCGCCCTATGCCTTCTACGACGGAGTGAAACCCCCGGAGGCAAAGTGAGCTGATGGCCGGGATCGTCTCCTACGCCGCCTACATTCCGCCCACCCGTCTGGCGTTGGCCAGCATCGGTGGGCGCGAGGCGAAAGAGGGCGGGCCCGAAAAGGCCGTTGCCTGGAACGATGAGGACGCGGTCACCATGGCGGTGTCGGCCGCGGTCAACTGCCTGCGCGGCTTCGATCGGGAGAAGGTGGATGGCGTGATGTTCGCCTGTACCAGCCACCCTTTCGAAGAAAAACAGGGGGCGGCTCTTCTGGCGCGGGCCCTCGACCTGCCGCGGGCCGTGCGCACGGCCGATTTCTCGGGCTCCCTTCGCGCCGGGACCAGCGCGCTGCGAGCCGCCGTCGACGCGGTGGCAGCCGGCACGGCGCGGCGCGTGCTCGTCGTCGCGAGCGACTGCCGCATGGGAGCGCCGGGCTCGGGGCTCGAGATGAACTTCGGGGATGGGGCGGTGGCGTTTCTTCTCGGAACCTCGGATGCGGTGGCGACGCTCGACGCCTGCCACGCCGTGGCCGACGAGATCGTCGACGTCTGGCGCACGGCCGGCGATCCCTTTGTGCACAGCTGGGAAGACCGTTTCGTGATCCAGGAAGGCTACGTCCCGGGGATCGTCGAGGGTGTGCGCGGGCTGCTCGCGGAGGCGGGTCTGCGCGCTTCGGAATTTGCGAAGGTCGCGCTCTACGCCCCGGACAAGCGGAGTCACGGGAGTGCGGTGCGCAAGCTCGAACTGGCATCGGAGCAGGTGCAGGACCCGCTCTTTGGCCGCCTCGGAAATACGGGCTGCTCTTTTGCATTGCTCCAGCTGGCCCACGCGCTCGAGGACGCAAAACCCGGCGATCGGCTGCTCGTCGCGAGCTACGGCGACGGAGCCGAGGCGCTGGCGCTGACGGTTACCGAGCACGTGGAGAAGCTCGAGGAGCGGCGCGGCGTGGGCTGGCACCTGGGCCGGCGGCGCGGCGTGGAGAGCTATGACCGCTACCTGAAGGCGCGCAGCCTCCAGACCACCGAGTACGCCGCATCCAAAGATCCCGGCCTCTCGGCGACGATCCATTTCCGCGAACGGGATGCGGACACGAGTCTCGTGGGCCAGAAGTGCCGCAGCTGCGGCGCGGTGCAGTTCCCAGACCAGCGCATCTGCGAGACCTGCTTTGCCAAGGACGAGTTCGATCGGTACCGCCTTTCGGACCGGGTCGGCAGGGTGCTGACCTACACCTTCGACTTCTTCTTTCCGACGCCCGACCCGCCGACGGTGGTTACGATCTGCGACATCGACGGGGCGCGCGTCCACTTGCAGCTCGTGAATGTCACCCCCGAGGCCGTGAAGCTCGACATGCCCGTGGAGTTCGAATTCAGGCGCATCCACCAGTCCGGCGGACGCCCCAACTACTACTGGAAGGCAACGCCCCAATGAGTCGCGATTCGATTCGAGACAAGGTGGCGATCGTCGGCGTTGGCTGCTGCCCGTTCGGTGAGAACTGGGACCAGAGTCCGTCCGACATGATCGTCGACGCCGCCTACGAGGCCTACGCCGACGCCGGGATCGAAAAGCCCCAGGAACAGATCGACGCGGTCTTCACCGGCTCGCTCTATTCGGGCAGGGGCCCGCACGAATGCAGCGACGCACTCAAGCTGTGGAAGCCGGTGACGTCAGTGTCGAACTATTGTGCCACTGGAACCGACGCCTTCCGGTGCGGTGTGATGTCGGTGGCTTGTGGTCTCTACGACACGGTGCTCGTGGTGGGCTACGACAAGCCGAAGGACCGCGGTGTATCGGGTCCTTCGGTGATGATGACGCAGGTGCGCGATCTGCCCCAGACCCCCGCCGGTTGGTTCTCGATCTGTGCCGCGCGCTACTTCGATGCGTACGGCGCGTCTCGGGACGACCTGGCCAAGATCGCGATCAAGAACCACCACAACGGGACGCTGGCGCCAAATTCTTTCTTGAAGCGCGAGATCACTCTCGAGGACTACAAGAAGGCGCGGCTCATCTCGTGGCCTTTCGGTCTCTACGATTGTGCGGCGCAGACCGATGGCGCGGCAGCGGCGATCATCACGCGTGCCGATCTCGCAAAGGGCTACCGAGAGGATCCGGTGCTCGTGAAGGGCGTCACGGTCTTCGGTGGCCCGAACCCCCAGAAGGATCCGACGATGGACTTCCTGGCCTGGAAGCCCACCATCGAAGCCAGCAAGGTGGCCTACGAGATGGCGGGTGTCGGACCGGGCGACATCGACGTCGCTCAGGTGCACGATTGCTTTTCTCTGACCGAACTGCTGACCTACGAAGACCTGGGTTTCTGCGAGAAGGGATCCGCCAAGGAACACATCGCGTCCGGCCGCTTCGAGATCGGCGGTGAGTTGCCGGTGAATACGGACGGAGGACTCAAGAGCTTCGGCCACCCGACCGGCGCTACGGGCGTGCGCATGATCTACGAGAACACGCTCCAGCTCCAGGGGCGTGCCGGCGAACGCCAGACACCGGGTGCGGCGATTGCGCTGTCCCACAATATCGGCGGCCATCCCACTGCCTGCGGGATCGCCATCCTCGGCCGCACCTGATTCCGAGAGGATCCATGGGTTACGAGAACATCCTGTACGAGAAGCAGGACGGTGTGGCGACGATCACTCTGAACCGTCCGGAGAAACTGAACGCGTACATCACGCCGATGGGAGATGAGGTCACGGACGCTTTCCGAAGCGCGCGCGACGACGACGCCGTGCGTGCCGTGATCCTGACCGGGGCCGGACGAGGTTTCTGCGCCGGTGTCGACCTCGATCATTTGAAGGCGCACGAGGCGGGGGAGAACGCGGTTGCCGGCAAGGGCCCGCGGCTCGGTGAGGAAGACTTTCTCAAGAAGCTCCCCCTCGAGCTGGTGGCGTATCCGAAACCCTTGATCGCAGCGGTGAACGGTGCGGCGATCGGTGTCGGCGTCACGATGATTCTGCCCTGCGACGTCCGGATCGCGGCAGCGGGCGCCAAGATCGGTGTCACGTTCACGAAGCTCGGGATCCTGCCGGGACTCGGCAGCACGCACCTGCTTCCGCGCCTCGTGGGTCGTGCCAAGGCGCTCGAACTGGTACTGACGGCGCGGGTCGTCCTGGCCGAGGAGGCCGCAGAGATCGGCCTGGTCAACAAGGTCGTTCCCGCCGACGAGGTCGTGAAGGAGGCCCGGGAGTGGGCCACCCTCATGGCCGGGAAGCGCCCCGAGGTTCTCGCCGCCGCCAAGCGCGCGCTCGCCTTCGGAGAAACCCACGGCATGGAGGAAGCCATGCGCAACGAAGAGCGCGCGAGCGCCGAGCTGCGGAAGGCTCGCCGGCGTTAGCGATCCTTCTCGTTGCCGCGTGGGGTATGGTGGGCGCCTCGTTTCGTCCCAAGGAGTCTGAAGGTCATGTCTCTGCGCGTCTTGCTCGCGCTGTTCTCGTGGGCGCTCGCAGGGCCTGGCACAGCGGCACCGATCAGCGAGGTCACTGCGCCCGAGGGGAAAGCACCGTGGACTGGCCTCGAAGCGCGCGATTCTGATTCGGACTTTCACTTCGTGGTGGTTACGGACCGCACGGGTGAGCATCGCGATGGGGTGTTCGCCGGTGCGATGCCGAAGATCGATCTCGTCGAGCCCGCCTTCGTCGTCAGCGTCGGCGATCTGATCGAGGGCTACACCGAAGACCGCGCCGACCTCCTCGAGCAATGGCAGGAGATCGACGGATATGTCCGGAGCCTGCGGGCGCCCTTCTTCTACGTGCCGGGTAACCACGACTTCAGCAACGAGGTCATGTCGAAGCTCTGGCGCGAGCGCTACGGGCCGAGCTTCTACGATTTCTGGTACAAGGACGTCCACTTCGTCGTACTGAACAGCGAACTCTTCTCGGCGGTGGGCCGTCGCGGCCAGACCATCCCCGGTCCCGACACTCAGAAGGCGCAGATGGCGTGGGTGGAGCAGGTGTTGGGCCAGGACCGGAAGGCGCGATGGACCTTCGTTTTGATTCACCAGCCACTCTGGGACTATGGGGACCGGATCCATCCGGACTGGCGTCGCGTCGAGGAATTGCTGGGCGATCGTCCGTACACGGTCTTCGCGGGCCACATCCACGAGTACACGGCCTTGACCCGCAACGATCGGCGCTACATCACGTTGGCGACGACCGGTGGCGGTAGCCCGATGCGTGGCATCGACCAGGGCGAGTTCGACCATGTGGTGCTCGTGACGATGACCGACGAGGGACCCACGATCGCGAACCTCATGCTCGACGGGATCCGCGGTCCCGACGTTCGGACTGCCGCGGGGCGTACGGTGATGAGCGCGATGGAGCGGGCGCTTTCGGTCGAGCCTCTGGTGCAGGCTGGCGATCTCTTCAGGGAGGGAGCGGTGCGCTTCCGAATCGAGAACCGTGGTGAGGGCGTTCTCAAGGTGAGGGGTACGTTCGAGTCGAACGGCCAGATCGTTCCGGTTTCTAGCGGCTACTCCTCCGAGATTCCCCCGGGTGGGGAGCAATTTCTAGACGTGGACCTACGCGCTGTGAAGCCGGTTTCCTTCGAAGAACTCGAGCCGGCGACGGCGCGCTGGACCCTGCGCATGGCCAAGCCCGACGGAAGTCCGGCCGAACTCGTGGAAACGTCGTGGCTGTTCCCGGAAAAGCGTTTTGCGTGCGTGCCCGTGGACGGAGTGATCGAGGTAGACGGTGATGTCGGAGAATGGGGGGGCCTGCGCTTCCACGTGGGAGCCCGGCCTGCGTCCGGTGGCAGCGATCGCTCCGCTGTCTCCTACGACTTCGACGTACGCTGTGACGATTCATTCGTCTACGTGGGTGTTGCGGTGCGAGACTCTGACCTCTACCTGTCGGAAGACGAGGTCGGAAGGAAGCAGGACGGAGTCTCCGTGAACCTCGATGCGCGCCCGGATCCGGAACGCTCCGAGAATCAGCATTTCTTCACGGCGGCGATGAACGGGTCGACCCGCAAGATGATCATCACCGCGATCGCGCCGGTCGAGCCGAAGCCCGATACGGTTTTCGACACCTTCATCGGGCCCGTTCCAGACGATGCGCTGCGGGCGTCTCGGCGCACCGCCGAGGGCTACGCAGTAGAGTTTGCGGTTCCCGTGGCAGCCTTGGACGAACGTCAGGGCCGCGCCTGGCGGGCATTCCGCCTCAACGTCAGCGTTCAGGACTTCGATGCGGATGGCCGCCACATCGACACGCTGTGGTGGCGTCCGAGTCGGATGGGCCTTTCCACCACACCGGTTCCGGGCAGCGGTACGTTTGTACGGGCTGCCGATTAGGGGGATTCGAGTTGAGAACGATTCTTACCGCCGTCGTCCTCGCTTTTGCGGGCGGCGTGGCTTTTTTCGTGCTCGCCGGGCGCGGCGTCTTCGGGAGTCACGAGGGCCCGGGCGAGGTCACCCCGGTTGCGCGGCCCGCCGCCGACGTGAGCGCGAGCGAAGCCGAGGTGAAAGAAGCGGCGAGTGAGATCGGTGTGGCGCGCCCGAAGCAGGTGCTCTTCGGCGACCTCCATGTGCACACGACATTTTCCTTCGATGCGTTCCTGTTCAGTCTTCCCTTGATGGGCGGTGAGGGTGCGCACCCGCCGGCCGACGCCTGTGATTTTGCGCGCTATTGCTCCGCGCTCGACTTCTGGTCGATCAACGATCACGCCTTCAGCATCACCCCCGAGCACTGGAGCGAGACGATCGATTCGATCCGACAGTGCAACGACGTGGCAGGCGACCCGTCTAACCCGGATACGGTCGCGTACCTCGGCTGGGAGTGGACGCAGGTCGGACTAGAGCCCGACGATCACTACGGCCACAAGAACGTCGTGCTTCGCGACCTCGATGACGACAAGATTCCCGCACGTCCGATCGGGTCGCAACGATTGGCCGGCGGCGTTCCCCCGCTGTGGGTGCGCGGGCTCGCGGCGCTCGGCGGTGATGACCGGATGGACGATCTGGTGAAGTACTGGACCGAGTGGGGAGACACACCCGACTGTGAGATCGACGTGAATACCCGGGACTTGCCGCACGACTGCGTCGAGGCGGCCGAGACACCGGCAGCGCTCTTCCGCAAGCTCGACGAGTGGGATCTCGCGTCGATCGTGATCCCTCACGGCACCACCTGGGGCTTCTACTCGCCGCCCGGCTCCACCTGGGACAAGCAGCTCACGGCGGCGCAGCGCGGTGAGGGCCGGCAAAACCTGTTCGAGATCTACTCCGGGCACGGCGATTCGGAGGTCTACCGAGACTTCCGTGCCGTCGAATTCGACGAAGAGGGCAACCCGACCTGTCCCGAGCCGTCGGAGGATTACCTGCCGACCTGTTGGCGCGCCGGGGAGATCATCGAAACGCGCTGTCTCGAAGAGGGCCAGCCGGCCGCGGACTGCGCGGATCGCGCCCGGACGGCGCGCACGAACGCGGCGGCGGCCGGAGTTGCGGTGCACCGCACGGTTCCGGGTGCGACGATCGAAGACTGGCTCGATGCCGGCCAGTGCACGGATTGTCGCGAGCCTGCATTCAACTACCGCCCCGGCGGGTCGGCGCAGTACGTTCTGGCCATCGGGAACTTCGACGAGTCCGAACCGGCACACTTCCGGATGGGTTTCATGTCGTCGAGTGACAACCACTATGCCCGTCCGGGCACCGGCTACAAGGAGAAGTTTCGCCGGGGCATGACCGAGTCGCAGGGGGGGAATCCCGAGGTCGGAGGTCTCCTGGGGAGCTTCTTCCTGCCGCCCAACGAGGAGCCGGAATCGGAGTCGGTGCCCTTCAAGATCGAGCAGCCGAGCTTCCAGGTGTTCGAGGTGGAGCGCCAGGCATCGTTCTTGACCACCGGCGGACTCATTGCCGCGCACTCCGATGGTCGCGACCGCAATTCCATCTGGGACGCGATGGAGCGGCGCGAAGTCTATGGAACCACCGGCCCGCGCATCCTGCTCTGGTTCGACCTGTTGAACCCGCCGGGCTCCCGCGGGACCCCGGCTCCCATGGGCACCGAGGTAGCGATGAGCGACAGCCCGATCTTCCAGGTGCGTGCCGTGGGCTCCTTCGAGCAGAAGCCCGGTTGTCCGGAAAACGTGTCGGCGGTGCTCGGTGCAGAGCGTCTCCAACACCTGTGCAAGGGCGAATGCTATTACCCGTCGGATACGCGCCGCGAGATCAAGCGAATCGAGGTGGTGCGAATCCGACCCCAGGTGAGCCCGGGCGAGGACGTGAAGCAGCTCATCGACGACCCCTGGAAGGTCTTCTCCTGCGATCCGGATCCAGCCGGATGCGTCGTCACGTTTACCGACCCCGACTTCGCAGACGCCGGGCGGGACACGCTCTACTACGCCCGGGCATTCGAGGAGCCGAAGTCCGGCATCAATGCCGGCAATCTGCGTTGCGAACGCGACGCCGAGGGGAACTGCGTGGACGTCGACCCCTGTCCGGGTCCCGCTGGCCGAAACGACGACTGCCTCGCGCCGCACCAGCCGCGGGCGTGGTCGTCTCCCATCTGGGTCGATGCTGCCGGCGTCTGAACAGGGGGGAGCCTGTCTGCTCGATCTCCAAGGCGCCTGAACTCGAGGCGTCCGACTCCTTCTGCGCGAGTTGCCGGAAGCGCAGGGCGCGGCACAGCCCGGTCGTCATCCTCGAGGCGGCGTGTCGATTCTCTAGTCCGGGATCTCGAGGCCTTCGGGGAACCCGCCTTCTACGAGAACCTGCTCCTCGACGCGCTCGGCGATGCGCCAGCCGTCGCCCGTTCGCACGAGCCGGTCGACGTAATGGGCCCACACGGTGAAGGAATGCTTTGTGCCTTCATCGCCCGGAAAACTCATGGGGTTCACCACGTAGGTCCGGCTGCGCGCTTCGTCTCCCCGTAGCTCCACGCTGCTGTTTCCGATGAAGTGGACCATCTTGTCGAAGGGTGCCAGCGCCTTCTCGAGCCATGCGCGCACCTCCGGGTACTTTCCGGAAATGCCGCCAGAACTCGTGTAGTCGACGGTGGCGTCGGGGAGAAAGCAGGTGTCGAGCAGCGCGTAGTCCCGGGTGTCGATGGCGCGCGTATAGCGCGTGAGCAGGTCACCGATCTCGATACGGTCGGATAGTTCCTGGAGCGAGTGCGGCATCAGCGCTTCACGATGACCGAGGAGCCGTGCCCGAAGAGCCCCTGGTTCGCCGTGATCCCGACGCGGGCGCCCTCGACCTGACGGTCTCCGGCCTGGCCGCGGAGCTGCCAGGCGAGCTCACAGACCTGGGCGATCGCCTGGGCGGGGACCGCCTCGCCGAAGCAGGAAAGGCCGCCGCTCGGGTTGACGGGTACGCGGCCCCCGAGTGTGGTCTCGCCGTCGTGGAGCAGGCGCTCGGCACCGCCGGCCTCGCACAGGCCGATGTGTTCATACCAGTCGAGTTCGAGCGCTGCGGACAGGTCGTATACCTCGGCCAGGTCGACGTCTTCCGGTCCGATGCCCGCTTCTTCGTAGGCGCGTTGCGCAATCGAGTCCTTGAAGGGGGTGCCGGGGGCCTTGACCTGGGCTGCGTCGGTCGAAAACATCGGCATATCGAGCTCGGTGTTCGGATAGCTCGGTGTGACAGTCGAGACACCGGCGATGGTAATCGGGTCGATGCCCTTTCTGCGCGCGTACTCCATGCTGGTCAGGATCAGCGCGGCACCGCCGTCGCTGGTGGCGCAGATCATGAGCAGGCGCAGCGGATCGGACACGATCGCCGATTCGAGCACTTCTTCGATGGTGAAGGCCTTCTTGTAACGCGCGTTCGGGTTGGTGTAGCCGTGACGGCTGTTCTTCACCTTTACCTTGGCGAAGTCGAGTTCGCTGGCTCCGTACAATTCCATGCGCCGCCGCGCGTAGAGTCCGAAGTAGATCGGATTGGTGGCCCCGACCAGGCGGAAGCGCAGCCAGTCCGGATCCGTCAGCCGCTCGCCCGCCTGGGGTGCGAAGAATCCCTTGGGCGCCGCGTCCGCACCGACGACGAGCGCCACGTCGGTCATGCCCGCGAGGATCTGGGCGCGGGCCACGTTGATGGCCTGGGCGCCGGTGGCGCAGGCGCCGTAGGTGCTGGCCACGGGCACGCCCGTCCAGCCCAGGGCCTGGGCGAAGGTCGATCCGGCGACGTAGCCCGGGTAACCGTTGCGCATGGTGTCGCCGCCAACTACGAGACCGACGTCCTGCCAGTCGATGCCGGCATCGGCGAGCGCATCTCGAGCTGCCTTCACACCGTACTCGGCAAAGTTGCGGCCCCATTTGCCCCAGGGGTGCATCCCGACACCGAGGATCGCGACTTCTTTGGACATTCCAATTCTCCCAGACGCTGGAACTCCCATTTCTATCACAGGGGCGGGAGCTTTTCCCCTTCGTTAGACGCGCCGCTCTCGTCCGCGCCAGTAGGGCTCGCGAAGGTGTCTCACCATGAGCTTTCCGGTCGAGTGACGGGGAAGCTCGCTCTCGAAGTCGACCGAGCGCGGCACCTTGTAGCCGGCCAGCCGCTCGCGCCCAAAGGCGAGAATCTCACGCTCGAGTTCGGGCGAAGCCTCGAAGTCGGGGCGCAACTCGACGGCGGCCTTGACGCTTTCGCCCCACTCATCGTCGGGAATCCCGAATACCGCCACATCCGCTACCGCTGGGTGTGCCTGGATCACCCCCTCGATTTCTGCCGGATAGATGTTCACACCGCCGGAAATGATCACGTTCGTCTTTCTGTCGGAAAGGTAGACGAAGCCTTCCGCGTCGATGCGGCCCACGTCGCCGAGCGTGAAGCTGTGCGGGTCGAGGTAGGCGTCCCGCGTCTTCTGGGCATCGCCGTGATACTCGAAGAAGCGCTCCAGGTCGTTGTGGCGGCTGTAGAGCAGCCCTTCTTCACCGTCGGGAAGGCGTTTCCCGGAATCGTCCACCGCAAAAACCTCGAATTGCGGCAGCACTCGGCCCACCGTCCCCGGATGCGAGAGCCATTCTTCGGAGTCGACCAGAGTCGTGACGCCACCCTCGGTGCCGCCCCAATATTCGACGAGCACCGGTCCCCACCATTCGAGCATGCGTCGCTTGACGTCGGGTGCGATGGGTGCCGCGCCGTGGAGAACGAGGTGGAGGTCCGGCGCCACGAATGCGGCGCGCTCCACATCCGGTAGGCGCAGGAGCCTCACGAATAGGGTCGGCACCAGGTGGGTGTGGTGGACCGCGCGCTCGCGCAGGAGCGCCAGGGTCTCGCGCTCGTCGAAGCGGGGTTGGATGATCACGGGTGCACCGTTCAGGTGGTCGTAGACCGCGAACATCAGCGGTGCTGCGTGGTACACGGGTCCGGTGACCAGGTGAGGTCCCGATCCGTCGAGGGCGATCCTGCGACCGTAGGCTCGCGCGGCGTCGAGTGCCGCCTGCGCGGAAGCCGGGCGGCGGCGCTTCACGCCCTTGGGGCACCCGCTCGTGCCGCTGGTGTAGATCATGTTGCCGCCGGCTGGCCCGTCGGTGGAAAGCGGCGATGCCGACACTGAGACCAGTGCCGAGTCGAGTTCGTCGCCGACGTGGAGGATCTCTCGGGCGCCGGCAGACCGGGCCGCCGTCTCGTGTTCGGGATCGACGAAGACGATGCGAGCACCCGAGTCGCGGACGACGTGTTCGATCTCGCTGGGCTGCAGGTGCCGGTTGATGGGTGTCATCCACACGCCCGAAAGCAGCGCTGCCAGGATCAGCTCCACCGACTCGAGGCGGTTGCCCAGCAGGCTGGCCGCGTGGTCGCCGGGCGCGAGGCGAAGCGAGTCGCGCAGCAGATGGGTCAGGCGGTGCAGGCGGTCTTCGAGCTCTGCCCAGCTGCGCCGGCGCACCCCGTCGTCGAGCGCCACCTCGTCGGGCGCCGAGCGGGATTTTTCGAAGATCACGTCCGTCGTCCGGGCACAAGCACCTGCCGCTCGCGGTGGAGGGTGGCATCGGAGTATCGAAGAAAACCCTTGCGGTTTCAGTCGTTTGCGGGTGAAACTCCCGCCACGGAGCGGCGCTGCCGCGTTTACAGAAACGGAACGTATCGTTATTATAATGCGTCCGGAGGCTCCATGGACAAGCGGATGACCCCGGCCGACGTGGTCGCCGAGCTTCGCGATGGCATGACCCTCGGCATCGGGGGGTGGGGCTCGCGACGAAAGCCCATGGCACTGGTGCGCGAGATCCTGCGCTCTTCTCTCACCGACCTCACGATCGTGAGCTACGGCGGCCCCGATGTGGGCCTGCTCTGCAAGTACGGCAAGGTCAAGAAGCTCGTCTACGGTTTCGTGTCCCTCGATTCGATTCCCCTCGAGCCGCACTTTCGCCAGGCCCGCCAGGCCGGTGCGTTCCAGGCGGCCGAACTCGACGAAGGCATGCTCCAGTGGGGGCTTCGCGCGGCGGCCTACCGGCTGCCGTTCCTTCCGACGCGAGCTGGGCTCGGGTCGGACGTGATGCGCATCAACCCGGAACTGCGCCGCGTCCGTTCTCCGTACAGCGACGGCGAAGAGCTCCTGGCGATGCCGGCGCTCGAACTCGATGCGGCACTTCTCCACATGAACCGGGCCGACGCTCGGGGAAACGGCCAGTTCCTGGGTCCGGATCTCTACTTCGACGACCTCTTCTGTCTGGCTGCCAAACGGCGCTTCATGTCCTGCGAGAAGCTCGTTCCGACCAGTGAGTTGGGGAAGGAGGGCAGCCTCCACACCCTGCGCATCAACCGCAGCATGGTCGACGGCGTGATCGAGACGCCCCGCGGTGCACATTTCACCGAATGTCCGCCCGATTACGACCGCGACGAGAGTTTCCAGAAGGAGTACGCTGCGACGGCCAAGGATCCCGAGGCCTGGGACGCATTCAAGGTGCGGTACCTGGACGTGCCCGAAGAGGAATACCAGGCCGCCGTAAAGGAGAGGGCCCGTGGCTGAGTGCACGCGTGCGGATGTGTGTGCCGTGGCAGTGGCGGATGCCTTTCGCGGCGATGGGGAGATCCTGGCGAGCTCCTTTGGCACCGTTCCCGCCATCGGTGCGCGGCTGGCGAAGATGACCTTCGAGCCGGATTTGCTGATGACCGATGGCACCGCGACGCTTCTCGAGGAGCCGCTGCCCGTGAGCGGCGACCCGCCCGAGACGGTGGCCGAGGCCTGGTTGCCTTTCCGCAGTGTCTTCGAGCTGCTCTGGAATGGAAAGCGCCACATCGTGATGGTCGCCAGCCAGATCGACCGCTTCGGCAACCAGAACTTCTCCTGCATCGGGCCGCACGAAAAACCCAAGGCGCAGCTTCTGGGCATGCGCGGCGCGCCGGGCAACACCCTGTCTCACAAGACCAGCTACTGGGTGCCCAACCACTCGACGCGGACCTTCGTCGAGAAGGTCGACTGCGTATCGGGCGTCGGGAACGACCGGGCGCGTGAACTCGGCGCGGTGGCGCGGTTTCACTCGTTGTGCCGCGTCGTCTCGAACCTCGGCGTCTTCGATTTCGAGACTCCGGACCGGCGCATGCGGCTGCGCTCCGTGCACCCCGGAGTCGGCGTCGACGAAGTCCGGGAGCAGACGGGCTTCGAACTCGTCATCGAAGGCGACGTGCCCGAGTCTCGAGCGCCCAGCGACGAGGAATTGCGATGGATCCGCGAGGCGATCGATCCCGAAGGCTTCGCGAAAAACGAGGTGCCGTTCTAGCGCGCACTCGGCGCTGACGGCCGGAAGGACCCCCCACGTGACCCGCGCACTGAAGACGCGTGTCTGCGAGTTGCTCGACGCCTCGTACCCGATTCTGCAGACGGGCATGGGCTGGGTGGCGACGCCCGAGCTGACGGCAGCGGCGTGCGATGCCGGTGCCTTCGGGTTCCTGGCCGCGGCGACGATTCCGCCCGAGGAGGTGGAGGCCGCGATCCTGCGCGTGAAAGCGCTGACGGAGCGTCCTTTCGGCGTGAACTTCCTGATGGATGCCCCCGGCGCGGATGTGATCTCCGAGGCGATCATTCGCCAGGGCGTGAAGGCCGCGGGCTACAACCGGGCGCCGAGCGCCGAGTTGATCCAGCGGCTGAAAGACGCCGGTGTCGTCTGCGTGCCGACGTGCGGCGCGGTCAAGCACGCGGTGAAGGCCGCAAAGCTCGGTGCGGATATCGTCATCGTCCAGGGCGGCGAGGGCGGTGGTCACACCGGCAACACACCGACTTCGCTTCTCGTCTCGGCCTGCGTCGACGCTGTCTCGGTGCCGGTCGTGGCGGCGGGCGGTTTCCACGACGGCCGCGGTCTGGTCGCTGCGCTGGCCTTCGGAGCCGAGGGCATCGCCATGGGGACGCGCTTCCTGCTCACCCGGGAGAGTCCCGTGCCGGAGATTACGACGGATCGTTATCTGGCAGCCAGCGTCGACGACGTGATCCGCACGACCCAGATCGACGGGATGCCACAGCGGGTGGTGATGAACGAGTTCGTCCGCAGTCTCGAGGGCAAGGGGCCGGGGGCGCGCTTGTGGCTCGCCTTCCGCAACGCCTTCGAGCTGCGGCGTATCACGGGTGCGTCGGTTCCGGCGCTGCTGCGCTCCGGACTCGCGATGCGGAAGAACGAGCGTCTCACCCGGGCGCAGACCTTGCTCGCCGCAAACGCGCCGATCCTCACCAAGCGGGCGATGGTCGATGGCGACCCCGTAACGGGGTGTCTGCCGAGCGGCAGTGTCACCGGAATGATCGAAGACCGCCCCACATGCGACGCTCTCGTACGGCGCATGGTGGAGGAGGCCGAGCGCACGTTGAAGGCACTGGGAGCCTGAGGAGAGATATGGCCATCGAAGTTCACGCCCAGGACGGCATCGCCGAGATCGTCATCAACAACCCGCCGGTCAACGCACTGAACAGCGAGGACTGGTTCGTATTCGCCGATACGGTCAAGAGCTTTGGCTCTCGTCCGGACGTGAACTGCGTGGTGATCCGGGCCGAGGGACGCGGATTTCAGGCGGGAGTGGACGTCAAGGAGTTGGCGGAGGACGGCACGAAGATCGTCGCTGCGAGCCGTGGCTGCTACGACACCTTTGCCGCCGTCTACGACTGCCCGGTTCCGGTGATCTCCGCCGTGCACGGCTATTGTATCGGCGGGGGCCTCGGCGTGGCCGGTAACTCCGACATCGTGATCGCCTCCGAAGACGCGACCTTCGCCCTCACTGAGATCGACCGCGGGGCGTTGGGTGCCGCTACCCACACGATGCGGATGTTCGGCATCCAGAAGGCCCGGCGCATGCTCTACACCGGCGAGGCGATCGATGCCCGGGAGGCCTACCGGCTCGGCGGCGTCGAATCGGTCGTCCCGCGCGAGAAACTCCGCGACGCGGCGTTCGAACTCGCGCGCAACATTGCGGGGAAGAGCGGCAAGGCGCTGCGGCTCGCCAAGTGGTCGCTCAACGGCATCGAATTGCTCGACCCGAAAGACAGCTACCGCTTCGAACAGGGCTTTACCTTCGAACTCTACACGTCGGACGATTCCCAGGAGGCGCGGGATGCCTTCGTCGAGAAGCGCGACGCCGATTTCGAAAGCAAGCGCCCGAAGTCCGGCGGAGCCGACAAGGACAAAGACTGATGGATCTCACCTACACCTCGGACCAGGAGGCGTTCCGCAAGGAGGCGCGTGCCTGGCTCGAGGCGAATGCGCCAAAGGAGCCGCTCGCGAGCTTCGACACCCGCGATGGCTTCGAGGCCCATTGTGAGTGGGAGGCACGGCTCAATGCGGGCGGCTGGGCCATGGTGCCGTGGCCCGTAGAGTACGGCGGACGCGGTGCGAACCTCCTCGAGTGGCTCATCTTCGAGGAGGAGTATTACCGCGTGCGCGCACCGGGCCGCGTGAACCAGAACGGCATCTTCCTGCTCGGCCCGACGATCATGGAGTTCGGTACGCCGGAACAGAAAGCGCGCTTCCTGCCGGAGATGGCGTCGAGCCGGGAGGTCTGGGCCCAGGGCTGGAGCGAGCCCAACGCGGGTAGCGACATGGCGAATATTCAGACCACGGCGGTTCGCGACGGCGATGATTTCGTCATCAATGGTCAGAAGACCTGGGCGAGCCGGGGTGCCTACGCCCACTGGCTCTTCGGGCTGTTTCGCACCGATCCGGACTCGGAGCGGCACAAGGGACTCTCCTTCATTCTCTGTCCGCTCGACGCGCCCGGCATCACCGTACGCCCCATCGAGAAGCTGAACCACAAGGCGGCCTTCGCCGAGGTCTTCTTCGACGACGCGCGCGTCTCTGCGGAACACCTCCTCGGAGAGGAAGGGTCGGGCTGGAGTGTCGCCATGTCGACGGCGGGCTTCGAGCGCGGTCTCATGCTGCGCAGCCCCGCCCGCTTCCAGGACACGGCGGCGAGACTCGTGCGGCTCTACCGGGAGAACGCCGCAGATTGCGATCCCGGTTTGAAGCGACGGGTGGCCGATTGCTGGATGCGCGCCGAGGCCTACACCCTCGAGACCTATCGCACGGTTTCGCGACTTCTCGAGGGCGGGAAGATCGGGGCCGAGGCGTCTTTGAACAAGATCTTCTGGTCCGAGCTCGACGTCGAGATGCACGAGGTTGCGCTCGAGATCCTCGGCTGGCGTGCCGAACTCCTGCCGGGCGCCGCGGGGGCCACCGGCGTGGGCGAATGGCTCGACGGCTATATCTTCGCGTTGGCGGGTCCGATCTATGCCGGCACCAACGAGATCCAGCGAAACGTCATCGCCGAGCGGGTTCTCGGCCTGCCGAGGAAGTAGCCGTGCGCTTTTCCTTCGACGAAGACCAGCTGCTGTTCCAGACCTCGTTGCGCGACTTTCTCGCCAAGGAGTGCACGCCCGAGGGTATTCGCGCCGGCTGGGACGAGGACCGGAGCCACTCGCCGGAACTCTGGTCGCAGTTGGCGGAGCTGGGAGTGACGGGTTTGCTCGTGCCCGAAGCGCACGACGGCATGGGGATGGGCGAGATCGACTCGGTGCTCCTCTTCGAGGAGGCGGGGCGCGCCGCTTGCCCCGAGCCCGTGGTTGCCACCGCCGCGGTCGCGGCGCCTTTGCTCGCAGAGATCGGAAATGTCGAGTTCGCCGGTCCCTGGCTTGCGCGGATTGGCTCCGGAGACGCGATCGTCGCCGTGGGGCACGAAGTGAGCCCTCTCGTCACGGATGCGGACCTGGCACGGCTGCTACTGCTTCAGCGCGGTGACGCGGTGCATGCTGTCGAGCCGGGCGCTTGCGCGATCACTGCGCAGCCCGCCAACGATCCGTCGCGGCGCCTGTTCCGGGTCGACTTCACGCCGTCGGAAGCCACGCGCGTCGCCGACGGTGAGCTGGGCCGTGCGCTCTGGGCAGCAGCGCTCGACCGGGGGGCGCTTGCCTGCGCTGCCCAGCTTCTCGGGACGACGGACAAGCTCATCGCGCTGTCCTCGGAATACGCGGAGCAGCGGCATCAGTTCGGGAAGCCGATCGGATCTTTCCAGGCCGTGAAGCATATGCTCGCCGACTGCAAGGTGAAGCTCGAGTACGCGCGGCCGGCTGTGCACCGGGCGGCGTACTCGGTGGCACACTCCGCGGCGTGCTCCGCCGCGGATCGGTCGCTGCACGTCTCCATGGCGAAGGTCGCCGCCGCCGATGCGGCGCTCTTCAGCGCGCGTCGGGCGCTTCAGGTGCACGGCGCGATCGGCTACACCTGGGAGCAGGACCTCCATATCTGGATGCGGCGGGCCTGGTCGCTCGAGCAGGCCTGGGGGCGCAACGATTTCCATCGGGGCCGCGTTGAGGCGGCCCTCTTTTCCGACGGAGCCCGTCTCGGGCCCGGCGAGACCTTCCGGGGAGACTGACGACATGGCAGAAGCCTATTTGATCGATGCGGTCCGGACGCCTGTGGGCAAGCGCGGTGGTGGACTCGCGAGTGTCCATTCCGCCGATCTCGGCGCTCATGTGCTCAAAGGCCTGATGGAGCGCACGGGTGTCGACCCGAATGCCGTCGAGGACGTGATCTTCGGCTGCTGCGACGCTGTCGGATCGCAGGCGGGCGACATCGCGCGCACGTCCTGGCTCGCAGCGGGCCTGCCGCTGCACGTCCCGGGTGTCACCATCGACCGGCAGTGCGGCTCGTCTCAGCAGTCCGTCCACTTCGCGAGCCAGGCGGTACTGAGCGGGACCAGCGACCTGATCGTTGCGGGCGGCGTCCAGAACATGAGCATGATCCCGATTTCCTACGCCATGACCTGCGCGGAACCCCTCGGTATCGAGAGCCCCTTCGCAGGCTCTACGGGCTGGCTCGAGCGCTACGGAGACCAGGAGGTTTCGCAGTTTCGGGGTGCCGAGATGATCGCCGAAAAGTGGGACATTTCGCGCCGCGACATGGAGGAGTTCGCGCTGGCGAGCCACGAGCGCGCGCTGCGCGCCATCGACGAGGGCCGCTTCGAGAACGAGATCATCCCCTACGGCGACGTCACTACCGACGAGGGCCCGCGCCGCGGCACCAGCATCGAGAAGATGGCAGGGCTACAGCCGTTGGTGGAGGGCGGTCGCCTCACGGCGGCGCTGGCCAGTCAGATTTCGGACGGTGCCACGGCGACGCTCGTCGCATCCGAACAGGCCGTCAGGGAACACGGGCTTTCTCCGCGGGCGCGGGTTCACCACCTGAGCGTGCGCGCGGACGACCCGATCTACATGTTGACGGCGCCCATTCCGGCCACGAAGCACGCCCTCGAAAAGACCGGCCTGACGCAGGGAGACATCGATCTCGTGGAGATCAACGAAGCCTTTGCCTCTGTCGTCCTGGCGTGGCAGAAGGAAACCGGCTGGGACCTCGAAAAGGTCAACGTGAACGGCGGCGCCATTGCCCTCGGGCACCCGATCGGGGCCACCGGAACGCGGCTCATGGCCACGCTGCTGAACGAGCTCGAGCGGACCGGGGGTCGGTACGGCATGCAGACCATGTGCGAGGGCGGGGGCCAGGCCAACGTCACCATCATCGAGAGGCTCTGATCAAAATGGGAATCTGTGACGGCAGGGTGATCATCGTTACCGGAGCGGGCCGAGGAATCGGCAAGGAGCACGCCCTCGCGTTTGCCCGGGAGGGCGCCAGGGTCATGGTGAACGATATTGGCGTCGAGTTGGACGGGAGCGGTGGCGGCTCGGGTCCCGCGGGTGAGGTCGTGGAGGAGATCCGGTCCAACGGCGGCGAAGCGGCCGCAAACGGCGCCGACGTAGCCGACTGGGACCAGACGGGCCAGCTGGTGCAGCAGACGCTCGAGACGTTCGGGCGTCTCGATGTCGTGGTGAACAATGCGGGGGTCGTCCGCGACCGGATGTTCGTTTCGTGCAGCGAAGCAGAGTGGGATGCGGTGGTGCGCGTGCATCTAAAGGGCCATTTCTGCACCGCGCGTCATGCCGCCGAGCACTGGCGGAACGAATCGAAGGCCGGCAACGCGGTCGACGCTCGAATCATCAACACCAGCTCCGGCGCCGGGCTCCAGGGCAGCATCGGCCAAAGCAGCTACTCGGCAGCGAAGGCGGCCATCGCCACCCTCACTCTCAACCAGGCCGCGGAGCTCGGCCGGTACGGGATCACGTCCAACGCGATCGCGCCCTCGGCCCGCACCCGGATGACCGAAGAGGTCTTTTCCGACATGATGGCCAGACCCGAAGAAGGCTTCGACGCCATGCATCCAGCAAATATTTCGCCGCTGGTGGTGTGGCTCGGAAGCGCCGAGTCGCGGGATGTGACGGGCTGCGTTTTCGAGCTGGCCGGGGGGGAGGTCAGCGTCGCCGACGGATGGCGCAGCGGTCCGAGCGTGGACAAGGGTGCGCGGTGGTCCCCGGATGAACTGGGCGCTGCGATTGCGGACCTTCTTGGGAAACGCGTCCCGCCCCAGAAGGTCTACGGAACCTAGGCGGGAATGAACTTCGCGTTCAACGAAGAGCAAGAGGAGCTGCGCAGCATGGCGCGGGCCTTCCTTCGAGACCACTCGTCCGGTGAGCAGGTGCGCCAGGTGATGGAGAGCGAGCTCGGCTACGACCCCGACGTGTGGAAGCGAATCGGGACGGAGCTCGGCTGGCCTGCGGTTGTGGTGCCGGAGGAATACGGAGGTCTGGGCCTGACGTGGATCGAGCTGGTGGCGTTGCTCGAGACTACCGGGGAGGCGCTGCTGTGCTCGCCCTTCTTTTCGACGGTGTGTCTCGGGGGGACGGCGCTGCTCGTGGCGGGTACCGAGGAGCAGAAACGGGAGCACCTGCCGGCGCTCGCCGAGGGTCGGCTGCGCGCAACACTCGCCTTTTCCGAGCCCGCCGGCCGCTGGGATGCGGCCGGCGTCCAAGCGTTGGCGATGCGCGACGGTGACGACTTCGTACTGACCGGCTGCAAGCGGTATGTACCCGATGGGCATTGCGCGGATCTGTTCGTGGTCGCAGCCCGCAGCGAGGGGAGCGCGGGCGAGGAGGGCATCGGTCTCTTCCTGGTTCACTCCGACACGGCCGGTCTCGAGGTGACTCCCCTCGCGACGATGGATCAGACGCGTCGCCAG
Source organism: Deltaproteobacteria bacterium (assembly GCA_002729515.1). GTDB lineage: Bacteria > Myxococcota_A > UBA9160 > UBA9160 > SMWR01. The sequence goes on from PBYF01000132.1 coordinate 30,774, forward strand.
GCGCAGCTCGGGCTATGCGAAGTTCGCGTGCCGGCCGGTGCGGCGCTGGGTGATCCGGACAGCGCGTGGCCCGCCCTGCGCAAGGTGCTCGATCTTGCGGCGATAGGGATCGCGGCCGAGCAGGTGGGCGGCGCCCAGCGCTGTCTCGATCTGTCGGTGGCCTACGCGAAGGAGCGCGTGCAGTTTGGCCGCCCCATTGGATCGTTCCAGGCCATCAAGCACAAGTGTGCGGACATGATGGTGGCGGTCGAGTCGGCGCGCTCAGCGGCCTACTACGCGGGCTGCATTGCGGCCGCAGAGGACGCGGCGCTTCCGGTGGCGGCCTCCCTGGCCAAGGCCAGCTGTTCGGACGCTTTCTTCCAGTGCGCCGCCGAGGCGATCCAGATCTTCGGTGGCGTGGGCTTTACCTGGGAGTACGATCCCCACCTCTACTTCAAGCGGGCGAGATCGACGGAGGCCCTGCTGGGCGATGCCGTCTGGCACCGGGAGCGCGTCGCCCAGCTCGTCTTCGACTCATGACGGATCCCCTGGACATGCGGGGCCGCTCGGTGGTCGTAACGGGCGGGGGCCGAGGCGTCGGCCGCGGTATTGCCACGCGCTTTCTCGAGTGCGGGGCGGACGTGATCGTCTGCGGGCGAAACGAGCCGGATGCACTGCCTGCTGCGGAGGGACGCAAAGCGCTATTTACGCCGGCCGACGTCCGTGAGGTGGAGCAGATCGAGCGCGTCGTTTCGTTCACGCTGGAACGCTTCGGCCGTCTCGATGTGCTCGTGAACAACGCGGGTGGCGCACCCGAAGCCGCCGCGGCGACGGCTTCGCCGCGCTTCCACGAGTCGATTCTACGCCTCAACTTGATCGCGCCGATTCACTTTTCCCAGAAGGCGAACGCCGTGATGCAGGAGCAGTCCGAGGGTGGCGTCATCATCAATATTTCGAGCATCTCCGCGATCCGCCCGTCGCCTGGGACGGCCGTCTACAGCGCGGCCAAGGCGGGCCTGTTGCAGCTGACCCGGTCGCTGGCCGTCGAGTGGGCCCCGAAGGTCCGGGTGGTGGCGGTTACCGCGGGCATGATCGAAACCGAGCTTTCCGAACTCCACTACGGGGATGCCGAGGGCATCGCAGCCGTGGGACGGACGGTGCCCCTCGGTCGGCTCGGACAGCCGGCGGACGTGGGCGATGCCTGCGTCTTCCTCGCTTCGCCCCTGGCGAGCTACGTGAGCGGGGCAAGCCTGCTGATGGATGGCGGGGGCGAGGCGCCCGCGTTCCTCGGCGCGGCGAACCGGGCCAAGGACTGAGCGGAACTCAGGCAGGCTTCTGCGCCCAGGACATGCACCAGCCGTCCTTGGCAACGACGCCCTGGGCGAATAGCTGGCATTTGCCCGTATTCCCTTCGCCAGCCGTGTAGAGCTGGCAGTTCCCGCAGTGCTGGTCGGGCTTCGGGGACTTCGCCACGTACTGGAGTGCCGAGACCATCGCAGCGTTCGCCGGGATATCCGTGATGAGTTCTTCCGCGCGTGCGGGCTTCGCGGCGAACAGCGCGACAGGCAGGACCGCAGCGCCCGTGAGGCCGGCAACTACGAACTCCCGCCGGTGCATCGATGTCTTGGAATCTTCCTTCATGTCGTTCTCCAGATTGGTGGGGTTACTGAGCGCCGGTCCTCTCGGATCCCGCGTTGAGGCTTGGCGCGCGGGAGCATAGCTTGACTGCGAGAGACGTCACATCCCCGGTTTGACTCGGGCCGCCACGATTTATTCAGTGGCGGGGCTCCCGGTTGTCGCTGCGGACTCCCTCGGGGGGTGCGGGGTGATCCAGCGGATCCGCTAGCGTTCCGGCCGATGATTCATCTCGGGAAGTTCGTCCCCTTTTTCATCCTGATCACTATTTCTTGTTCGGGTTCCGCTCCACCGCCTGAAATCGATCCGACTTCCTTGCGTCGGCCGCCGGCGGGCCCTGTGGAGGGGTTCGCGTCTCCCGTTGCCGACGCGCACGTCTGGCTCGGGATCCCCTTTGCGCAGCCGCCGGTGGGGGAGTTGCGCTGGCGTGCGCCCCGGCCGCACGAGCCCTGGGTGGAGCCGCTTCAGGCAATTCGTCACGCCATGCCGTGCACGCAGTTCGACCCGCTGACAGCGCCGAACGCGAAAGCCCAAGATGCGAAGCTCTACGGTGGCGAGGATTGCCTGAGCCTCGACATCTATGCCCCGCGCTGGCTACCGGAGGCCGTTCCCTCGGACCTCCTGCGTCTGCCGGTCATGGTGTGGATACACGGTGGCGGAAACCACCAGGGCGAGGCCTCCCTCTACGACGGCGCCACCCTGGCAGCCAGCCGTGACGTGATTGTCGTGACCCTGCAGTACCGCCTCGGGGCGTTTGGATGGTTCTCCCACCGGGCGCTTCGCGGGGAGGGGACGAGTGCCGACGACCGTTCGGGAAATTACGGAACGCTGGATCAGATCCGTGTGCTCGAATGGGTTCGGGACAACATCGCCGCCTTCGGAGGTGACCCCGGGCGCATCACGATCTTTGGCGAGTCGGCCGGGGGTAGCAACGTGCTCGCATTGCTCCGCTCCCCGAGGGCTGCGGGTCTTTTCCAGCGGGCGATCGCTCAGAGCGGCATTGCCCGGGGCAGGACCCTCGCCCAGGCAGAGAACCTCGTTGACGCTCCGACCCCCGGGCTCCCTTTCAGCTCTTCCGAAGTGCTGTTGCGAATTTTCCAGCGCGAGGGCGCCGCCGCCGCCCGCGAGGCCGCGTTGGGGGTGCTCGCGGAGATGTCCGATGCGGAGATTGCCAAAACCCTGCGCAGCCAGTCGGCGAGGGACCTGATCACGGCTTATGAAATCAAGAACATCGGGGGAATCTACGACGCGCCAGCGCTGTTGCGCGACGGGAACGTGCTTGCGCGGGAAGCCCCGCTGGAGGCCTACGAGATCGGGAACTACAACCAGGTGCCCGTGATTGCCGGGACCAACCGGGACGAGGTGAAGCTGTTCATGCTGTTCGGCTCTCCCCACATGCGCCGCGTCCTGAGCGTCCCGGTGGCCGTGAAGAACGAGCGGATGTACAACGTCACCGCGAATTACCCGAGCCTGATGTGGAAGGCGCTCGGTGTCGACGAGCCCGTGACGGCGATGCGACGGGTTCAGGGGGCCAGCGTATTCGCCTATCGTTTCGACTGGGACGGGGAGAGGGAGCCGCTCTGGCTCGACCTGGGGACCTGGCTCGGAGCGGGCCACGCCATGGAGGTCCCTTTCGTCTTCGGGCGTCTGTCGCTCGGTCCCGCCACGCGAATCGTCTTCGATCCGTCGCGCCGCGAGGCAGATGAGGCGCTCTCCCGGGCCATGACCTCCTACTGGACGCAGTTCGCCTACGCCGGTTCGCCCGGGCGAGGGAGGGAAGGCGAGCTTCCATTCTGGGAGCCGTGGCGGCCGGGCGGCGGCAGCTTCCTGGTGCTCGATGTCGCGGACGAAGGCGGCATGCACATGTCCGAGGAAACGGTGACGCGCGCCGATGTGATCGCTGCCGTCGCCATCGATCCGCGACTGGAGACTCGCGAGGAGCGTTGTGAGGTCTACGCGCTCCTGGCGAAGCGCAGCTCTGGCATGACCGCCGGGGAGTACGCCGCGGTCGAGGACGGGCGCTGTCCGGCTCTCCCGGACTCGTGATCAGGCCGGATAGTAACGGCTGATCGCATCCACGACGCAGGCGGGTCTCTCGCTGTTCTCGATCTCGACCGTGATGCGTACCTTCGCCTGCACGGCGCCGTCCTTGGTGTCCTCCGCCGAAATGATCTCGGCTCTGCCCCGGATCCGGGAGCCGACGGGAACCGGTGCGGGGAAGCGCAGGCGGTCGGCACCGTAGTTGATTCCCATGGCGATGCCGCGCACCTGGACGATCTGCGGCATGAAGAGGTTCACGAGCGACTGGGTCAGGTAGCCGTGGGCGATGGTCGTCCCGAACGGGCCCTGTTTCGCGCGCTCCGGGTCGACGTGGATCCACTGGTGGTCTCCGGTCGCTTCGGCAAAGAGGTCGATCCGTTTCTGATCGATCTCGAGCCAGTCGGAGACACCGAGCGGCTTGCCCACCGCTGCCTTCAGCTCCTCCGGATTTTCGAATACGGTTGCTGCCATGGGTTCTCCTATGGGTGTTGATTGCTCACCGAAACGACCTCGCCCGTCATGTAGCTCGAGTAGTCGCTGGCGAGGAAGACGATTGCGTTGGCGACTTCCCACGGCTCCGCCGCACGCCCGAAGGCCTCCTTGGCGCTGAGTTCCTCGATGAGGCCGTCGGGCGTCACCTTGGACAGGAATTCGTGTACGGCGATGCTCGGGGATACGGCGTTCACGCGCACACCAGACTCGGCCGCCTCCATCGCGACACAGCGGGTGAAGGCCAACACACCCGCCTTGGCCGCCGCGTAATGCGCCTGGCCCACCTGGGCGCGCCAGGCCAGGACGGAGGCATTGTTTACGATCGCGCCGGTGCCGCGCTCGAGCATATGGGGAAGAAAGGCACGGGTCACGCGGAACGTGCCGTTCAGGGTCACGTCGAGCACTTTTCCCCACTGCTCATCGGTCATTTCGACCACGCGCGCGTGGCCGCCGAGCCCGGCGTTGTTCACCAGGACGTCCACCCGGCCGAGTTCAGTGACGGCGCTCCGGGCGAGCGTCTCTACTTGTTCGGCATTCGTGACGTCGCAGAGACAGGTGGCCGGGCGCGTTCCGACGAGCTTCTCGAGTTCGTCGGCCGATTCGGCGAGCCGGCGCTCGTGGAGATCGGAGAGAAGAACGGTCGCGCCTTCCTCTGCGCAGCGCCGCGCTGTCCAGAACCCGATGCCGGTGCCCGCAGCAGCGGTCACCACCACCGTCTTTCCGGAGAGCAGCGACCTGCCCTCGGGATAGGCCGGGGCCTTGCGGCTCATCGCGGCTCCCGCGGCAAGCCGAGTGCGCGCTCGCCGATGATGTTTCGCTGTATCTGGTTGGAACCGCCGTAGATCGTGTCCGAACGCGTGAACAGGTACATGCGCTGAAGCCGGTTCAACCCGTAAGGGAACTCGTCGGCGATCTCCGCTTCGGGTCCGAGCACGTCCATGGCGAGTTTCCCGAGCGAACGGTGCCAGTTCGCCCAGTGGAGCTTGGTGACCATCGCGGCCTGGTTCGCGGCCTCGCCGGAGTCGGATAGCGTTCGCAGCGCGTTGTAGCGTTGGATCTCGAGGCCGATCCAGGCATCGGCGAGACGCTGCCGGATCAGGGGGTCGCCGATCCTGCCGTTTTCCCGGGCGACTGCGACGATGGCGTCGAGTTCCTGGCGGAAGTTCATCTGCTGGCCCAGCGTCGACGCACCCCGCTCGAAGGAGAGCGTCGCCAGGGCCACCTTCCAACCCTCGCCGGGGGCTCCGACGATATTGTCCGCTGCTGTCCGGGCTCCGTCGAAGAACGTCTCGAAGAACTCGGCATCGCCGGTCATCTGGAGGATGGGGCGCATCTCGACTCCGGACTGCTGCATCGGGACCAGCAGGTAGGAGAGTCCCTTGTGCCGTTCGGAGTCCGGGTCCGTGCGGCAGACCGCGAAGCACCAGTCGGCCCACTCGGCCCAGGAAGTCCACACCTTCTGGCCGTCGATGATCCATTCTTCGCCCTCGCGGCGCGCCTTCGTCTGCACATTGGCCAGATCCGACCCGGCGTCGGGTTCGGAGTAGCCCTGACACCAGATCTCCTCGCCCTTCAGGATGGGGGGCAGGAAGCGCTGTTTTTGCGCCTCGGTTCCGAACGCGATCAGCGTCGGGGCGAGGAGCATCTCGCCCACGTGGTTCACGCGTCCCGGACCGCCGGCACGCGCGTATTCTTCGTAGAAGATGACCTGCTGCGTGAGCGAGAGCCCGCGTCCGCCCAGGTCAGCCGGCCAACCGAGGCCGATCCAACCGGCCTCTCCCATGCGGCGCTCCCACGCCTTGCGCTCCTGGATGAGCGCGCTGTCGTCCCCGGGACCGCCGCGGCCGCGCACGTTTGCGAAGTCACCCGAAAGCTCGTCCTCGAGCCAAGTGGCGGTTTCTCGGCGGAATGCCTCGTCCTCGTCGCTGAAGCGAAGATCCAATGGGGGGCTCCGGGTCGAACGGCCGCTGCGTTCGCGGCTCAGGAAGCGGTGCCTATTATGATACGGTACGGCTCCCATGCAAGGCGCGCTGGATCCGGCGAACGGAGAAACGATTCCCCGCGTGGTTCTCGCCGCTGCCGAGCGCTACGGGGATGCCTCGGCTCTCGAAGACGGCGATCTGCGGCTCGGATTTCGCGAACTCGCCGAAGAGGGCCTGCGTGCGGCTCGGGCGTTCATCGCGGCCGGGCTGGAGCCCGGCGACCGGGTGGGCGTCTGGGCTCCGAACATCGGAGAGTGGGTGATCGCCGCCATCGGACTCCAGGCTGCCGGGGGCGTTCTCGTCACGCTCAACACGCGGTTCAAGGGTCCTGAGGCCGGCTATGTGATGCGCAAGAGCGGGGCGAAGCTGCTCTTCACCATGACCGAGTTCCTCGGCTTCGACTACGTCCAGGCGATCCAATCCCAGGAGCTGCTCGAACTCGAGCGGGTCGTCACCTTTCGGGGCCAGGCGGAAGGCGCCCAGCCCTGGGAGGCATTCCTGGCCGAGGGCGAGAGCGTCCCCGAGGAAGAGGCGCGTGCGCGGGCTGAGGCTGTGGGGCCCGAGGATCTCTCCGATCTCATTTTCACGAGTGGAACCACCGGCAGCCCCAAGGCCGTCATGACCGCGCACCGCCAGAACGTGCGGGTCTTCGCCACGTGGAGTGAGGTCGTGGGGCTCCGGGAGGGCGATCGTTACCTGATCGCGAATCCCTTCTTCCACTCTTTCGGTTACAAGGCCGGTTGGCTCGCGGCGATCATGCGCGGCGCAACCATCGTCCCCCACGCTGTCTTCGATGCGGCCGCGGTGCTCGAGCGGGTTGCGAAGGAGCGGATCAGTATGCTTCCCGGACCGCCGACGCTCTACCAGTCGTTTCTCTCCCATCCAGGTCTCGCGGACTACGATCTCTCCACGCTGCGGCTCGCCGTCACCGGTGCTGCGGCGATTCCGGTCGAGCTCATTCACCGGATGCGCGACGAACTCGGCTTCGAAACGATCATCACCGGTTACGGCCTGACGGAGACCTGCGGGACCGTCAGCATGTGCCGTTACGACGACGATCCGGAGACGATCGCCACGACTTCGGGCCGGGCGATCCCCGACGTGGAGGTGCGCTGCATCGACCCCGATGGAACCGAGGTGGCCCGCGGTGAGCCGGGTGAGGTGATCGTGCGGGGCTACAACGTGATGCGAGGCTATTTCGACGACGAGGAAGAGACGCGCAAGACGATCGACGCCGATGGGTGGCTTCATACCGGCGACATCGCCGTGATGGACCAGCGCGGTTATCTGCGCATCACCGATCGAATCAAGGACATGTTCATCAACGGGGGGTTCAACGTCTACCCCGCCGAAGTGGAGAACCTGCTCTACGGCAGCGGGAAGTTTGCGCAGGTCGCCGTGATCGGGGTGCCGCACGAACGCGCGGGAGAGGTCGGCATGGCGTTCGTGGTTCCCGCGCCCGGGGAAGAGGTCACGCCCGAAGGCGTGATCGGCTGGTGCCGGGAAAACATGGCGAACTACAAGGTTCCGCGGCGAGTCGAGATCGTTTCGGAGTTTCCCATGACACCCTCCGGGAAGGTGCAGAAATTTGCGCTTCGGGAGCGCGTCGGAGCGCGTTAGCCGATGGCATCGGAAGCACCGGATCCCCCATGCTCGACGCCGAGTGTCTCTGGGAGCTCGTCGAGAAGCGCGCCGCCGCGACTCCGGACGCCCCATTTGCGATCGACGATGCCGGCCGCCGCCTCGGCTTCGGGGCGTACCGCGACACCGCGCTCCGCTGTGCAGCGGGTCTCCACGCGCTGGGGGTCGGAGAGGGGACTCGCGTCTCGTGGCAGCTACCCACCACGATCGATGCTCTGGTGTTGTGCGCTGCGCTTTCGAGACTGGGTGCGGTGCAAAACCCGATCCTTCCGATCTACAGGGAGCGGGAGGTCGGATTTGCGGTGACCCAGCTCGGATCCCGGCTCCTGGTGGTGCCGGGTGTGTTCCGGGGTTTCGACTACGGGGCAATGGCTCGTGAACTCGCCGCCGGACGGCCGGAGCTCGAGACGGTCTCCGTCGACCGGGGCCTGCCCGATGCGAACCCGTCGGCACTTCCCCCGGAACCGCCTGCTGATCCGGACGCGCTGCGCTGGGTGCTCTACACCTCGGGGACGACGGCAGACCCGAAGGGTGCAAAGCACACCGACCGCACGTTGCTGGCGGCGGCGCGCGGCTTTGCCGGCCGTCTCCAGCTGCGGGAAGACGACCGCATTGCCCTGGTCTTTCCGCTAACGCACGTCGGAGGGATCGCCTGGCTGATGAACGGCCTGCTTGCGGGCTGCAGGCAGCTCGTCGTGCCGGTCTTTGATCCGGGGAAGACGGTTCCCTTTCTCGCCGAGCAGGGCGTCACGCAGGCCACCGCTGGTACTGTCTTCCACCAGGCCTACCTGGCCGCCCAGCGTGAACGACCCGGCGAGCCGCTCTTTCCGGCGGTGCGCTGCTTCCCGGGCGGTGGAGCTCCGAAGCCGCCGCAGCTCCACTACGACATTCGCAACGAGATGGGTGCACCCATCGCATCGGGTTACGGTCTGACAGAGTGTCCGGTGCTGGTGATGAACGGCCCCGACGACCCCGACGAGAAGCTCGCGCACACGGAGGGGCGCCCGTGTCCGCCGGAGGCGGTGTTGCGCATTGTCGGAGCCGATGGCAGCGACCGGGGCCCGGGTGAGGAGGGCGAGATTCGCGCGAAGGCTCCGCAGCAGTGCACCGGGTACCTGGATTCCGCGCTCGACGCGGCGGCCTTCGATGACCAGGGCTTCTTCCGCACTGGGGACCTGGGCGCGCTCGACGCCGATGGCTTTCTCACCATCACCGGTCGTCTCAAGGACGTGATCATCCGCAAGGGAGAAAACATCAGCGCGAAGGAGTTGGAGGACCTTCTCTATAGACATCCGAAGGTCGAAGACGTCGCCGTGATTGGGCTCCCAGATCCGGATACGGGCGAGCGGGCCTGCGCCGTGGTGGTGTCGGCTGGTGCCGGGAATCCGGTCACGCTGGGCGAGATTGCAGGCTTCTTGAAGGCAGAGGGCCTGATGCTGCAGAAACTTCCGGAGCGGCTCGAATTCATCGACGAACTTCCGCGAAACCCGACGGGAAAGGTCCTGAAGCATGAGCTGCGCCAGCGCTTCGAGTGAGCGTCTCCATCCGGCAGGGAACCGATTCGCCTAGCGTTCCAATTCCATGCGCACCGGGATTACTCGAATCGCTAGCGATCGCCCGTCCGGTAGTCACCGAAGGGGGCGTCGCGCTTGCTCAGTGCCTTCGTGAGTCCGGCTTCGCGGTCGGACATGAAGGCGGCGAAGGTATCGGTGTGCAAGGCCAGCGCGCAGAGTTCGGTTCCCTTGCGGATCGCGCTGCGCATCCCCATTTCTTCCATCGCCCTGTGGACGGTCCGCTTGTTGATCTGGACGATGTCCGTGGGAATGTTTGCGACGCGACCCGCGATCTCGAGTACGCGTTTCTCGAGTTCTCCGGCCGGGAAGGCCCGGGTGGCGAAGCCCACCCGAACCGCCTCGAGACCCGAAAGCGAGTCCCCGGTGAGCATGCTCTCCATGGCGGCGCGCATGCCCATGAGCCACGCGTGGTACTGCATGTCCGGGGTTCCGAAGCGGACCGCCGGGTAGCCGATCTTCGCGTCGTCGGCGACGTACACCAGGTCGCAGCCCGTGGCGAGTTCGGTGGCGCCGGCGAGGCAGTAGCTATGCACCTGGGCGATCACCGGCTTGGCCAGGTCCCAGATACTCATCCAGCCTTCCGTCACGTGACGCGGGTAGGAGCCGAGTCCGGCGGCCGTGTGATGAGCGGGCGGCTGGTCGTCGTCCATGGCATTCGCGCTGAGGTCGTAGCCCGCCGAGAAACAGGGACCGGCACCGCGAATGATCGTGACCCGAACGCCGGGATCGTCGTCGTTCACACGCAGGGCGGCGAGGATCTCGCGCCGCAGCGGGGCGTTGAGCGCATTTCGCTTCTCGGGTCGGTTCAACGTGATACGCCGGATGTGCGGGGCGGGGTCGTCGACCAGGATCGTGGAATCGCTCACGGCATCTCCTCTTCGGTCGGGGTGTGTGGGTGGCGCAGTATGACGCGAACGGCACCCGATGTCTGCGGCCCGGACGGCCGTCAGCTGCGGAGCCCCGTGTCGTCGTGCAGCTAGTGCGGCAGCGGAGCCCGCCCGATCCGGTCCCCGATGAAACTGCCGATCCAGACGTCGTCGCCCACCTGGAGCGCGACGGTCCCCGCGCCCATGGGCGTGCCGTCGCTGTCGATCACTACTTCGCTGATTCCCGTCTCGGCGTCGATGGCAACGATCTGGAACGGCCGTATGCAGCTTCCGGATTCGATGCTCGTGCAGGCGAGAGTTTCGAGAAAACTTCCGGGGTGCGAGGCGACCAGGAGTCGCCCATCACTGGACCAGGTCGCATTGTCCGGGCTTTCGACCTCCGCGGAAAAGACCGTTTCCCCCGTATCGAGTCGGATCGCGCGCACCTCGTCTCCCATGTAGACGTTGAGGTAGAGCGTCGATCCGTCGTCGGAGATTTCGAGGCCGTTCGGGAACGAGGCCTCGGTGCCCGGGACATCTGAAAACCCCGTTTCTGGTTGCCACTCGAGTACCCGGCCGAGTTTGGTCTCGAAAGCGATCATGCGCAGTATCTGCAAGGCGGTGCCGGCGGTACCGCTGGCCGGGAACATGTGGGTTGTCAGGAAACCACCTTCGGGGAGGATCAACACGTCGTTCAGGTTGGCGCCTTCGGGTGCCGGTACGCAGCCGCGCCAGCGCAGTGCGAGCTTCTCGGACGACGGCAGGACCTCGAAGAACTCGATCGATTCACGTCCCCCGTGGTTGACGGCCAGCAGCATCCAGCTGCCATCGGGCCCGCGCCCGAGGTTGATTCCGTGCGGGCTGAACGCGGTGCCGGGCGGGCCCGGGCATTGCGCGGAGCCCCAGTCGCCCGGTCCCGGGGTGGCGTTTTCGAGGGGAAACAGTGGCGTCGGGCCCCCGCTCTCGGGCGTGAAGGCAACCAGGCCGCCGCCTCCGGTTCCATCGGTTCGGGCCGCCTGGCTCACGATGAGTGTCTTCCCATCGGGCGAAAGCGCGAGGTCCTCAGGGTTCTGAAAGCCGCAAAAGACCTCCATGCCGGGGGTCGATTCGCATATCGTGTTGGCTTCGCCTCCGGCGCAGCCGAGAAGAACCGCGCACACGCCAGCGAATCCCCATACTCGTATCACGCTGCTCCCCCCCTGAGCCGGCGCCAGTATACTGCTGCCTGCCGAGGAGGGTGAGGAGCATTGGCGGACGAGCTTCGTTTCGATGGCCGTGTCGTATTGGTGACCGGGGCTGGCGGCGGTCTCGGCGCAGAGTACGCAAAACTTCTGGCACAGCGCGGCGCACGCGTCGTGGTCAACGACATCGGCGGAGTCGACGCCGAAGCCCAGGAGGGTGCCAGCGCTGCCGGCATCGTGGCACAGATCGAGGCTGCCGGCGGCGAGGCAGTGGCCGACACCCACAGCGTGGCCACGGCCGACGGTGGAAGGGCGATGGTCGCACACGCGCTCGAGCACTTCGGCCGGTTGGACGCGGTGGTGAACAACGCGGGCATCGGCCGCACGGGTTCGGGGTTTTCGGACATTTCCGACGAGCAGCTCGACCTCGTGTTGAGGACCCATCTCTACGGGGCCTTTCACGTGCTCCGGCCGGCTTGGCGCATCATGTGCGAACAGGGCTACGGCCGTGTCGTGAATACCGCGTCTTCCACGGCAATCGGGGTGGATGACTCGTGGGATTACCCGGCGGCCAAAGGCGGAGTGGTGAGTCTGACGCGCTGTCTCGCAATTACCGGTGAGCACCACGACATCAAGGTCAACGCGATCATGCCGTTGGCATACACGCCGATGTCGGCACAAGTTCCCAGCGATGAAATTCGAGGCTGGATGAAGCGGACGTTTCCGGCGGAGACAGTGGCACCCACTGTGGCCCTTCTCTGCCACGAAGCGGCGCCCTGCACAGGAGAGATCTTCAGTGTCGGTGCCGGGCGCACGGCAAGGGTCACGTACGCGGTGGTTCCCGGTTTCAAGACGCGGGAGCCGACGATGGAGGCACTGCGCGACAATTGGAGCGACGTGCTGGATACGGAAGGCCTGGTGCTCGCGGGCTCCGGTGCCGTGGATGCAGGGCTCTTTGGCGTCGGCTTCGACGATCTGGGTACGACGCGCATGGCATCGGATTCCAAGAATTAGAGGATGTCTGCCTCGTGGACGTGATTGTATGGAGTAGGATGTGATATGAGTCCCTTGAGGAGTAGGACTGTCCCATGCGAGTGAGTTTTGATCTGAGTCCGCGCGACCTGCGCTACTTCAAACGCATTCTTCGCGAGGCGCGCGAGAATGCGCGCGGAAAGAGCGAGAAGGAGATCGCCAGCGCGGCGCAGACGCTTCTGACCAACCTGCAGGGTGTCGAGGTTTCGGATTTCATCCGCAAGCGGATCGGCGTTCTCGCGCAGTTGGTGGCGATACTGGAGGACACCGAATGGCGTCTCGGGAACGAGGACCGGGCTCGAGTCGTCGATGCGTTGGCTTACTTCGCTGAGCCGGAAGACCTGATCCCGGACCGTATTCCGGTGCTGGGTTTTCTGGATGATGCGATCATGATCGAACTCGTGGCAGAGGAATTGCGCCACGATCTCGATGCGTACGGCGATTTCTGTGACTTCCGGAAGAAGGAAGAAAAACGGCACGGCAAGCGCCAGGACGCGGCCTCCCGCGAGGAGTGGTTGAAGGCCCGACGCATACAACTCCACCAACGCATGCGCCGTCGTCGCCGCTCGCGCGCCGGGCGCAGCCGGAGCCCACGCCAGTCCACGCTTTCCCTCTGGTAGCGGGCTGGATCCGGCGCGAGATACGCGCCGCTGCACCGGGAAGTTTGCCTACGAGGCGTCTTCGAGGATGAAGACCGGAATTTCCCGGTGTCGTGCGGCACGGCGCTCGTAATCGAGGTAGATCGGCGCCTGGGCCGTGATCGATTCCCAGAGGCCGGCACGTTCCTCGCCGCGTGCGAGGCGCGCGTGCACCCGCCGGGCCGCCCGACGGACGTGGACCGTCGCGTCGGGGTTCCTGCGCAGGTTGCGTGCCCAGAACGGATCGGTCGGCATGCCGCCTCGGGAGCCCACCACGGCGATCGCAAGCCCAGCCGGGAAGAAGGGTAGGACCACCCTTCGAGGTTTCCCGGTTTTCGCACCGGTCGCCGTGAGCAGCAGGGGTGCGTTGTAGGGCTGTCCCGTGGCCTGAGAAAAGAGAAAGTTCACCAGAGACCAGCCGGTCCAGCGTACCGTCTGGCGATCGAGGGTGGCGCCCAAGGGAGATACGGCGAACTGGATCACGCGTGCGCTGGCAGGCATCGTCGTTCCCGCTTCCTCAAGCCTTCGGAGGCTCTTCCGGAAGCGTCGGAGCCCAGCTCACACCGTTGATGTGGCCCCCGCCGTCGACGAATAGCGTGTTACCGGTCATGTAACGGGAGTCGTCGGAGGCGAGAAAGAATGCCACACCTGCGATGTCCTGCTCCGGATCCCCCATTCGGCCCATCGGATTCTGCTGATTGAGAAACTCCGCATTCTCGGGGCTCGCCGCTGCGAACGCTTCGTATGCCGCAGTCTTCGCCGCTGGACAGATGATGTTGCAGCGTATCTGGTGGCGTCCCCATTCGCGAGCCGCCGTGCGCGTCAGGCTGCGCTGAGCCTCCTTCGCGGTGTTGTACTCGAGTGAGTACATATGCGCGTTGACGCCGTTGAGCGAGCAGATGCTGATGATGCTTCCCCCGCCCTGCTGCTTCATGTGTGGGAAGACGGCCTGCATGCCCCAAAAGCTCGACATGGGGCCCATCTCGAAGCCGTGTTTCAGGTCCTCGTCGGTCTTCCACTCGAAGCGTCCGGTGTTACCGCCCCCCCAGGCATTGTTGACGAGGATGTCGACACGGCCGAACGAGTCGATGCACGACTCGATGGCGCGCAGTACGTCCGCCTTGCGCTTGACGTCTGTCTGGACGAAGAGCCCTGTGCCGCCGAGGTCCGAGAGCTCCTCCGCCGTGCGTTTTCCGCTCTCCTCGTCGCGTTCGGCCACCACGACGCAAGCGCCCTCGCGCGCGTAGCGGCGCGCGATGCCGCGGCCGATACCGCCGCCTCCGCCCGTTATGATTGCAGCACGTCCCTCGAGGCCGCTCATGTCAGCTCCTCCGATGTGAACATCACCGAGTTCATCCGGTCGACGAAGTTCTCCTCGTCGGCCTGTGCTTCGCCGTTTCGGCTCCAGCGGGCGATTTCGTCCAAGAAGCCCTGGACCGAGCCGAGGTGGAGTTCCGAGATGCTGTCGGCGCTCCAGCCCCCGAGTCCCGCCGCCGCGGCTGCAGCCCGGGCGGCCTCGGGATCCACGTGGAACTGAACGTAGCCTTCGATTCCCGGAGTGATGCGTCCGAACTCGGCGTGGATCTTCACGTAGTGATCCAGATACTCGGCGTGACTCTTGTCGCGTCGCCGGCGCATCACATACTGGAAGCGAAACGGTGTCTGCTCACACGGTACCACGGTGTCGTCGACGCCAGACAGCGCCGCGGAGAGATCGGTGTGGACTCGATCGGCGACGCGGGCTGCAAACCCGTCGACCGCCGAAGCGAGGGCGTCTCCTGCGTCGCACCGCAGCTCGAGCGTGCCCTCGAAGGCGCGAATACGGGTCGGGGCCGCATCGAACGGGTCTTCCTCGAGCCGCAGGAAGGCTGCAACGCGGCCACCTTCGGGAAGTCTGGACCGCAGGAGCTTCGTCTCGTCGCGCAGCAGCGCTTCGAGTTCAGTTCGATCCACACCGCCGCGTGCGGCGAGCAGCAGGACGAGCTTCGACGCTGTGCTGTCCATCAGGAGACGATCGCGCCGGTTGATTGCATCGCATCGAACTCCCGCTTCGTGAGGATGCGACAGAATACCGCAATCGCGGGGCTGGCTGAGGCGGGTTCAGCCGCTGCAGGGGTCGGCAACCGGGATGACCTCACCGCGCTTCACGCGGGCCTCCGGGACGCGCACGCGGGTCTGGTTCCCGTTGCAGGTGAGTGCGTAGGACGGCGCCACGTCGAACCACTTTGGAGCGTCTCGGGTCGGGTAAGGTGCGAGGAATTCGAACCAGCCGTCTCGGCCTGCGACGGTCCGATCGCGATAGTCGAAGTGCCGGTCGCGATTCGTCGTCACTGCGAGCGAGAGGTCTATGGTGTTGCCGGGACGAGTGCGGCCGCGCAGCCGCGCTCCCTTCACCACTTCGAAGATCTTGAGGTACGGGACCGTATTGTTGCCGAGGGGGCGCGATTCGAAGACGAGCCGGAAGCGGCTCGCAGCCGGAATCCGCCCTTTGTTGGGAAGCTCGAGCGCACTCCCGTCCCGGCGGAAGAGAGCGTTGAAGATCGTGGCAAACGAGAAGGGGGTCTTCGGGACCTCGCGGGCCCTCGCCAGGATGTAGCGCGCGCCGAGGTCGTCGGCTGTCTCGGTGGCTTTGGGCACCGAGAGGCGCCAGAAATGCCGTTCTCGTTGGAAGTTCTCCTCACCGACGTCATCTCCGAAGTTGTCGGCGATGGTCGGACGTCGCGCGACGTACTGGATCATGTGGCCGAGCGGCCACGGGGCGAGCACCGCGTACTCGGGCTGCTGTGACGCGTCATACCAGCCTCGGGTGTGGGGGGTGAAGGCCCGCAGCCAACGCGCTGCTTCGAGGCGGTGTCTTTTCGACACCTCCCAGCTGTTCAATTCGAGTGGTTTTCCGGCGAAACGCTGCGCGTTGATCTCGATCTCGGGCAGGTAGTTCCCAGCCAGTGGTGACAGCAGGATCAGGACTCCCAGGAACGCGAGCCGCCCCAATGTGTCGCGGGAGGCGAGGCGAAAGTGATGCCAGATGAGTTGGATTCCGGCAGCCGTCACCAGAGCGAAAGCCACGCTGAACGTGTCGAGGAAGCGTTTCTGAAGCAGCGTGACACCGAAGAGAACCGCAGACCAGCCCAGCAGGAAGAGGAGCGGCGCCCGCCGTTCCCGGTGCCGGGCATCCACGAGGAGCAACACCCAGAACACGGGGAAGACGTAGACGAAGTAGGAGAGTTGGAGGTGAGCCATGAACGTCGTGAATCTTCCGTTCACGAAGAAGAGTCCCTGTGATTCGATCACACTGGCCTGGAAAGCCTCTGACTTGGAGAGCCAACGCCAGGCTTCCCCCACGCCCTCGATGAGATCGCTGCTGAGCAGCAGGCTGGTTCCGAGGAGGACGGTTCCGATGCCCACTGCCACACCGGCGCGGGCCAAGGAGCGAGTTGCAAGGGCCGGACGCTCGGATAAGAGTGCGGTGCCGAGTCCCACGGCCGCCGTCGTGCCGAGGAACCACGGCTGGAAGTCCGTGAGGACCAGCGGACTCATTGAGCTGTAGTGGAGCCACTCGTTTCCGAAACAGAACGGTGCGATGAGCAGTGCGGCGCAGCCCGATGCGGTTGCGAGCGCGTGCCAGCGGAGTGCTGCTTGTTTGGCATCGGAGGCGATCAGCGCGATCCCCGCGAGACCGATGAGGCTGATCGCGGCATAGAGCAGGCTCCCCGGCCAGATGAGCAGCGACACGGCGATCCACACCCCGACGGCCGCGGCGGAGCGCAGGACACGGCGTGCGGAATCCCGTCCCAGCGCCGCGAGAGTCGCTCCGAGGAGGAGCGTCGTGACGAGTGCCACGGCTACGTGATGATCGAGTGCCCCCACGCGGGAGTAGGTGAAGTGCCCGCCGAGGATGCAGAGCAGTGCTCCTGCACCGAATGCCGCGCGGTCGTCGAAGAGACGCCGTCCCACGCTCCACGTGGCCACCGCGGTGATTGCGCCGAGGATGGGAGGGATCCAGGCGGCGGCCTGCTCGACGCGGAGCCAGTTTCCACCGCCCGCGAAGGGAAGCAGCAGCGCGGCGCTGACCCAGTCGAAAAGCGGCGGCCAGATCGGCTGCGCGTTGTGGGGAAACTGCACATAGGGGTCGGAGACGAGGATCTCCGGGAAATTCTGAATCGCGTAGACGATCCTCCTCATGTGGTAGTAGCTGTCCGGTCCCCGAAAAAAGACGATTCCCTGAGACAGCACGTGTGCCGCCGGGAGGGCGCGCACCAGCAGGGCCCCACCGAAGAGGGCGAGCGCGTTGAGCAGCCAGCGCGACGGAGTCACCGGTCAGTGTCCTGCGCGTTCTCTGGGCGGCGCCAGATCTCGGCACCGAAGCCCCGGCCCGCGAAGGGCTGGGGCCCGAGTTGGTCGATCGGCTCGTAGCTCGAGCGGATCCAGGAAACGAGGGCGCGGCCGTTTTGCGGGTCGCGACCGAAGGGGCCCACGCCGAACTCACGGTGGCCGCGCTGGAGCAGGACGACGAAGTCGGGTGCTGCCGCTTGCACGTCGGCGAGGACGGCGCCGCGCCCCGCGGCGTCGAGTTCCGTTGGCAGGTAGAGAAGAAAGCGCGAGGGGTTGTCGCGTCTCAGCCAGTAGTTGAGCATCGCACCCTCGGGGTAGACCATCAGTGTGGCATCGGGCGGCAGCAGCTCCGCGAGCCGATTCTGGAGGGCTCCCATGCGCATGCCGCGCGGCGCGCGCTCGGCCGACTCGACACGGATTGCGTCACCGGGTGGGCCCACCCACCGGTCCTTTTCAGCGTAGCGTTCGGCCGCCACACGCAGGCCCCCGAATACGGCAGCGGCGCATAGGGCAGTCGCCGCAGAACGGGCGAACCGCCCGTTACCGCCTGCGCGCTTCGCCAGCTCCGGCACGATGCCGATCAGGATTGCCACGAGGAGCAGGCCAGCGGGCATTGCCAGGGCGAATCCGTAGTGCCCAAAGCGGGGCAGCAGCAGGAGCTTTCCCAGCAGGCCGAACGACCACACCGACCAGAGCAGGAGGGCGGCCAGGCGCGGTGTCGCTGGGCCGGTGCCCCCTGCCCGGAGAAGGGCCACCGCGGCTCCAACTCCGGTGGCGAAGGTGACCACCGGAAGGGATCTGGCCGCCGCGAACCAGGTCGATGGCGCGAGTACGGTCACCGCGAGGACGAAGATCAGGAGGCTTGCGACAGGCCGTAACCAGGTGGGCACCGCGCGGCGACCGAGTTCTCGATCGACGGCGACGAGCGCGAACACCACACCCGCGAGCGTGATCGAAGCAAAGAAGATGCGCAGCGCGTTGTTGCCGGGCGCGTCGAGTCCAGCGCCCGATCGGTAGAAGGCGTCGTTCAGAAGCTCGGGTCCGAGCTGCACGAAGTTGCCCAGCAGGCCGTGCAGAGCCAGCTCGAAGGGCAGGGCGGCGGTCAGCTTCGCGAGGAAGAGCAGGGGGAGGGCCAGTGCTCCCACGAAGAATGCTGAAGCGAGACTGAGAGCAGAGCCCGGGTGAGCGCGCAGCACGAGTACCAGGCCGATTCCCGCCGCTGCGGACGCCGGAAGCGAGAGCTCGATCTTCGTGAGCATCACCGCGCCCAGGCAGGCGCCCGCCGCGGCGGCGGCAGCTCGGCTCCCACCCTCGAGAGCGCGCAGAAGCGCCCAGAGCATGCCGAGCCCGAGTGCGATGCCGTGGGTCTGGAAGTGGTGATATGGCGTCACGTAGTTGTAGTTCGCTATGTCGCCGTACTGGGAGAAACCGAAGATCCCCAGCAGCACCAGAACGCATACCGTGGCCGTGCGCGTGTCCGCCGCGCGTCGCAATATCGCGAAGGCGAGCGTGCAGATTGCCGCCAGCACCGCAAGGTTCGCCCACACCAGCGTCCGGAGCGAAACGCCGAAGATCTGGAAGAGCAGGGCGTTCCAGTAATGGGAAAGCGGCCCGTTGCGGTGGGCGATGTCCCCGTAGAGGACCTTGCCTTCTGCGAGCTGCCAAGCGATGTACAGCTCGTTCCCAAAATCGATCTGGGGGTCCGTCCAGCGGCCCCAACTCCAGGCGGCGAGGAGCAGGAACGCAACTCCGATCACCAAGGCGTTCAAGCCCGGAATCCTAGCCTGATTTCAGGTCTCGCGGTCGGCGATCGTCTCGTACCAGTCGAATTCCCGCCGCTTGACCCAGCCAGGCATGTCGGAGCCCTTCTTCATGCGTTCCTGCATTCTCACGGTGAGGTCTCCGTTTTTCAGCATCGTCATGAATACGGCACCCGCGTTCGAGTGGTCGAAGAAGTCGCGTTGCCAGCTCCACTTGAAGTCACCGGCATAACGGAACCACGATCCGCCGGTCCCAGCGATCTCGTAGGGCTTCCCGTCCGGGTCCCGGTCCGGTGCGATCTGGCGCCAAATGCCGAGGATTTCTCCCTTCTGCTCGTCGATCAGGGTGCGGACGTAGGGATAGGTCCAGTGCTCGAGACCCGCCATTTCGGTGCCGAAGACCCAGTCGGCGATTTCCTTGCGGCCGCGGGCTGCGAATTCCCAGCCGGGGCCGTTGTTCCAGGTGTAGAGGGCGTTTTCGGTGTAGAAGCCGCCCATGGGCGACCAGTCGCCGGTGCGGCCGGCCTCGTCGTTGGCAGCCACCCAGCGGTGCAGCATCTCCTCGAGTTCGTCGCGGGGGTACGCGGTCATTTCTCACCTCCTCCTCGCCTTCGGAATGTTCGAGACGAGTAGTATCGCACGGGGGGCTCCGGCCGCATGGCGCGGGCCCTGCGACGGCTTCGGCCAGCCCGCGGGGCGCTAGCCGAGCAGTACCTCGGCCATCGCGCGGAGTTCGGTTTCGATGTCTCCGATGGGCGCGTAGAAGATCTCGGTGCAACCGCCCGCTTCGAGGGCGGCGACTTTTTCGCGAATCTGTTCCGGGGTTCCCACGAGCCCACCGCCTGCGATGGCCAGCGAAACGTGGCGCCGGTCGAGTTCCGAGAGTCGAACGAAATGCCCTTCGTGAACGTGCAGGTGGCGCTCGTCTTCGGGGAAGCGCTCGATTTCCTCGCGCCAGGCTTTCCCGTTGGGCAGGTCGTCGACGGCGGCGCCGGCCGACTCGTAGACGGCGTGGTAGCCGGCCGCTGCCGTCGGGCCGAGAGCGTCGATTACCCGGGGCGTGGTGAAGTCCTCACCATCGCGCAGCACCGTCCCGGTCTGGAGCATGGCGCTGTGGGCGAAGCCCGGCTGGGGCACCCCCACGGACATCACGCCGTCGCCGAGTTCGCGAGCGACGGCGAGTCCCTTCGGCCCGTTGGCACCGATCAGGATCGGGACTTCGATCGGACGGGCAGGTGCGGTCTCCTCCGGGTGCATCATGCGGAGCTTGGTACCTTCATATGCGACCGTCTCTCCGCGCAGCAGGCCGCGAAGCGCGCGCACGTAGTCCGCCACCTCTTTCCAGGGCAGCGGGCGCTGGCCGAAGGTCATTCGCGCGGTGAAGCCCGTTCCGACGGTCAGCGTCATGCGTCCCGGGGCCAGTTCTTCGATATTGGCGAGGGCGCTCGCGGTCACCAGGACGTGGCGGAGATGCGGGACCATCACACCCGTGCCGAGGCCGATGCGCTGCGTTGCCTCGGCAGCCCGCGCCAGGGTGATCCAGACGTCGCCGTACAGGGCTGGCGAATCGTAGACCCAGAGACGGGCGTAGCCGAGCTCTTCGGCGAGCTTGGCGATGCGCGGCGCGTTCCGGTGGGGAAGCAGACCGGCGGAGAGTTCGATGGGCATTGGCGGTTTCTCCAGGCAAAAGGGTTCAGGTTCCCGAGCCGGCCGGCATTCCGATGTGCGTGCTGACTTCGGGCTCGCGTGGGCCAATGGGAACGGCAGAAGATGTCCCGTCACTCATGACACTAGTGTACCCTGCGGCCGCGGCAGTCACGGCTCTTCGTTCCCCGCCTTCTCGCCTGCGAGACCTCTGCGCTGCGGCACTCGACATCTACGCCGCGAAGGTGTCGCCGCACATCGGGCGCCTCCCCGGGGCTCGAGCCGAGGGTCAGCCGGCGGTGGGCGAGGCCAGGCGAGCGACGACGCCGCCGTCTACGGGAAGCGCTGCACCGTTGACGAACGACGCGGCGTCCGAAGCCAGGAAGAGCACTGCCTCGGCGATCTCCTCCGGGCGGCCGAGGCGGCCCGCCGGCACCCGCGCACCGAATTCGGCGCCGCGGTCGGGCAGGCTGTCGAGCCACGCGCGCATCTGGACCGTTTCGATCGGTCCAGGGACCACGGCGTTGGCGCGAATGCCCTGCGCCGCATATTCGACCGCGAGGTTGCGCACCAGCGAGATGACAGCGGCCTTGGCGGCACCGTAGGCGGCGAGCCCGGGCTCGGCACTGACGCCGGCGCCCGACGAAGTCACCACGATCGCTCCGCCGCCGCCAGAAAGCATCGTTCGGAGCGCGGCCTGGGTTCCGGACCAGACCGCGTCGAAGTTGAGTGCCATTACTTCGCGATAGGCCGCTTCGGTCATGCTGTCCATCGGCTCGGGCCGTGCGCCGCCCGCATTGGCATGGAAAATTGACAGGGATCCGAAGCGTTCCACCGCGCGCCCTACGAGCGCATCTGCCAGGCCCGGCTCGGTGACATCGCCGGAGTGTGCATCCGCTCGGCCTCCGGCAGCGCGGATCGCTTCGGCCGTTTGGTCTGCGGCGTCCGCGTCGATGTCGTTCGCGATCACGGCGGCGCCCGCCCGGGCGAGGCATAGGGCGCTGGCCCGGCCGATTCCGGCACCGGCTCCGGTGACGACGGCGACTTTTCCGTCGAGGTCCGTCATGTGCGTCTCCGTCGGTTCTTCACCTGCTCCTCAATCGAAGAGCTTGCGCTGGGCGTAGAGGGTGTCGACGTATTCGCGCACGGCACAGATCTTTCCCTCGCGGAGCCGGAACGCGAAGTGGTAGTGATTCTCGTAGTCTTCTCCCTTCGCGGTGCGCGCCCGGATCACGAGCTGTACGCAGACGCGGTCGGGCTCGGCGACCATCTCCAGGACTTCGACCTGCATCGGTGTGCCCATGTCGTAGAGATGGATGCCCTGGGCCATCATGCTTACGACAGCCTCCCGTCCCTCGTACGTGCCCGCCAGAGGCAGACTCGGGGGAACCCACCACGTGACGTCTTCCGTGAAGAGATCCGCAGTCCCGGATTCGCCGGTGCGCATCTTCTCGAAGTAGTCCCAGACCGCCTGTTTGCTCGCTTCGACCGAAGACAAGTTCTATCCCTCCGCTGGCACACCGTATTTTTCGAGGTAGTCGGCGAACCGGCGCCGCTCCTCTTCCATGTCCAGGCCGGTGTGCTCGAACCCGTACTTATGCGCGCCGTGCTTTCCCTTGGGCTTTTCAGCCAGATAACGGCGCATGGCTTTCTCGGCCTCGGCCGTGAAGGGAATTTCGTAGTGCTGGTAGACCCCGGCCAGCGTTTCGAAGGGATCGCGCATCAGGTCTGCATAGCGCACGTCAAAGAACTGCTCGGGCGCGGCCACGCCGCTGGCACGAACGGCTTCGGCGCTGTCGAGGAGGTGCCGGCACGTCTTTCCTGTGAACCAGCCGAGTACCTGCTGTGCGTCGACCGCATCCGAGCGCACCCAGGCCGTCGAGAACAGGATGCTCGCCACCGAGGGAAGTACTTTCAGGGGATCCCGGTGTGTGTGCACGATGCGCGCATCCGGGTAGACGGCGAGTAGCGGTGCCAGCGCCGGAAGATGGGAGGGTGCCTTCAGAACCCATCGCTCACCGGGGCAGCGCCACTGCAGGAGCTGGAGCATACGCTTGTGGAATGCGTACGCGGGCTCGAGATCAGCTCCGGCGAGCCAGGCGGAATACGATGGAACCAGGTGACGCCCCGGAAGCTCGTCGCTGCGAAACTCGTGGGCCATGAGCTGCACGCACTCGACCGGAATACGCGCACCGAGCTCGTGCATGCTGTCGTATTCGGGCACGATGTCGCACCAGAACCGGATATCCTGCTCGGCGCGTTCGATGCGGGGGTCCATGGCGTAGCTCGCGGTCTCGGGCGGCGGGACCGGGTAGCGCACCTCCCAGGCCCGGGGCACGCGGTGCGCGGGGTCCTGCCCGAGCAGCTCGTGCAGGATCGACGTGCCGGTGCGCGGCAGCCCGGTGATGAAGACGGGCGCCTCGATGCGCTCGCGTTCGATCTCGGGATTGCGCTTCACGGCGTCGGTGATCCGCAGGCGGTTCTCGAGCCAGTTCAGCAGGTCGGACCGCGCCAGCACGCGGCCCACCAGGTTGAGCTGGGCCTCGCGATCCAGTGCAGCGACGAAGACGTCGAAGCCCTCACGCCAGGAATCCCCGCCGAAGTCGGTGAGGCCCGTGCGGGTCTGCACCTCTTCGAGCAGGGCCTCACCGTCGATGGGGATCCAGGCGGGTTCGCCCAGTGCGTTGAAACGGCGCACCCAATCCGGGCGCGGTCCCGGCTGCCAGATCGACATGTCTCGACTCCTCGGAAGCCTTCGATCCGTTCGGACGGACTTCCGCTTGGGGCTCAGCGCTCCTCGGTCGAAGGGTTTCCGAGCCGACCCTCGGCCAGCGCTAGACCCTCGAGCAATGCGTTGCGCAGTTCACGCGGGTCGATGATGTCGTCGTAGACCATGCCGGCCGCCATGCTCCAGGGACCTCCCGCCTGGATGCGTTCGATTTCGGCCTGGTCCTTTTCGTCCAACCGCGAGGCGCGTCCGCCCGATGCCGCGGGCATGGAGCTCATGGTCAGGTTCGGAAAGGCGAGGGAAAGCGTCTGCTCGTCGAAGGGGTTTTGTGCCATCGTGGTCGCACCGAAGCCGAATGCCTTGCGGAACGTCACGTGGAGCTTCGGCACCGTGGCGCGGCGCTGGGCTTTGAACATCTTGCCGCCCCATTTGAGGATACCCTCGCGCTCCGCCTTGGTTCCGGCCATTACCCCCGGGTTGTCGGCCAGGAAGATGAGCGGGAGGTTGAAGGCGTCCGCCGTCTCGATGAAGTCCATGGCCTTGATTGCGGCCGGACTGTCGACGGCACCCCCGCGCACCGCAGGTTCATTGGCGACGATGGCAACCGAGTGACCGCCGAGATGGGCGAGGGCTGTGATGAGGGTCGTGCCGTACTTCGGCTGGATCTCCAGAAACTCACCCGCGTCGACGAGCAGTCTGATGACTTCGTGCATCGCGTAGGGCTTGCGGTCGTCGGGAGGGATCATCTCGAGGATGGAGTCCAGAAGTCGCGGGCCCGTGTCCGGTCCGTCGCGCCGCGGTGCGGGCTCATTGTGGTTCTGTGGAAAGAACTGGAGGTAGCGGCGGGCCAGAGCGATGGCGGACGGGTCGTCGCAAGCCACGTTGTGGGCCGTGCCCGCAATCTCGGTGCAGATTTCGACTCCGCCGAGTTGCTCCTTGGTCACGTCCTGGCCCAGCGCCGCTTTGACCAGCGGCGGCCCGCCGGTGAACATCGATGCCGATTCGCTCATGATCGTGAAGTCCGAGAGCGGCGAGGTGAGCGCACCGTGACCCGCCGACGCGCCGAGCACGAGACACAGCATCGGGATCTGCCCCGAGCAGTCGGCCAGTGCGAGCAGGTCGTTCGGCGCTCGGCCACCGCCCCCGGTGTCCGTGAGCCGGTGCCCGGCGCCGTCGAGCATGAAGACGAGGGGCACTCCCTCCTGGAGCGCGAGCTGGCAGACCCGGTAGCGCTTGGCCATCGATCCCGAGCCGATCGAACCGCCCAGAACGGTAAAATCCTCGGCGGCGGCGAGCACCGTGCGTCCCTCGACCTGGCCGAAGCCCGCGACCAGTGCGTCTCCCGGCACCTTTTCGCCGCCGGTCAGCGGGCCGAGTTCGACGAAGCTGTTCGCGTCGAAGAGCAGGTCGAGCCGGGTGCGCGCGTCGAGCTTGCCCCGCTGCGTCATCAGGCGCTCGATTCGTTCGGGGCCGCCCATGGTACGGGCGGCGGCCCGCCGGCGTTCGAGTTCGTCGAGATGCGGCTTCCAGTCTTTTTTACTCACGATCGCCTGCTCAAACGTCTACGCATCAGCGTCCCTTGAAGACGGGCTTGCGTTTTTCCAGAAAGGCGCGCGGGCCCTCGGCCGCGTCCGCAGAGGTCATCACCTCCATGCCGAAACGCGTC
Source organism: Deltaproteobacteria bacterium (assembly GCA_002729515.1). GTDB lineage: Bacteria > Myxococcota_A > UBA9160 > UBA9160 > SMWR01. Next base: position 55,964 of record PBYF01000132.1, read on the forward strand.
TCGATCTCGAAGGCGTCGCTTTCCGGGAGCGTCTCCGTCTCGCGCAGGGTGGCCAGGATCGCCTTCACCGCCAGCGGTCCGTTTTCCGCGATCCGGTTTGCGATCTCGTGGGCCTTTGCCAGTGCTTGCCCGTCGGGCACCACGTGGTTCACCAGTCCGAGTTCGTGTGCGCGGCGCGCCGGCATGTCCTCGCCGGTGAGCAGCATCTCGGCGGCCACGGCGTAGGGAATCTGGCGGCGCAGCCGCACCGCCGAGCCCGCCATGGGGAAGAGCCCCCGCTGCACTTCCGTCACGCCGAACATGGCACTCTCTCCGGCGACGCGGATGTCCGTTCCCTGGAGAATCTCCGTACCGCCGGCCCGGGCAAAGCCCTCGGCGGCCAGGATCACCGGTTTGCGTGGCCGGTAGGTCTTGAGCCAGGCGCCCATGATCATCTCGTTGTTCTCGAGCACCCGTTCCATGTACTCGTTGTCGGGTTTTCCGCTGCGCATCTTGCCGATCTCCGCGAGATCCATGCCCGCGCAGAAGGTGTTTCCGCGACCGGTCAGGATCGCCACGCTGAGGTCGTCGTCTTCATCGAGTGCGACCCACGCGTCGTAGAGACGGCACATGACCTCGGAGTTCACGGCGTTGCGCTTCTCCGGGCGGTTGAGCGTGACGACCTGGGTGTGGCCTTCCTTTTCGACGATGACGACGGGCTCTGCCATGGCTCGGGTTCCTCTCTGGGGGCTTCTCCCTCACGGGTCCGGCATCTTACCCGTCTGTGGCGCCCGATGGGTCTTCGAGTCATCCTTGCGGGAATGGCCCTGCGCGACTTCATCAAGCCCCGGCTCCAGGACTGTCTCATGGGGATGATGGACGACCTGCGCCCCGAGACGCTCGTGGAGGTGGAGGGCGAGGTGCTCGAGGTGGGTTTTGGCACGGGACGTAATCTCGAGCACTACGGCAGCGGCGTGAAATCGCTGACCGGAGTCGACCCCATGGATGCCTCATCGGTGCCGAAGGTCGGAGCGCGGATTGCGCAGACGCGTTTTCCGCTGGAGCGCTGCACATTGCGCGCCGACGGTGAGCTTCCCTTCGACGCGGGGCGCTTCGACTGCATCGTCACCACCTGGACACTGTGCTCGATTCCCGAAGTGTCGCTGGCCCTCGCCGAGATGCGTCGGGTGCTCAAGCCGGGTGGACGCTACGTGTTCATCGAACACGGCCGCGCACCCAACGCTTCGACCGCGGCCTGGCAGGACCGCATCAATCCGTTCTGGCGCCGGCTTGCCGATGGCTGCAACATCAACCGCCGTATCGACCGCCTCGTCGCGGACGGTGGTTTCGAACTCGCGTCGATGGATCGATTTCGCGCCAAGGGCCCCGGAATCTTCGCTCATATGTACCGGGGAGTGGCGACGCGCCAGGCCTGATCTAGGGCCGCGTTCCCGCCGGGTCGGCACGGGCAGGTGGAATCGCTTGCCGGAGTAGTCGAGGAAGAGGCCGAGCTTTACGGGCTGCGCTCCCCGGAGTGTGGGCTCAGGAACCCGCGCGCAGCCGGTCGAGAACCTTCGCTGCCTCCGGGTCGCGAGCCGGGTCGTCGGGGATCGGGAAGAGGATCCAGTTCGTGAGGTCGCCATACCATTCTGCGAGGATGTCCGCGATCTCGTCGTAGGTCCCGGTGGGGGAGAACGTGTCGAGCATGGCGTCGTCGATCACGTTCTTCATGTCGTCCCAGCGTCCCTCACGTGTCAGCTGGTGGAGGTGTTCTCCGCGCTCCTGCCAGCCGAAGATCTCGAGACTCGGCCAGTAGGAGGGCGTCGAGTAGAGAAAGGTGAGCATCTGGCGCACGTTCTCACGCTCGCGGGCGACGTCCGCGGGCTTTGTGCCGGTGGCGGTGAGAGGACCCACCATCAGGCCCACGTGCGCCGGATCCCGCCCCGAACGCGCGGCACCTCGCGCGATTCGCGGCTGAACCACCTCGCGGATGTAGCGCGGCGCTGTATTCGTCGGGTGGGTCATCAGTCCGTCGGAGACCTCGCCGGCGAGTGCCGTCATCGCCGGCCCGATGCCGCCAAGGAAGATGGCTGGGGCGGGGTGCTCGAGCGGGTCCGGCTTGAAGAAGGGCTGCATGCGTGTCAGTTGGTAGTGCTCGCCCTCGAAGCACAGATCGTCGCCGCCTTGCCAGCAGCGAAAGATGGCTTTCAGCGCGTCCACGTATTCGCGCATGCGCGGGGCGGGTGGAGTCCAAGCCACCCCGTAGCGTCGAGTGATGTTACCGCGCACCTGGGAGCCGAGTCCCAGTTCGAAGCGTCCGCCGGACATCTCCTGCAGATCCCAGGCGGCGACGGCGGTGGTCATCGGGCTGCGCGGGAAGGCGACCAGAACGCTCGTTGCCACCCGCAGACGCGTTGTCGCGTGCAGAGCGAGCGTCGCGGCGGCGAGTCCGTCGTGTACGGCTTCGGGGACGCAGAGTCCGTCGTAACCCAGTGCCTCGGCACGCCGGGCGTGGGCGGGTACCTGCGACAGCGGCATGCGCTGATCCATGCTGCAGTACACCCGGAATTCCGGGCTCACGTGGGGCCCTCGCTGCGGCCGTGGGGCCGCTGCTGGAGCGGGGCCTCCACGCGCTGCCGGTGTCGTTCGAGGGGCATGCCGGACCAGCCTGAGGAATTCATTTTGTCTTTGTCAAGTAAATGTCGGACACTGCCGGGCCCGGGGAGGTCGACATGGGGATTCTCGACGGAAAGGTGGCCCTCGTAACCGGAGCGAGCCGCGGCATCGGTGCCGCGATCGCCGAGCGGTTCGCCGCCGAGGGCGCGGCTGTGGGCGTGACGGCGCGAAGCCTTGCCCCGCATCCGAAGCTTCCGGGTACGCTGCGGGAGACAGTGGGTACGATCGAGAAGCGCGGCGGTCGAGCCTTCGCGGTCCAGGGCGACCTCTTGGAAGCCGATCACCGCACGCGTGCCGTGAGTGAGACCCGCGAGCAACTCGGTCCGATCGACATCCTCGTCAACAATGCGGCGGTGTCCTTCTATGTTCCTTCCGAGAAGATTTCCGAAAAGCAGTTCCGCGTAGCATTCGAAATCAATGCGCGCGCGCCCTGGGACCTCTCTCAACAGGTGATTCCGGATATGCGAGCGGCGGGTCGCGGCTGGATCCTCAACATCTCCTCGGTGACATCGGTGTGGCCTGCGGGTCCGCCCTACGATGCATTCGCCATGGAGGGTGGATCGACCCTCTACGGATCCACCAAGGCCTTCCTCGAGCGCATGACTGCGGGAATGGCTGCCGAGTTCTTCTCGGCATCGATCGCCGTGAACTCGTTGGCTCCGGTGGCCGCTGTGTTGACGCCCGGCGCATTGGCGATCGGGGTGATTCCAGACGAGCACAAGGCCACTGCCGAGCCGGTGGAGTGCATGGCCGAATCGGCACTCGCGCTCTGCGAGCCGACAGAGCCGATACTCACCGGCCGCATCGTCTACTCGAAGCCGCTTCTCGAGGAACTGGGGCGTGAGGTGCGGACACTCGACGGGACAGCGGTCCACGTTTCGTGATGCCCTTCAACTTCCGGCTCTTCTCCCAGATGTTCCGGCTCTTCTTCAAGATGTTCCGGCTCTTCTCCCAGATGTTCCGGCTCGCCTTCGCCGAGCCCATGTCTGCGCAGCGGCGCAAGGTGGTGCGGTTCCTCGCCATCGTCTGGCCGTTGCACGCCGCGCTGGGCGCCGTGTGCCTGGCGCTCGACCGCATGCTCCCGGAGCACCTGTGCAGCCTCGAGGAGTACGGTCTTTCCGGCGAGGAGATCCGCATGGGGTGCTCCTCGCTCTTCGAACGCTTCAAATGGAATGAGAATGCCGATGACGCTTTTGCTCACGCCTGACGAATTGCTGACGACGACGCGCGCCGTCCGAAAACGACTCGACTTCGAAAGACCCGTTTCCCGGGCGCTGATCGGGGAATGCATCGAGGTTGCGCTCCAGGCACCGAACGGCTCGAATATGCAGCTGTGGCGGTGGGTCGTGGTGGACGACCGCAACACCATCGAAAAACTCGCCGGACTCTACAACGAGGCCATCGAGGAGTACTCGAAGCTGTACGACAGCGGCGAGCTGGGGGAGCGAGCCCGGCAGGATCCGGGCTTCGACCGCATGACCGAATCCGTGATGCACCTGGCGCAGAACCTGCACCGCTCGCCGGCGCTCCTGGTTCCCTGCATCGCGGGCCGCATGGAGACTCAGGATATCTTCACCCAGGCGAGCCTGTGGGGCTCGGTGATCCCTGCGATCTGGAGCTTCATGCTCGCGCTGCGCAGCCGCGGCCTAGGCAGCGCCTGGACCACGGTGCACCTGCACCGTGAAAAGGAGGCGGCGACGCTGCTGGGCATTCCGTACCCGCATTACACCCAGGCCGGCCTCTTTCCCGTTGCCTACACGCTGGGGACGGAGTTCAAGCGCGCGCGTCGGAGGCCCGCCGCCGATGTGATCCACTGGAACCGTTGGTAGGAGGTGAAAATGTTCGAACTGAACGGGAGGGTCGCGCTCGTGACGGGTGCGGGGCAGGGCATGGGTGTCGGAATCGCCCGAGTGCTTGCCGCCCAGGGTGCCCGTGTCGCGGTGAACGATCTCATCGACGAGCGTGCGAAGCAGACGGTCGGGCAGATCGAGGCGGCGGGGGGCGAGGCGATGCCCGCAGCCTTCGACGTCACTCGGTTCGGAGACGTCGAGGCGGGAGTCGCGCGCGTTGCCGAGGCCTTCGGCCCCGTCGAAATTCTGGTAAACAATGCCGGCAATGCGGGGGGCGGTCCGACCATGCAGCTGATGCAGTTCCGCGAGATGCCGGTGACGGAGTGGCGACGCTTCGTCGACATCAATCTCTACGGTCCCGCCAACTGCTGCAAGGCGGTCGTCGACGGCATGTGCGAGAGCGGCTTCGGGCGCATCATCACGATCTCTTCGGGTGCGGGCCAGATGGGCCTGCCCATCGGGATCAGCTTGTACGGTGCCGGAAAGTCTGGCGCCATCGGCTTCCAGCGCCACCTGGCCTTGGAGGTGGCGCGCAGCGGGGTCACCGTGAACACGGTCTCGCTCGGCCTGATGTCGAACGTGGGAGACACCGAGGCGGTGAAGGGGTTGGCGGCCTCGCAGCCGACCGGGCGGCTCGGTACCCCCGAAGACGTCGGCCACGCCGTGGTCTATCTCGCTTCCGACGAGGCGAGTTGGGTGACGGGCCAGGTGCTCGGTGTCAACGGTGGAGCGTTCCTTCCCTGAGCCATGAGGAGAACAACGAGTGAGTGAGATCTTCGACCTGTCGGGCAAGGTGGCGATCGTCACTGGTAGTACCCGGGGCATCGGAAACAGCATGGCGCGCGGGCTTGCCGGAGCGGGTGCCACCGTGGTCGTCAGCGGCCGCAAGCAGGACGCTTGCGACGCCGCGGCGAAGCAGATCGCCGAGCAGAGCGGCTGCCGGGCGCTGGGTGTGGCCTGCCACATGGGAGACTGGGACCAGATCGACTCCCTGGTAGACCGGGCCTGGAAGGAGTGCGGGCGGATCGACGTGTTGGTGAACAACGCCGGGATCAATCCGACCTTCATGAGTGTCGAGAACATGACCGCGGAGTTCTGGGACAAGATCTACGACGTCAACCTGAAGGGACCCATGCGGCTTGCGGGGAAGGTGGCGCCGCGCATGGCCGAGAACGGCGGTGGAAGCATCGTCAACGTGATCACGGTCGGCGCGTATCTGGGAGGGGCCGGTGTGGGGGCCTACTCGTCTTCGAAGGCCGCGCTCCTCAACCTGACGCGGGTGATGGCGACCGAGTGGGCGGATCGCGGCGTACGGGTCAACGCGCTCGCCCCCGGCCCCTTCGCCACGGACATGATGGCGGGCGCGGAGAAGAACGTGCCGGGCTTCAGCGCCGGTGCCGCCGCCGCGACTCTCCAGAAGCGGGTGGCGGACCCCGACGAAATCATCGGATCCGTGCTCTACCTGGCGAGCGACGCGTCTTCGTTCACGACCGGAACGGACCTGATCGTGGACGGGGGGATGCGGTAGCCCGGTTACCGCACCGCGCAGGTTCCGGCTCCCGCGGTCCGGGTGGTAGGGTAGGGGTCCTGCATCGAGAGGAGAAAGTCATGGCCAGAGCAGTGATCGTAGCGGCGGCGCGCACGCCGATCGGAAAACGAGGCGGGTGGATGGCGGGGTTTCACGCCACCGAACTCATGGCGCTCTCCCAGAAGGGGGTGCTCGAACGGGCGGGCGTCGATCCGCGTGAGGTGGAGCAGGTGGTGGGCGGCTGCGTCACCAAGGCCGGCGAGCAGTCCTTCAACATCGCCCGCAATGCCTGGCTCTCGGCGGGCCTTCCCTTCGAGGTGCCGGGAACCACGGTCGACTGCCAATGTGGCTCGAGTCAGCAGGCGAACCACTTCGTGGCCAATCTGATCACAGCCGATGCCATCGACGTGGGCCTCGCGTGTGGTGTCGAGACGATGACGCGGGTTCCACTCGGCTCGGAGGGGATGAATGGCCCGGGCTCGTCGCGCACCGAAGATTTTCCGTGGGACATGCCGGATCAGTTCGGTGCCGCCCAACGGATTGCCGAGAAGCGCGGCATCACCCGGGAGGACGTGGACGGTCTGGCCCTGCGCTCGCAGCAGAATGCGGCCCGGGCGCAGGAGGAGGGCCGCTTTGGGCGGGAGATCCTCGGCGTCGAGGTGCAGGTCTTTGGAGAGGACGGGAAGCTGAGCGGCCAGACGCAGACGGTCGATCGCGACCAGGGCCCGCGCGCTTCGACCTCCGAGGGGCTCGCGAAGCTGAAGCCGGTCGTTCCCGGCGGCATGCACACCGCCGGGAACAGTTCGCAGATCTCGGACGGTTCGGCGGCGGTGCTCTGGATGAGTGAAGAGCGGGCGAAGGCGGCGGGTCTTCGGCCGCGGGCGCGCATCGTGGCCCAGGCGCTCGTCGGCTCCGATCCCTACTACCACCTCGACGGGCCGGTCGAGGCGACGCACCGCGTTCTCGAACGGTCGGGCATGGGCATCGGGGACATCGATCTCTTCGAGGTAAACGAGGCCTTTGCGTCCGTGGTGCTCTCTTGGGCAAGTGTTCACAAGCCCGACATGGACAAGGTGAATGTGAACGGCGGCGCCATTGCGCTGGGCCACCCGGTGGGTGCCACTGGCAGCCGTCTCATCACGACCGCGCTCCACGAACTCGAACGCTCGGACGCAGCGACGGCGTTGATCGCGATGTGTTGCGGCGGTGCACTGGCCACGGCCAGCATTATCGAGAGAATCTAGGAGGTCTCATGGCGGATCGAGCGGGTTTCGGATTCGAGACGACGGTTGACGAGGTGCTCGAGGGGATCGATCTGACGGGGCAGATCGCGATCGTGACGGGCGCTTCGGGTGGGCTCGGTGCCGTGGCCGCCGGCGGCCTTGCGAAGGCTGGTGCCGCGGTGACGTTGACGGCGCGCGACGTTCAAAAAGCCGAAAAGGTTGCGGCCGACATTCGCGCCGCAACGGGAAACGGGGACGTCTCGGTGATGGAGCTCGAACTCCAGCGTCCCGAGAGCGTGCGGCGATTCGCCAAGGCCTGGCTCGCAGAAACCACCCGGCTTCACATCCTGATCAACAACGCCGGCGTGATGGCATGCCCGGTCGCACGCACCGACGAGGGCTGGGAGATGCAGTTCGCAACCTGCCATCTGGGCCACTTCCTGCTGACGGCGTTGCTGGCGCCTGCGCTCGAGGCTGGTGCGCCGGCACGTGTCGTGAACGTGAGTTCGGGCGGGCACCGGTTTTCCCCCGTCCTCTTCGACGATCCGCACTTCGAGAAGACGGAGTACGACAAGTGGGTCGCCTACGGGCAGGCCAAGACCGCGAACGTGCTTCACGCCGTGGAACTCGACCGGCGGCTCCGGGCCAAAGGCGTGCGCGCTTTCGGCATTCACCCCGGCGCGATCGCCACCGAGCTGGGCCGGCACCTCCAGAAAGAGGACATCGAGCTGATGAACTCACGCATCCCCGGCGGCAAGGGCCTCAAGTTCAAGCCCGTCGAAGCGGGCGCGGCGACCCAGGTCTACGCCGCAACGGCGCCCGAGCTAGAGGGCCAGGGCGGTTGCTACCTCGAGGATTGCCACATCGCGGGGCCGCGTCAGCTGGACTCGATGGAAGGTGTCATGCCCTACGCCGTCGACCCGGAGGAGGCGGTGCGTCTCTGGACGCTGAGCGAGGAAATTCTGGGCGAGCGTTTCGACGTCTGAAGCTGAGGAGACGTCCTCTCGGAGCTTCGGGTTTCGAGGCGTCGGAGTTCTCGTTCGGTGCCATGACCTTCGGCAGCGTCTTCGAGCGGTCACGCCACTCGCGTCAGGCCTGTCCCTGGCTGTGGTGCCTCAAGACGTTGTAGACACCTGAGGGCTCTCTCTGAGGAAATGGGGTTTCTCAACGACCGCAACTCTCAGAGAGGAGACACCCCAGGTGCACCTTCATCCCAACGCGAAGCTGACACCCAAGACGCGTCGGCTTCTGGTGGAACGGATCCGTCAGGATCGCTGGCCCGTGTCCCGTACCGCGAGAGCGGCCGGTATTCGTGTGCGCTTCTTCGATGGCATGCAGGATCGCTGTAAAGGGGGCGGGTCATCGTCGCCTGTGTTTCAACACCCTCGTCCCTGCGAGCAGTATCAGTAGCGGCAGCGCGAACGGGTAACTGGGTACCGCCGTGGGCGAAAATTCCAAGCCTGGAACCGTCGATTGCCCATAGCCGTCGTACCCCCAGCATTTGACGCCGCCGTCGTCGAGCGCGCAGGTGTGCCCCCAGCCCGCTGAGACCGCGCTGGGGTTCACGAGACCTGGAACCGTCGATCGCCCAGAGCCGTTGGACCCCCAGCATTTGACGCCGCCGTCGTCGAGCGCGCA